>NZ_JBEOPS010000006.1:0-268400 GCF_040310305.1 Pseudomonas sp. HY13-MNA-CIBAN-0226
GAGCCTCGGGCTGCTGTACCGCTCTGGGATGCATTCAAACTGTGGGATCCAACCTGCTGGCTCCCACATTGAAATGCTCTCAACTGTGGGAGCCTCGGGCTGCTGTACCGCTCTGGGATGCATTCAAACTGTGGGATCCAACCTGCTGGCTCCCACATTGAAATGCACTCAACTGTGGGAGCCTCGGGCTGCTGTACCGCTCTGGAATGCATTCAAAACTGTGGGAGCCAGCCTGCTGGCGATGCTTTTGCTCAGTCGCCGTAAATATCCGACTTGAAGTACTTCTCGGAAATCTTCAGGTATTCGCCATTGGCGCGAATGCCGTCGATGGCGCTGTTCAGCTCGCTGACCAGTTCGGTGTTGCCCCTGCGCACGGCAATCCCGGCGCCCTCGCCCACATATTTCGGGTCCTTGAGTTCTGGCCCAACGAACGCATACCCCTTGCCGCGAGGCATCGAGAGGAAGTCACTGAGCGGGATGGTGTCGGCAAAGATCGCATCGAGGCGACCGGCTGCCAGGTCCATGTAGATCTCTTCGTTGTTGCTGTAGCGCTTGACGTTGACGCCCTTGGGTTCAAACACCTCGGTGGCGTAACGGTCAGTGGTGGTGGCGCGCTGCACGCCGACGTTCTTGCCTTTGAGGCTGGCGTACTGATCATCCACGACTGCGCCATCCTTCATCACCAGGCGCGAAGAGGTGAAGTAGTACTTGTGGGTGAAATCCACCGACTTCTTGCGATCTTCGTTGATGGTCATAGACGACAGGGCCATGTCGATTTTCTTCACTTTCAGCGAAGGAATCAGGCCATCGAACTCACCTTCGACCCAAACGCACTTGGCCTTCATCTGCGCGCACAGGGCATTGCCGATGTCGTAGTCGAAACCGACGATCTCGCCCTTGTCGGTCTTGGAGGCAAACGGCGGGTAAGCGGCTTCAATGCCGATGCGCAGGGTTTTCTCGGCGGCGAACACAGAGCTGCACGCCAACAGGCTCAGGGCCAGACCGGTGATGAGGGGGAATTGCTTCATATTCGTTCTCTCGCGGGTTGTTGTTGGTTTGGCAAGACAGAAGAAAAAGCTGGAACTGGGGGGACGATTTTTTTGTACTTATAATTCCATACTGGACTTTTGTGTACTGATCGTCAATTGGGGGATCGGCCGGTGGTCGGGAGGAGTGCCAAGCTGAATTCATTGGCGAAGCTGATGGCCTCTTCGCGGGCGAGCCCGCTCCCACAGGGATGAACGTCGCTCACACATTGTGCAAGCAACACAAGACCTGTGGGAGCGGGCGTGCCCGCGATGGCGTATCTGAGGACGACGAGGATCTACCGCTTCCAGCGATCCGCTGCCGCATGGTCACTGTCCCGCCCTTCCACCCACCGCGGCCCGTCGCTGGTGTTTTCCTTCTTCCAGAACGGTGCACGGGTCTTGAGGTAGTCCATGACAAAGGCGCAGGCGTCGAACGCCGCCTGGCGATGGGCACTGGCGGCCCCGACGAAGACGATCGGCTCCCCCGGTTCCAGCGCGCCGATACGGTGCAGCACTTCCAGCTTGAGCAGTGGCCAGCGCTGTTCAGCCTCCAGGGCAATCTTGCCCAAGGCCTTTTCGGTCATGCCCGGGTAGTGTTCAAGAAACATCCCGGACACGTCGAGCCCGTCATTGAAGTCGCGCACGTAGCCGACAAAGCTCACCACTGCGCCCACACCCACGTTGGCAGCCTGCATGGCATTGACTTCAGCACCCGGATCGAACGCCGCGCACTGCACGCGAATGGCCATGGTTCAGCCTCCGGTCACAGTCGGAAAGAACGCCACTTCATCGCCATCGACCAGCGGTTCATCAAGCTGGCAGAGGTCTTCGTTGCGGGCGCACATCAGGTTCTGCTCTGTCAGCACAACCGCGCCGTCGCGCCGGGCGACACATTCACGCACGTCATCGACAGTGGCGAAATCCCCTGAGACCTGCAGCGAATCGACCCCCATCGCCTCACGATAACGGGCAAAAAACTTCACGGTGATGTTCATGTCGGCTCCGCCTGGAAATGTCCGCTCTTGCCGCCGACTTTTTCCAGCAGCCGAACGCTTTCGATGGTCATGCCACGGTCAACCGCCTTGCACATGTCATAGATCGTCAGTGCCGCGACGCTGGCTGCCGTCAGGGCCTCCATCTCGACACCGGTCTGCCCGGACAACTTGCAGCGCGCGACGATGCGCACGGCGTCGTCGCCCTCGGCACTGAGCTCCACCTTGACGCCGGTGAGCATCAGCGGATGGCACAGCGGGATCAGATCGCTGGTTTTCTTCGCCGCCTGAATGCCGGCAATGCGCGCCACGGCAAACACATCACCCTTGGGGTGACCGCCGCTGACGATCATTTGCAGGGTTTCGGGCAGCATGCGCACCAGCGCCTGGGCGGTCGCTTCACGGAAGGTCACGGCTTTTTCGGTGACGTCGACCATGTTGGCGCGACCTTGGGAATCGAGATGAGTCAGCACGGGGTTACTCCTGATCAGGAGTGGCGATTGTAAACCTGCGGGTCAATTTTTCGCACGCAAGATTGCAAGGCTGCCGCCAAACACCGTAGGAGCTGCCGAAGGCTGCGATCTTTTGATCTTCAATCTGAAAATCAAGATCAAAAGATCGCAGCCTTCGGCAGCTCCTACCAAGATCAAAAGATCGCAGCCTTCGGCAGCTCCTACGGGGCGTTCGGCGCGAAATTCGGGTAACAAAACGGGCGGCTTAGGGCCGCCCGGTTTGGGTGAGGGGTTACAAATGCGTCTCTGCGTATTCAGCCAGAATCGAACGAGGCACCCCTTGCAGGGTGATGTGCACGCCATTGGGGAAGTCTTTGAAGCGTTCGGTCAGGTACGTCAGCCCGGAGCTGGTCGCGGACAGGTAAGGGGTGTCGATCTGTGCCAGGTTGCCCAGGCACACCACTTTGGAACCCGCGCCGGCACGGGTGATGATGGTCTTCATCTGGTGCGGCGTGAGGTTCTGGCATTCGTCGATCAGAATCAGGCTTTGCTGGAAGCTGCGACCCCGGATGTAGTTGAGGGATTTGAACTGCAACGGCACTTTGCTGAGGATGTAGTCGACGCTGCCATGGGTGTTTTCGTCATCCATGTGCAAGGCTTCGAGGTTGTCGGTGATTGCGCCGAGCCACGGTTCCATTTTTTCCGCTTCGGTGCCAGGCAGGAAACCGATCTCCTGGTCCAGGCCCTGCACACTGCGGGTGGCGATGATGCGGCGATAGCGTTTGCTGACCATGGTCTGCTCGATCGCAGCGGCCAACGCCAGAATGGTCTTGCCGGAACCAGCGGCGCCAGACAGGTTGACCAGGTGAATGTCCGGATCGAGCAAGGCGTACAGCGCCAGGCTCTGGTAGATGTCACGCGGTTTCAGGCCCCAGGCTTCCTGGTGCAACAGGGGTTCCTGGTGCAGGTCGAGAATCAGCAGCTTGTCTTCGTCGATCTCCTTGATCCAGCCTACAAAGCCCTGCTCGTCGATGATGAACTCGTTGATGTGGACCGCTGGCAAGTTGTCGATCATCCGCACCTGATGCCACGTGCGGCCATGGTCCTGGCGGGTTTCGACATTTTTCACCAGATCCCAGAAGGAGCCGGTCATGTTGTGGTAACCATTGGGCAGCAGCGAAACATCGTCGACCAGTTGGTCAGTGCTGTAGTCCTCGGATGCGATCCCACAGGCTCTCGCCTTGAGGCGCATGTTGATGTCTTTGGTGACCAGCACCACTGGCAGCTTGGGCTCGCGCGCATGCAGGTCGATCAGCTGGTTGATGATGATGTTGTCGTTCAGGTGTTCAGGCAGGATGATGTTTGGCTCAGCCCGCTTGCTCATCAGAATTGACAGCAGACCCTTCGGCCCACTTTTGCCCCGCTGGATCGGTACTCCCAGTTCGACGTCTTCAGGGCTGGCTTCACCCAGTGTCTTGTCAATCAGGCGAATCGCCTGGCGACATTCCGCGGCTACGCTGTGATGCCCGCTCTTGAGCTTGTCCAGCTCCTCAAGCACGGTCATTGGAATGGCGACGTGGTGTTCTTCGAAGTTGAGCAGTGCGTTTGGATCGTGAATCAATACGTTGGTATCGAGTACATAAAGGATAGGCTGGTTGGAGGAAGAACTACGTCCGTGATCATCCATACTCGGTCACCTTTGTGGGAGCCAATCGACGCAATACCATGACAGTGCTGCGCCTCGAAGTAGCCACCGAATTCACCTGCGAGGGATCAAGTGAACTGCACACACAATTGGGTCTTGGGAGACGCCACCTGTGTTGCAGGTTTCGGCGGTCTGTCTTCGTAATACTCCAAAACAGGTGACAGGAAAAAGTACTTTGACGCTTTTTTGAAGTTTATTTTTCAGAGTGACGAAAAGCCCTTGGCGTGCAGGCAATGTGCCGTTAAAGTCGGAAGTTCGCCTGCATCGAAATCTCTCGAGAATTCGCCCCTCGCCCAATGTTTACGGGCTTTTTTCCTGTTCAGCGAAAACCGTCCTGACAGTCGTCCCAACCGATCCCGCTGGCCGCCGTTTGCGTGATCAGCCAGGGCAGCGCAGTTTTCACTGCATCCTGTTTCACATTGAAATTGATCACCCCGTGGCGCCACAGCAGCATCAGCGTCAGCACCCGTTGTGCGGCCTGATTGGCCTTGAGCTTGCCCGCGCCGTCCTGGGCGTCGATGTCCCACAGCGCCACCTGCAGGCCCTGCGCTTTGAAGAAGGCTGCCGCGTCCGCGCGACGCTGGCCGTCCGGCGGGCGAAACAGCGGCACGTAGTTTTCCGGCAGCTTGCTTTTGACCAGGTCGGCGCTGCGCCTTACCGAGTCCTGCCAGTCCTGCCAGTGGCTGTGGGAGCGAAACTCCCAACCCTGCACGCCGATGCACTGTTGTGAGTAAGTCGCTTGCAGGCTGGACACCGAACGCTCGGCGAGTCGCGCCTGAATGTCCTTGCCCAGCACGAAGAACGTGGCGCTGATGTTCGCCTTGCGCAGGTACTCGGTCACCCAGGCGGTATTGTCCGGCACCGCGTTGGCGGCGCTGTCGAAGGTCAGCAGAAACAGCCGGTCGTGCATGCCCTCGCCGTTGCGCTCATAGTCGCCAAAACGATCGACTTCGCTGGTGGTTTGCGGGAACAGCGCAGCCTTGCGCAACAGTTCGTCGAGGTACTGAGCGTGGAACAGGCGACTCGGTTCGGCCCATTTGATGTAGTAGCTGTCATCGCTGACCTGGAACTTGGCGGCCTGTTCGCGCAGCGTCGCCATGTCCTCTACCAGAAAGCAGAACGAGGCGTCCTGATCGCAGCTTTGCTGGGCGAAGTTGTAGTTGGCCAGCAGGCGCTGCCACAGGCGCTCGCGCAGTTGATGGACGGCGTCCGAATTGATCGTGCGCAGGCCCAGGCGTTGGGTCAGGCTGGCGTCGTCCATGGACTCACTGGCCAGCAGCACCCGCGCGAACATGAGGATTTCGGCGCGCGACGCGACGTCGAACAGGGTCGGGTTGCCGAGCTTTTCGGGCCAGGTGCTGCGGTCGAGCGTCGCCACCTCGCCGGGTGCCGCTGTGGCGCCGAGGCTTAAAAGGCAGGCGAGGGCCAGAAAAACGATACGCAATGGGATGTCTCCATAACAAAACCCGCGCGGCACTATATATCGGGAAGATCAAAAGATCGCAGCCTTCGGCAGCTCCTACAGGAGCACACCCAATCCCCGGTGAACCCGATCCGTAGGAGCTGCCAAGTGAAACGAGGCTGCGATCTTTTTCCATGACACCACCGATCACCTATCACACCCATAGCTGGAGTCAACGCAGACAACCCCCTAGAATCGCCCCCACGATTAAAGGAGACGACTTCATGCTGATGGTGATTTCCCCCGCCAAGACCCTCGACTACGAAACACCGCCGGCCACCCAGCGCTTCACCCAGCCGCAGTACCTCGACCATTCCCAGGAACTGATCCAGCAATTGCGCGACCTCACGCCCGCGCAGATCAGTGAGCTGATGCACGTCTCCGACAAGATCGGCGGCCTCAATGCCGCGCGCTTTGGCAGCTGGACGCCTGCATTCACCCCGGAAAACGCCAAACAGGCCTTGCTGGCCTTCAAGGGTGATGTCTACACCGGGCTGAACGCGCAAACCTTCAGCGAAGCCGATTTCGATTACGCCCAGGAACACTTGCGCATGCTCTCGGGTCTGTACGGCCTGCTCCGCCCCCTGGACCTGATGCAACCGTACCGGCTGGAGATGGGCACCAAACTGGCAAACGCCCGTGGCAAGGACCTGTATGCCTTCTGGGGCACGCGCATCAGCGAATGGTTGAACGAAGCCTTGGCCGACCAGGGCGATGACGTGCTGCTGAACCTGGCCTCCAACGAGTATTTTTCGGCCGTCAAACGCAGCGCCTTGAACGCACGCATCATCAATACCGAGTTCAAGGACCTGAAAAACGGCCAGTACAAGATCATCAGTTTCTACGCAAAAAAAGCCCGCGGAATGATGAGCCGCTTCGTCATTGAAGAGCGCATCAACGATCCGCTGGCGCTCAAGCAGTTCGACGTCCAGGGCTATCGGTTCAGTGCCGAGCAGTCTAAACCGGACAACCTGGTATTCCTTCGCGATCACGCTCCCGAGTGATGCACCGGCTCGGCGCACGATCTCCGTGCGCCGACGTTTGATCGTCTGACAATCCCTCACCGAATCGCCGACATTCTGGCGTCAAAAATACAGCGCGCCCTCCCCTAACTTTTGTTTCACTCGACGTCGACGTTTTTTTTCAGTAGTGGCACCGAAAATTTTTCTCTGTAGTGGCACAAAACTATCCCCGGCAATTATACGCCTATATATAAAGGGCGAGACGGCAAGTGCTATCAATATGAGAGCAGTGCCATCTTTCTCTATATTTCAAGAAATTTCAGATTTCGCGATGGGCGGACAGGAACTATGTCCACATGCGTCGCTCATACCACCGGTAACGATTATCCGTGAGGTTGTACGAGATAACTTACGCAGATAAGGGATTCATGCAGCGAAGTTGTCACATGAACTAGCGCTAACTAATCGCTCATTTGGGCAACACTGAAAGGACTGGAGATAAGCCACACTGCTATCCCCTGAAAGGCCAAGGCTGCGCCCCTATAAACGTGCTCGCCTGAGCACCCAACCGCTTGATCTACGGGCCTTTCGCCTGGCATCGAGCGCGCAAGACCTTTGCACGAAGGTCCTCTGAGCCGAGGATCCGCTGCATGACAGGGCAAGCCATAACAATAAAGCCTAGTTACGCACACCTTGAGTGCACTTATTTAGACACTCGGAACTTATATGCCTGTACGCGGCACGGCGGCGCTTGTATGCCGTACTTCCGAGTGCACTTTGACCGCTGAACACCATTAACTCCGGCCATGTAATGGCTTGATAAAACACTGAGGTAATTTGCGATGCGCATCAGCATATTTGGTTTGGGTTACGTGGGCGCTGTCTGTGCCGGCTGCCTGTCTGCACGGGGCCACGACGTGGTTGGCGTCGATGTTGCCAAAGACAAGATCGATATGATCAACGCCGGCAAATCGCCGATCGTTGAACCGGGTCTGGGCGAACTTCTGCGCAAGGGCATCGATACCGGCAAACTGCGCGGCACGACCGACTTCGCCGAAGCGATTCGCGACACCGACCTGTCGATGATCTGCGTCGGCACACCGAGCAAGAAAAACGGCGACCTGGAACTTAACTACATCGAGGCTGTGTGCCGCGAGATCGGTTTTGTCCTGCGTGACAAGACCACCCGCCACACCATCGTGGTTCGCAGCACCGTACTGCCGGGCACTGTCGCAAACGTTGTCATCCCGATCCTCGAGGACTGCTCCGGCAAGAAAGCCGGCGTCGACTTCGGCGTTGCAGTGAACCCTGAGTTCCTGCGTGAAAGCACCGCGATCGCCGACTATGACCTGCCGCCCATGACGGTCATCGGCGAATTCGACAAAGCCTCGGGCGACGTCCTGCAATCGCTGTACGAAGAGCTCGACGCGCCGATCATCCGCAAGGACATCGCGGTTGCCGAGATGATCAAGTACACCTGCAACGTCTGGCACGCCACCAAGGTGACCTTCGCCAACGAGATCGGCAACATTGCCAAGGCCGTCGGTGTCGATGGTCGTGAAGTGATGGAAGTGGTCTGCCAGGACAAGACACTGAACCTGTCCCAGTACTACATGCGCCCTGGCTTCGCCTTCGGCGGTTCCTGCCTGCCCAAGGACGTGCGCGCCCTGACCTTCCGCGCCGGTTCCCTGGACGTCGAAGCGCCGCTGCTGAACTCGCTGATGCGCAGCAACGTGTCGCAGGTACAGAACGCCTTCGACATCGTTTCCAGCCACGACAAACGCAAAGTCGCCCTGCTGGGCCTGAGCTTCAAGGCCGGCACCGACGACCTGCGCGAAAGCCCGCTGGTCGACCTGGCCGAAATGCTGATCGGCAAGGGTTACGACCTGAGCATCTACGACAGCAACGTCGAGTACGCCCGTGTCCACGGTGCCAACAAGGACTACATCGAATCGAAGATCCCTCACGTCTCGTCCCTGCTCAACTCCGACTTCGACGATGTGATCAACAACTCCGACGTGATCATCCTCGGCAACCGTGACGAGAAATTCCGCGCCCTGGCGCAGAACGCTCCGCACGGCAAGCAAGTGGTCGACCTGGTTGGCTTCATGTCCCAGGCCACCAGCGTCAAAGATCGCACCGAAGGCATCTGCTGGTAACCGCAAGGCATCTCTTCGGCGCCGCGCAACAACTGTGCGAACCCGTCGTAGGAGCTGACGAGTGAAACGAGGCTGCGATCTTTTCAGGGTCACTTGAGTTCTGAGCGAACCCTGAAAGATCAAGATCAAAAGATCGCAGCCTTCGGCAGCTCCTACACAGGTTCACCCGGGTTTCGAGTGAACCCGAAAAGATCGGTGTCACCCGTAACCTTGCAAGTTTTTTGTAAGCCTGCCTTAACCCCATCGGGCCACCCCACAGGCTCGCCCGAGATCGAGACGGATGCAGATTATGCACAGGCTAAAGCACGGCCTACTTCAGGCCGCCGGCTGGCTGTTTTACCTCACTATTTTGATGGGCATCGCCATGGCGCTGCCTGTGTCCACGTTCGACTCCGAGTCGAAGGACTTCATCTTCCTGATCGGTATCGTCGGTATCTGGCGCTACTCGATGGGTGCCACGCACTTTCTGCGCGGCATGCTGTTTCTGTACGTGGTCTACCCGCACCTGCGCCGCAAAGTGCGCAAGCTGGGCAAGGCGGCGGACCCGTCCCACGTCTTCCTGATGGTTACCAGTTTCCGTATCGACGCGCTGACCACCGCCCAGGTCTACAGCTCGGTGATTCGCGAAGCGATCGACTGCGGCCTGCCGACCACCGTGGTCTGCTCCATCGTGGAAATGTCCGATGAGCTGCTGGTCAAAAGCCTCTGGTTGCGGATGAACCCGCCAGAGCGGGTCAAGCTCGACTTCGTGCGCATTCCCGGCACCGGCAAACGTGATGGCCTGGC
The DNA here is from genome assembly GCF_040310305.1 of Pseudomonas sp. HY13-MNA-CIBAN-0226. Lineage (NCBI taxonomy): Bacteria > Pseudomonadati > Pseudomonadota > Gammaproteobacteria > Pseudomonadales > Pseudomonadaceae > Pseudomonas > Pseudomonas sp. HY13-MNA-CIBAN-0226. Next base: position 9,547 of record NZ_JBEOPS010000006.1, read on the forward strand.
CTACGGTTTCCGTGCGATCTCCCGGCACATGCCGGACGACCGTGCGGTTGTCGCCGTGGTCGATGGCGACACCGTGCTCGCCGAGGGCGTGGTGCTCAAGACCGTGCCGTGGTTCCAGCTGTTTGGCAACGTCGGCGGCCTGACCACCAACGAGTTCTGCGAAGTGCGCGGCGGCTACATCATGAGCGAGTGGCACAAACTGCGCTTCGCCCAGCGCCACATCAACATGTGCTCGATGGCTCTGTCCAAGCGCGTCCTGACCATGACCGGCCGGATGTCGGTGTTCCGCGCCACCGTGGTGACCGACCCGGACTTCATCGCCGACGTGGAAAGCGACTCGTTGCAACACTGGCGCCTGGGCCGCTTCAAGTTCCTCACTGGTGACGACAAGTCGAGCTGGTTCAGCCTGATGCGCCTGGGCTACGACACGTTTTACGTGCCGGACGCGGCGATCCACACCGTGGAACACCCGCCGGAAAAGAGCTTCATCAAGGCCAGCCGCAAACTGATGTTCCGCTGGTACGGCAACAACCTGCGCCAGAACGCTCGCGCCCTGGGCCTGGGGGTCAAACGCCTCGGCCTGTTCACTTCGGTGGTGCTGTTTGATCAACGCGTATCGATGTGGACCTCGCTGCTGGGCCTGACCGTGGCCATCATCGCCAGCTTCAAGTACGGCACCGCGTTCATCCTGGTCTACCTGCTGTGGATCGGCATCACCCGCCTGATCCTGACCCTGCTGCTGTCGTGCTCGGGTCACAAGATCGGCCCGGCCTACCCGGCGATCCTCTATTACAACCAGATCGTCGGCGCGCTGGTGAAGATCTACGTGTTCTTCCGCCTCGACCAACAATCCTGGACCCGCCAGGACACCAAACTGACCCGTGATCTCGCCAGCTTTCAACGTTGGTTCAACACCTGGTCGTCTCGGACCATGACCTTCTCCGCCGGCAGCATTTTTGTCGCCGTGCTGCTGATGATGGTCTGACCGCCCCCTTATTGAATTAACCAGGAAATCGCCTATATGAATACCGCCGTCAACGCCAACGTAGTGCACGAATCAGAAGCCCAGCGCCAACACGCCCGCGTGAAAATCCCGGCGAAGCTGCGTTTCTTCGGTCCCGACCGGACCCCGATTGAAGCCCGGGTCCTCGACCTTTCCGCCGGAGGCCTGGCCTTCAACGCCGGCCAGCTGCCGCTGAAGATCGGCGACGTGCACAAGGCTCGCCTGCAATTCGTGATCGACAACCTCGGCCTGGCCATGGACGTGGAACTGCAAGTGCGCTCGTTCGATCGCCAGACCGGTCGCGCCGGTTGCCAGTTCCAGAACCTGGAACCGCAGGACATCTCGACTCTGCGTCACCTGATCACTTCGCACCTGTCCGGCGACATCGTCAGCATGGGTGAAGTACTGGCGACCCTGCAGCGCGACAACTTCACCAAGGCGCGCAAAATGAAGGACGGCGGCCACGGCATGACCCCGTTCGGGCGTTTGCGTGCGGTGACGTTCAGCCTGGCGATTTTCCTCGTCGGCCTCACGGCGTTCGGTTTCATCTTCAAGTCGGTGTACGGCATGTACTTCGTCAGCCACGCCCAGGCGGGTCTGGTCAGCGTGCCGGGCATGAACATCACCATGCCCCGCGACGGCACCGTGCAGAGCCTGATCAAGGCCGACGGCATCGCCGCCAAAGGCGCCCCACTGGCGACTTTCAGCACCAGCATGCTCGATGTGCTCAAGGGCCATCTGGAAGAAGACCAGCTGCAGCCGGCCAAGGTTGAAGAGCTGTTCGGCAAGCAAATGACCGGCACCCTGACCTCGCCGTGCGACTGCACCGTGTCGCAGCAACTGGTTGCCGACGGTCAGTACGCCAGTAAGGGTGACGTGATCTTCCAACTGGTACCGCGCAACAGCGAAGCCAACGTCGAAGCGCGGTTCTCGTACCGCCAGTTCAGCGACGTGCGCCCGGGTACCCAGGTCAGCTTCCAGATCGCCGGCGAAGACAAATCCCGCACCGGCAAGATCGTCAGCAGCACCAGCCTGAAAAGCGCCGACCTGTCCTCCGACATCCGCGTCCTGATCCAGCCGGACGAGCCGCTGGACAGCAAGTTCGCCGGTCGCCCGGTTGAAGTGAACAGCGACCGTGGCCCAAACCTGAACTGGCTGATCGACAAAGCCATGGCTGCTGGTTTGTAACCGGAGGACATGCCCGTGACGATTCCACTTATCCTCAGAACACCGCAATCCCTGTGGGAGCGAGCCTGCTCGCGATGGGATCGCTGCGGTTTGTCTGATGCACCGAGCCGCTTGAATCGCCAGCAGGCTGGCTCCCACAGGGGTGCGATGTGTGCACTGGCCCTGGCGGTCAGCCTCGCTGGCTGCGCCGGCCTGCCCGACCAGCGCCTGGCCAACGAAGCCCTCAAGCGCGGCGACACCGCCCTGGCCCAGCAGAATTACAAGCAACTGGCCGACCTCGGCTACAGCGAAGCCCAGGTAGGCCTCGCCGATATCCAGGTCGACAGCCGTGACCCGGCGCAGATCCGGCAGGCCGAGGCGACTTATCGCGCGGCCGTCGATGTCTCGCCGCGGGCCCAGGCGCGCCTGGGTCGCCTGCTGGTGGCCAAGCCCGGTTCCACCGAAGCCGAACAGCACGAAGCCGAAGGCCTGTTGAAGAAAGCCTCGGCCAATGGCCAGGGCAATACCCTGATTCCACTGGCCATGCTGTACCTGCAATACCCCCACAGCTTCCCGGACGTCAACGCGCAACAGCAGATCAGCCAATGGCGCGCCGAAGGCAAGCCTGAAGCCGGTCTGGCCCAGGTGCTGCTGTATCGCACCCAAGGCACTTACGACCAGCACCTGGACGAAGTCGAGAGCATCTGCAAAGCCGCGCTCAATACCACCGACATCTGCTACGTCGAGCTGGCCACGGTCTATCAGAAACAGGCCAAGCCCGAGCAACAGGCCGAGCTGATCAAGCAGATGCAAGCCGCCCATGCCCGCGGCACGGTTTCCGCCCAGCGAGTGGACAGCGTCGCCCGCGTCCTCGGCGATGCAACCCTTGGGACTACCGACGAGAAAACCGCCCAGTCGCTGCTCGAAGGCATCGCCCCCGGCTACCCCGCTTCCTGGGTCAGCCTGGCGCAACTGCTCTACGACTTCCCGGAACTGGGCGACGTCGACACGATGATGAAGTACCTGGACAACGGCCGCGCCGCCGATCAGCCGCGCGCCGAACTGTTGCTGGGCAAGCTCTACTACGAAGGCAAGATGGTCCCGGCCGACGCCAAGGCAGCCGAAGAACACTTCCAGAAAGCCGTCGGCCGCGAAGTGGCAGCCGATTACTACCTCGGCCAGATTTATCGCCGTGGCTACCTGGGCAAAGTCTATTCGCAAAAGGCCCTGGACCACCTGCTGACCGCTGCGCGCAATGGCCAGAACAGCGCCGACTTCGCCATCGCCCAGCTGTTCTCCCAAGGCAAGGGCACCAAGCCTAACCCGCTCAATGCCTATGTCTTCAGCCAGCTGGCCAAGGTTCAAGACACCCCTCAAGCCACCGAGCTTGCGCAAACACTCGAAGCCCAACTGCCGCCTGCCCAGCTCGCCGAGGCCCAACGCCTGTTGAAACAGGAACAGGCCGTTCGTGGTGCCTTGAGCCAGAACACGCTGCAACTGCACGCCCTGCAAGAAGAAGACGGCGAGGAATCCCTATGAAGTTGAATCCCTTTGTGCAGGCCGGCATTGGCCTGACGTTCGCCTTGCTGTGGTCGTGCCCGACCCTGGCGGCACTGACTGAAACCCAGAACTACGGCCTGGACGTGAAAATCACCGGCCAGTCCGAGGACGACCGTGACCTGGGTACCGCCAGCGGCGGCGACGTCAGCGGTGTGGGCCTGGACCTGCGCCCCTGGATCTACGGCGAAAGCGGCGCGTGGAGCGCCTACGCCATGGGTCAGGCGGTGACGTCCACCGACATCATCGAAACCGACACCCTGCAGCAGTCCGATAGCGACGGCACCCAGACCACCGACAACAGTGATCGCAAGACCAAGAAGAACTACCTGGCCATGCGCGAGTTCTGGGTCGGCTACAGCGGCCTCACGCCTTACCCGGGCGAGCAGTTGAAGCTGGGGCGCCAGCGCCTGCGCAACGACGACGGCCAATGGCGCGACACCAATATCGAAGCGCTGAACTGGACCTTCGATACCACCCTGTTGCGCGCCAACGTCGGCGTTGCCGAACGCTTCAGCGAATACCGCACCGACCTCAAGGAACTCGCGCCCAAGGACAAGGATCGCCTGCACGCCTATGCCGACGCGGCCTATCAGTGGACACCGGGCAACTGGGTCGGCGTTCGCGGTCACCACACCCACGACGACGGCAAGCTCGACTACCCGGAACCGGGTGTAGCGGGCGACTCGCTGGACAAGCAGCAGAACGGCGACATCAGCTGGCTGGGCCTCACCGCCGACAGCGACGCCTATAACTACCGCAACACCAACACCCTCAATTATTGGGGCAGCATCACCGGCATGAGCGGCGACACCGACACGGTCAATGCGCTGAATGCCGACGGCACCCGTCCGGCCGAAGCCAAGCGTGGTGAAGACCTCAACGGCTGGGCCACCGACATTGGCGTGCGCCTGCGCCTCGATCAGCAATGGCAAGTCGGTGCCGCCTACGCCCGCGCCAGCGCCGATTACGAACAGAACGGCCTGGAAAGCAACCGCTCGAACTACACCGGTACCCGTTCGCGCGTGCACCGTTTCGGCGAAGCGTTCCGCGGCGAAATGAACAACATGCAGACCGCCACCTTGTTCGGTTCCTGGATGCTCAACGACGAATACGACGCCAGCCTGATCTACCACAAGTTCTGGCGCGTCGACGGCAACAAGCCGGTCGGCAGCAACGGCATCAATGCGGTACAGAACGACACCGACGACGTCACCGGTGCGGTGCTCTCCAGCACTTCCCTGCCACTGGAAGACGGCACCAAGGACCTGGGTCAGGAGATGGACCTGGTGGTCACCAAGTACTTCAAGCAAGGCTTGCTGCCAGCCTCCCTGAGCCAGTCCATCGACGAGCCTTCGGCCCTCGTGCGTTTTCGTGGCGGCGTGTTCAAGCCGGGTGATGCGTATGGCAAGGACGTCGACTCGTACATGCACCGTGCGTTCATCGACGTGATCTGGCGCTTCTGATGCCAACTGCGAAGGGAGTGCCCGACATGAACAATCCGAAGCGAGGTTCAATCACCTTGCTGGCCGGCGCGATGCTGCTGGCAAGCGCGGCCGCCTTCGCCAACGTGGAGCCGGCGAGCAAGCCGGTGACCATGGGCAAGGAACTGCAACAGGCCAAAACCTACACCGTTACCAGTGCGCCGACTGCGCCGCTGGAGCTGGCAAAACCCAAGCTGCCGGACACCTCCGGCTACACCGCCGAAGCCATTGCCGCCAAGATCGTTCGCACCAAGGCCGGCAAAGTCAGCGTGCGCCGGATGATGCAGGAAAACGCCCTGAAGGATTTCATCGGCGGCGATAACAAGATGGCCGAATGGGTAGTGCGCCAGCACGGCATCCCCCAGGCGATCTTCATCGACGACGGCTACATGAACCTCAAGGACCTGGCGAAGAAGCTGCCCAAGCAGTACTTCAGCGAAACCTCGCCGGGGGTTTACCTGGCGAAGTTGCCGATCGTGGTCGGTGAAAAAGGCATCCTCGAAATCGACCAGCAGACCCAGGAACTGCGCCTGTCCCAGGAGGCCGGCTCGTTCCTGGTCAACGACGGCCAGCTGTTCGTGCGTGATACCAAAATCACCGGCTGGCGCGAGAAGGAAAATGGCCCGGCGACCTTCAAGTCGCCCAAGGAATTCCGTCCGTTCCTGTTGTCCTGGGGCGGCACCGAGACCTACATCGCCAACAGCAAGCTCGCCAGTTTCGGCTACGCCAACAGCAAGTCCTACGGCGTGAGTATTTCCCAATACACGCCGAACATGGCCAAGGTGCTCAAGCGCGCCGAACCGACCGGCTGGATCGTCGGCTCCGAGTTCTCGGACATGTGGTACGGCTTCTACTGCTACGAAACCGAAGGCTTCGTGGTCAAGGGCAATACCTACAAGGACAACATCGTCTACGGCATTGACCCGCATGACCGCTCCCACGGCCTGATCATCGCCGACAACACCGTGTACGGAACCAAGAAGAAGCACGGGATCATCATTTCCCGTGAGGTCAACGACAGCTTCATCTTCAACAACCGCAGCTACGACAACAAGCTGTCGGGCCTGGTGATCGACCGGAACAGCGTCAACAACCTGGTCGCCTACAACGAGATCTACAAGAACCACACCGACGGCATCACCCTCTACGAGAGTGCCGACAACCTGCTGTATGGCAACAAGGTGATCAGCAACCGTCGCCACGGCATCCGCATTCGTAACAGCGTGAACGTCCGCCTCTACGAAAACCTGGCCATGGCCAACGGCCTGACCGGCGTGTACGGCCACATCAAGGACCTGAGCGATACCGACCGCGACATCAAGCTCGACCCGTTCGACGCCCAGGTCTCGCTGATCATCGTTGGCGGCGAACTGGCCGGCAACGGCAGCGGCCCGCTGTCCATCGACTCGCCCTTGAGCGTCGAGCTGTATCGCGTATCGATGCTCGCCCCGACCAAATCCAGCGGCATCAGCTTCAACGGGATTCTTGGCGAACGCCAGGATGAAATTCTCGACCTGCTGGTACGCCAGCAGAAAGCCGTGCTGATCGACCCTGTCGAACGCCAGACCGAACTGCAGGACTGAGGATAATTTTATGCACCCACACTTGATCAAATTACTCAGCCTGTCGGGCCTGACCCTGGGGATTCTCGCTGCCAGCAACGGTGTACGCGCCGACGAGCTCAAGGCGCCGGATTTTACTGCCGAACCTTGCTGCAACCTGTGCCCCGAAGCCCATGACGCGAAGAACTACACCACGCGTTACCAGCAGAACTTCACCACGCTGGTGCAGGCCCAGGGCGACTGGCTGTTCCGTACGCAGGAAGACTTGCGCACCGAGTTCGACACCACGCCAGCCGGCTACAAGCGCATGCAGCAACTGCACGATGCGTTCAAGAGTAAAGGCGTCGAGCTGGTGGTCGTGTACCAGCCCACCCGTGGCCTGGTGAACCGCAACAAGCTCAATCCGCAGGATAAAGCCCAGTTCGATTTCGACAAGGCGCTGAAGAACTACAAGACCATGCTCGGGCGTTTCGCGCAAATGGGCTACGTAGTGCCGGATCTGTCGCCGCTGACCAACGAATCGCTGCCCGACACCCTGCCCGCCCACGATTTCTACTTCCGCGGCGACCAGCACTGGACCCCGTATGGCGCCCAGCGCACGGCGAAAATCGTGGCCGAGAAGGTCAAGCAGATTCCTGCCTTTGCCGACATTCCCAAGCGTGAATTCGAGACCCATAAGTCGGGTCGCATGGGCAAGACCGGAACATTACACAATATGGCCGGTCAACTCTGCGGCACCAGTTACGCCATCCAGTACATGGATCAATTCACCACGGAACCCAAAGGCGAAGCCGCCGATGGCGATCTGTTCAGCGACTCCGGTAATCCGGAGATCACCCTGGTCGGTACCAGTCACAGTGGCAAGAACTACAACTTCGCCGGTTTCCTTCAAGAGGCCATCGGCGCTGACATCCTCAACGTAGCGTTCCCTGGCGGTGGCCTGGAAGGTTCGATGCTGCAGTACCTGGGCAGCGAAGAATTCCAGACCAAGCCCCCGAAGATCCTGATCTGGGAATTCTCGCCGCTCTATCGCCTCGACCAGGAAACCATCTACCGCCAGATGATGGCGCTGCTGGATAACGGTTGCGAAGGCAAGGAAGCACAGATGACCGGCAGCACTACATTGAAGCCGGGCAAGAACGAATTGATGGTCAACAGCAAGAACCTGAACCTGCAAAACAGCAGCCACCAGGTTGACATCCGGTTCGCTGATCCATCGGTGAAAACCCTGCAAGCCACCCTCTGGTACATGAACGGTCGCCACGAGGACATCAAGATCGACAAACCGGAAACATCCGACACCGACGGGCGTTTCGCCTTCGAGTTGCGCACGGACGAAGACTGGGCCTCGCAGAATTTGCTGGCCGTCGAAGTCCAGGGCCCTGAAGCAGGTGCCGCGCCGCAGAAAGTCGAAGCGAAAATCTGCAAACGCAACGTGTTCCCTGGCGCTGGGCAGCGTACCGCTCAAGCCGGGCAATGAGGTTACCTCTTATGACATGCATGCAATCGCGAACGCTGAAGAAGTTGCTCGCACCTTCTCTGCTGACGCTGGCGATGTTCGCCGGCGCCACCCAGGCCGCCGCACCACTGCGGCCGCCCCAGGGTTACTTCGCGCCGATCGAGAAAGTGAAGACCGGCGACTTCAAGGATGGCTGTGATGCCATGCCGACGCCCTACACCGGCTCGCTGCAATTTCGCAGCAAGTACGAAGGCTCCGACAAGGCCCGTTCGACCCTGAACAAAGCATCGGAAAAAGCCTTCCGCGACACCACTGCAGATATCACCAAGATCGAGCGCGGCACCAGCAAGCGCGTGATGCAGTTCATGCGTGACGGTCGCCCGGAACAGCTCGAATGCACGCTCAACTGGTTGACCGCGTGGGCCAAGGCCGATGCGTTGATGTCCAAGGACTTCAACCACACCGGCAAGTCCATGCGCAAATGGGCGCTGGGCAGCATGGCGTCTTCGTACATCCACCTGAAATTCTCCGACTCGCATCCGCTGGCGAACCATCAGCAGGAGTCGCAGTTGATCGAGGCCTGGTTCAGCAAGATGGCTGATCAGGTGGTGAGCGACTGGGACAACCTGCCGCTGGAAAAAACCAACAACCACTCTTACTGGTCCGCCTGGTCGGTGATGGCAACTTCCATCGCCACCAACCGCCGCGACCTGTTCGACTGGGCCGTGAAGGAATACAAGGTCGGTGCCAATCAGGTCGATGCCGATGGCTTCCTGCCTAACGAAATGAAGCGTCAGCAACGCGCCCTCGCCTATCACAACTACGCCCTGCCGCCGCTGTCGATGATCGCCAGTTTTGCGCTGGTCAACGGTGTGGACGTGCGTCAGGAAAACAACGGCGCGCTCAAACGCCTGGGTGATCGAGTGCTCGCCGGGGTTGAAGACCCTGAGGCATTTGAGAAGAAGAACGGCAAGGAACAGGACATGACCGACCTCAAGGTCGACTCGAAATTCGCCTGGCTGGAACCGTTCTGCACGCTCTACACCTGCTCCCCTGATGTGCTTGAGAAGAAGCGCGAGATGCAACCGTTCAAGACGTTCCGGCTGGGGGGTGACCTGACCAGGGTCTACGACCCGGCCAGCGAAAAAGGCAAAGGCTCATAGAGCCGCACATAGCCCCGTAGGGTCAGTGTCGAGTTTGGGTTTTTTGGGTTAACCCCCCGGTTGTTCGTGGGGGGTTTGGGGGGGCCGTTGGCCCTTGAATGTTGGTTAAACACGGAGAGATCGGGATGGTATTTTCATCCAATGTGTTCCTGTTTCTGTTCTTGCCGATCTTTCTCGGCATGTACTATCTGAGCGGAATACGCTATCGCAACCTGCTGCTGCTGCTCGCCAGTTACGTGTTCTATGCCTGGTGGCGCGTGGACTTCCTTGCACTGTTCGCAGCCGTCACGCTGTGGAACTACTGGATCGGCCTCAAAGTCGGCGCCGCCGGCGTGCGTACCAAACCGGCACAGCGCTGGCTGCTGCTCGGCGTGGCTGTCGACCTGTGCATTCTGGGCTACTTCAAGTACGCCAACTTTGGCGTCGACAGCATCAATGCGATGATGACCTCGGTCGGCCTGTCGCCCTTCATCCTGACCCACGTGCTGCTGCCGATCGGTATCTCGTTCTACATCTTCGAGTCCATCAGCTACATCATCGACGTCTATCGCGGTGATACCCCGGCGACACGCAACCTGATCGACTTTGCCGCTTTCGTGGCGATCTTCCCGCACCTGATTGCCGGCCCGGTCCTGCGTTTTCGCGACCTCGCCGATCAGTTCAACAACCGCACCCACACCCTCGACAAGTTTTCCGAGGGCTGCACGCGGTTCATGCAGGGTTTCATCAAGAAAGTCTTCATCGCCGACACCCTGGCAGTGGTCGCCGACCACTGCTTTGCCTTGCAGAACCCGACAACCGGCGACGCCTGGCTCGGCGCCCTGGCCTACACCGCGCAACTGTATTTCGACTTCTCCGGCTACAGCGACATGGCCATCGGCCTGGGCTTGATGATGGGTTTCCGCTTCATGGAAAACTTCAAGCAGCCGTACATCAGCCAGTCGATCACCGAGTTCTGGCGGCGCTGGCACATCAGCCTGTCCACCTGGCTGCGTGACTACCTGTACATCACCCTGGGCGGTAACCGCAAAGGCACGCTGACGACCTATCGCAACCTGTTCCTGACCATGCTGCTCGGTGGTCTGTGGCACGGTGCGAACATCACCTACATCATCTGGGGTGCATGGCACGGCATGTGGCTGGCGATCGAAAAGGCCCTGGGTCTGAATACCTCGCCACGCAGCATCAACCCGATCCGCTGGGCCCTGACGTTCCTGCTGGTGGTCATGGGCTGGGTCATCTTCCGCTCGGAAAACCTGCACGTCGCCGGTCGCATGTACGGTGCGATGTTCAGCTTCGGCGAGTGGTCGCTGTCGGAACTCAACCAGGCCAGCCTCACCGGCCTGCAAGTGGCGACCCTGTTCGTGGCCTACGCCACCCTGGCGTTCTTCGGCATTCGTGATTTCTACAGCAACCTGCCGCCTGAAAAGTCCAAACCTGCGGTGGACGCTACGGCCGAAGGCCCGGCGACTGCCACCCCTGGAATGATCAAGGCCGTACCGGGCGACAACCCGGCCAGCATCCACGAACCCGGCTACACCGTTGGCGTTGAAGCCACCGTGCAACCGGCCTACTGGACCGCTGACTGGTCGCGTTACGTGATGCGCACCCTGGTACTGCTGCTGTTCATTGCCTCGATTTTCAAACTGTCGGCGCAAAGCTTCTCGCCGTTCCTTTACTTCCAGTTCTGAGGGATCTGACCATGACCCGCTCATTACGTCTGTTCTACATCGCCCTGTTCATGGTGATCCTGGTGGTCCTGGGGCTGTGGTCCACGCGCAGCTTCCTGGGCTTCAGCACCAACGCCGAAACCACGGTACTCAACGGGCGCTGGGCCAAAGCGGTCGAGACGCACTACGACGAAGAGTTCCCGATCAAGCGCCTGGGCACCAACCTGTGGGCTGCGCTGGACTTCAAACTGTTCAACGAAGGTCGTCCGGGCGTGGTGCTCGGTCGCGATCAATGGCTGTACAGCGATGAAGAGTTCAACCCGATCGTCAACGAAGAGTTGAACCTGCAAGGCAACTACGCGCTGGTCGAAGGCGTACGCCAGACCTTGAAAGACAAAGGCGTGAAACTGGTGATGGCGATCGTGCCGGCCAAGGCGCGCCTGTATCCGGAGCACCTGGGTGACGTGAAGCCCTCGAGCATTCACGGCAACCTGTACCAGGACTTCCACGCCCGCGTGGCAGCCAACAAGATCCTCGCCCCGGACCTGCTCGGCCCGTTCAACCAGGCCAAGCTCAGGGGTGAGCAAGTGTTCCTGCGCACCGACACTCACTGGACGCCGGAAGGCGCGCAAGTGGCTGCCGAAACCCTGGCCAAAACCATTACCGCCAAGTTCCCGCTGAGCGGCGAACCGCAACACTTCGTCACCCAGCCAGGGGAGAAAGTCACCCACAAAGGCGACCTGCGCCTGTTCCTGCCGCTGGACCCGCTGTTCGAAAACCTGATGCCGGCACAAGAGCCGTTGCAGAAGCGCAACACGGTCGCCACTGGCGAGCAGCCAGCCGGTGATGACGCCCTGTTCGCCAACACCGAAGTTCCCGTGGCGTTGATTGGCACCAGCTACAGCGCCAACCCGAACTGGAACTTCGTCGGCGCGCTGAAACAGGCGCTCAACAGCGACGTGGTCAATTACGCCGAAGACGGCCATGGCCCGATTCTGCCGATGCTCACCTACCTCAAAAGCGACGCTTTCAAGAACAGCCCGCCACAGGTGCTGATCTGGGAGTTTCCTGAACGTTATCTGCCTGTGAACAACGAAATCGGTGACGCCGACCCGCAGTGGGTCGCAGAGCTTAAACAAGCCGGCGCCCGCCAACAAAACGTAGCCGCAAACACTAAATCCGAGACGCCCGACCGGGCGCAAAACTGAAAGAGAGAGGTACTACCATGACTTTCACTACAACTCCTCGTCGTCTCGCCAAGACCTTTGCACTGGCCGCGACCTTCAGCGTCCTGTCGATGAACGCATTCGCCGGTGGCGACTCCGCGCTCTACGGCCCGACCGCACCGAAAGGCTCGAGCTTCGTGCGTGTCTACAACGCAGGTAATGCTGAAGTCAGCGCCACCGTCGGCAGCACCAACCTGGCCGAAGTCGCGCCGCTGTCCAGCACTGACTTCAGCTTCATGCCGGGCGGCGACTACAGCGCCAAGGTCGGCAGCCAGTCGCTGCCGGTAAAACTGGCCGGTGACCACTATTACACCCTGGTCAACAACGCCAGCGGCGCGCCGCAACTGATCGAAGAACCGCCGTTCAAGAACAAGCAGAAATCCCTGGTACGCGTGCAAAACCTGAGCGACAAGGCCCTGACCCTGAAAACGGCTGACGGCAAGACTGAAGTTGTGCCGTCCGTGGCGGCCAAGGGCCGTGGCGAGCGTGAAATCAACCCGGTCAAAGTCAGCCTGGCCCTGTACGACGGCGCCACCAAAGTCGGCGACGTGAAACCGGTTGCCCTGGAACGCGGTGAAGCCGCCGTGCTGTACGTCACCGGCAAAGGCAGCAGCCTGTCGCCAGTCTGGGTAAAACGCCCGGTTTCGACGCGCTAATCATTTTTTCGGAAGGCTGACACCCACCGGGGCCTTGAAACGGGCCCCTGTAGGAGCTGCGTCGACCTTCTGACACGGAACAAAAACAAGAGTGAAACGACACAGCGTTCGTAGCTCTAACCAAACGATTTTCAAGGAGTAACAACATGATTCCGGTGATCTTGTCAGGTGGTAGCGGCTCACGTCTTTGGCCGCTTTCGCGTAAGCAATTCCCCAAGCAGTTCCTCGCCCTGACCGGCGAGCACACGCTGTTCCAGCAAACCCTGGAACGCCTGGTGTTCGATGGCATGGACACCCCGATCGTGGTCTGCAACAAGGACCACCGCTTCATCGTCAACGAACAGCTCAGTGCCCGCAAGCTGGAGACCCAGCGCATCCTCATGGAGCCGTTCGGTCGCAACACCGCGCCTGCGGTAGCCTTGACCGCGATGATGCTGATCAACGAGGGTCGCGATGAGTTGATGCTGGTGCTGCCGGCCGACCACGTGCTCGAAGACCAGAAAGCCCTGCAGCGAGCCCTCGCCCTGGCGACAGTCGCTGCGGAAAACGGCGAAATGGTGCTGTTCGGCGTGCCGGCCACCAAACCGGAAACCGGCTACGGCTACATCAAGTCGACCAATGATTCGCTGCTGCCCGAAGGCGTCAGCCGCGTCTCGCAATTCGTCGAGAAACCGGACGTGAAACGCGCCACCGAGTTTGTCCAGTCCGGCGGTTATTTCTGGAACAGCGGCATGTTCCTGTTCCGCGCCAGCCGTTTCCTCGAAGAGCTGAAGAAGCACGATCCGGACATCTACGACACCTGCCTGCTGACCCTTGAGCGCAGCGAACAGGACGCGGACACCATCACCTTCGACGAAGCCACCTTCGCCTGCTGCCCGGACAATTCCATCGATTACTCGGTGATGGAAAAAACCCAACGCGCCTGCGTCGTGCCACTCACGGCCGGCTGGAGCGACGTCGGCTGCTGGTCGTCGCTGTGGGAGGTCAACGAGAAGGACGCCAACGGCAACGTCACCAAAGGCGACGTGGTGATCCAGGACAGCAAGAACTGCATGATCCACGGCAACGGCAAACTGGTGTCGGTGATCGGCCTGGAAAACATCGTGGTGGTCGAAACCAAGGACGCCATGATGATCGCGCACAAGGACTCGGTCCAGGGCGTGAAACAGATGGTCAATACCCTCAACGAGCAGGGTCGCAGCGAAACGCAGAACCACTGCGAGGTCTATCGCCCGTGGGGTTCCTACGACTCGGTCGACATGGGTGGACGCTTCCAGGTCAAGCACATCTCGGTCAAGCCGGGCGCGTGCCTGTCACTGCAGATGCACCACCACCGCGCCGAACACTGGATCGTGGTCAGCGGCACGGCGGAAGTGACCTGCGACGACAACGTGTTCCTGCTGTGCGAGAACCAGTCGACCTACATTCCGATCGCTTCGGTTCACCGCTTGCGCAACCCGGGCAAGATTCCACTCGAGATCATCGAAGTGCAATCGGGCAGCTACCTGGGCGAAGACGATATCGAGCGGTTTGAAGATATCTACGGTCGCTCCACCCCGATCGAGCGTGGCGTGTCGGTGAAAACCATCGCGCAGTAAGCGTTCAGCAAAACAGGAAGCCCCCGCCCAGACCGCTGCGAATCCCCATCCGCAGCGGGTTGGTCGGGGGCTTTTTTGTAATCCATCAAGATCAAAAGATCGCAGCCTTCGGCAGCTCCTACAGGGTGCGCGCCGCCATGTAGGAGCTGCCGAAGGCTGCGATCTTTTGACTTTGGCACTGCCCATCGCCAACCTCCCCTGCGCTTAGGTAGGATGACGTCCTCTAACCCTGAGGTTTCGCGTCATGTTTATCGGCGTCCTGCTGGTCATTACCTGGCTGGTCCTGCTCCTGCGCTACCCCGCCAAAGCCTTGCCGGTGTCCCTGGCGGCCGCCGTTGGGCTGGGCCTCGTGGCCACCTGGGTCATCTGGATGGATCATCGCGAGCTCAAGCAACTCGAACGCCTGGAGCTACGTATCAGCTATGCACCACAGAGCTGCCCCGCAGACCGGCCGTTGCACCTGACCATGAACAACGCCAACGACGTGCCGCTGACCGAACTGCGCTGGCGTGTCGGCGCCTATGCGCCGGGCGACACGGTCAACCTCGCCGACAACCAATACACCGCACCGCGCTACCGTGGCCCTGGCGAATTGCAGGCCGGTGGCAACTGGGAAGACTGTTTGCCCATGCCGCCGTTGCGTCCCGGTTATCGCCCGGAAACCCTCGAGTTTCGCGCCGAGCGTCTGCAAGGCAGTTTCTCCGACTGACCTCTCCACTTTCTCCTGCACAAGGACTGCGTCATGCCGATTGCGTTGATTACCGGTTGTTCCAGCGGCATTGGCCGCGCCCTGGCCGACGCCTTCAAGGCGGCCGGTTACGAAGTCTGGGCCAGTGCCCGCAAACCCGAAGACGTGGCCGCGTTGAGCGCTGCCGGCTTTACCGCCGTGCAGCTGGACGTCAACGACGCTGCGGCGCTGGAGGTATTGAGTGCACGGATCAACCAGGAGCGCGGCGGCCTCGATGTGCTGATCAACAACGCCGGGTATGGCGCCATGGGGCCGCTGCTCGATGGCGGTGTGGCGGCGATGCAGCGCCAGTTCGAAACCAATGTGTTCGCGATTGTCGGTGTCACCCGCGCAATGTTTCCGGTGCTGCGTCGCACCAAAGGCCTGGTGGTGAATATCGGCAGCGTATCCGGGGTGCTGGTGACACCATTCGCCGGCGCCTACTGTGCGTCGAAGGCCGCGGTACATGCCTTGAGCGATGCGCTGCGCATGGAACTGGCGCCGTTTGGTATCCGCGTCATGGAAGTTCAGCCGGGCGCAATCGAGTCCAGCTTCGCGAAGAATGCCGGCCATGAAGCCGAACAATTGATCACCGAGCAATCACCGTGGTGGCCGCTGCGTGAAGGCATTCGTGCGCGGGCCAAGGCCTCGCAAGACAACCCGACCCCGGCCACTGAATTTGCGGCGGGGCTGCTCAAGGCTGTGCAACAAAACAAACCACCGCGACTGCTGCGGTTGGGCAATGGCAGCCGGGCGTTGCCGTTGCTGGCGGGGTTGTTGCCCAAGGGATTGCTGGAGTCGGGGTTGATGAAGCGGTTCGGGTTGCGTGGGCAGCTCTGATACCGAGTCGACCCAGCAATACGTAGCGTTTCAGAGTCCGTTGTTGACGATCACCGTACAGGTAATCCCCGCCGCCAACAGCACCCCCTCCGGTACCTCGTCGATGTGAATCCGTACCGGCACCCGCTGGGCCAGACGTACCCAGTTGAAGGTCGGGTTCACATCGGCGATCAGCTCGCGGCTCTGCGGGTTGTCCCGATCGTAGATGCCGCGGGAAATACTCTCGACATGTCCCTTGAGCACTTCGCCGCTCATCAACTGCATGTCCGCCTTGTCGCCCACCCTTACGTGGGGCAGCTTGGTTTCTTCGAAGAAGCCGTAGACCCAGAACGAGTTCATATCCACCACGGCCATTTTTGCTTCGCCGATGCGCGCATAGTCGCCACGATGCACGTTGAGATTGGTGACATAACCGTCGACTGCAGCACGTACTTCGGTGCGCTTGAGATTCAGTTGCGCCGCTTCCAGTTGCGCCTGGGCGTGCTGGTAATCAGCCAGGGCCGAGTCGGCGATGTTGCTGGCGTCGTCGCGGTTCTCTTTGGAGATCACCAGCGCGTCCATGTCGGCGCGACGATGGGCGTTGACCTTGCGCATTTCCCAGGTCGACTTGCGTGAGGCCACCAGCGCCTGGGCCTGTTTGACCGCGATGCGGTAGTGCTCGGGATCGATCTGCATCAACAGATCGCCTTTGCGAACCAACTGGTTGTCGCGCACCGGCACATCCACCACTTCCCCGGTGACATCGGCGGCAACGTTGATGATGTCCGCGCGCACCCGGCCATCGCGCGTCCAGGGTGTGTCCATGTAATGCACCCACAGGGTCCGGCCGATCCATATTGCAAGCGCCAGCACCAGCAACGTGGCGAGCAGGCTGAAAAGCTTTTTCATCAAGGCATTCTCTAAGGCAGAGAGTCAGTGGTAGACAGTCAGCGCCAAGGCGCCAAACAGACAGGTAAACAGGCTCAGGCGCAGCAACGCCGGGTGCCAGAAAAAACGGTAGAGGTCGAACCCGGACAGGAACCGGTCCAGGGCCCAGGCCAACGCGACGGCGAGGAAGAACATCAGCGTCATGGTCGGCATGTACACGCCGTGGAAGGCAATTTCACGAGGCATGATCAAGTCCTTGGGGCCGGGTGGCGGCATACGCGGCCAATGGCGATTGCGGGTCCAGCAGCGAGGTGCGGATGAAGTGCAGGTAGCTCTTGACCCGACGTAGCGCCGAGGTATCAAAGTGCGGCGCGAAAGGTTCGTCGGTGGCCTGTACGCGACTGATGGCGTGGTCGACGGCGATCAGGCCGCGCTCCAGATTGCTCTGGCTCGGCTGCAGGAACAGGCGCACCAGGGAGCGACCCATCACGCGAATCGCCTGGCGCCACGGCTGGGACTCGGCATAGGCCGGATGCACCGGCAGGATCGCCTGCTCCTTGCGCAACTCGATGATCGCGTGGCCGACTTCCAGCACCACGAACATCCAGCGCAACAAGTCTCGTTGCACCTGAGGCTGACCCGCCGCGAGCCCGTAGGCCTGGTGCAGCAGGTCGCGGGTGCGGCTTTCGAAACTGGAGGCCAGGCCCTTGAGCTTGCCGCTGATGGCGAACACCACCTGGCCGCGCAGGTCCTGCTCCAGCCGGCGCCACAGCCAGCGGCTGTTGGGCGGTAAAATGATCGCCCCGGCGGCCGCGCACACCAGCATGCCCAACACCATGGCGATGTAGTCGTTGATGAAAGTGTAGGGGTTGTAGACCGTGAGGTTATCGGGGACAGATCCAGTGCTGAAGAAGATCAGCAGGCCCAGGCCCACACCGGCATATTGCGGCCGCGACGACAGGAACGAGCCCAGCACGATTACTGGCGCGAGCATCACGCACAGCAACGGGAAACCGTCGATCCAGGGGAAGATGAAAAACATCTCGATGAAACCGATCAGCGCGCCGAGGAGGGTCCCGCAGGCCATTTGAAACGCCATGCGCTTGGGGTTCGCAGTGGCAGCGGACAGGCCAATGGTCGCGGCGGCAATCAGGGTCATGGTCGCCCCGCTCGGCCAGGCCGTGGCCACCCAGTAACTGCCCAGCACCACCAGCACAAACGCCGCGCGAATGCCTGATGCGGCCGCCGCCAGCCAGTTGGTCTGCGGGGTGAACGGCTCGTCCCACTGCTCCCGCGCATGGCGGTGCTCGGCCAGCGAGGCGTGTGTCTGGGCGTACCCGTGCAGGTCGTCGACGAAGCGATACAGCAACTCGTACGCGGTATGAAAATCCAGCTGCTCGGAATCGCTCGGTTCACTCTCCTGGAATGTTGCCCGCAAGCTGCGCACCCGGGCTGGCAAATGCTCCTTGTAGGTCGCCAAAGCCAACGCCAGGCGTGCGGCATCGGGGCTGGTCAGGGCGCGACCGCTGAAGTTGTCGAGCAGTTCGGCCAGGTCCTGCAGGCCCGGGGTGATGGCCGCCACCACGTGATCGGTGCCACTGCTGCGCAGCCGTTCCAGCAACTGATGCAGGGCATTAAATCGGGTGGTGATGCCCATGAACTCGCTGTTCAGGCGATTGAGGCGGCCATTGCGCCGGCGCATGTGCGGGTCCTCGAATACGGTGACACTGCGCAGGCCTTCCAGGCCGACCGCTTCAGCAATAAACCGCACGTTGCTGGCTTCAAACGCGTCCCGCTGGCTGCGGCCGCGCAAGCCATCGGTGACGAACAGGGCAAACACGCCAAAGCGTTGATACAAGGCATTGCGCATTGCCGCACTGGCGGTTTGCGGCAAGATCGCGGCGCTGACCAGGGTGGCGCAGAGAATCCCCAGGGAGATTTCCAGCACCCGCCAGACGGCCGCCATGAAGGCGCCGTCCGGATGGGCCAGCGCCGGCAGGCCGACCATCGCGGCGGTGTAGCCGGCCAGCACAAACCCGTACGCGCGGAAATTGCGGTAACGCGCCGCCCCAGCCGAACAGATGCCGACCCAGATCGCCAGCGAACCCAGGAACAGTTCGGTGTTCTGCCCGAACAGGGCAATCAGTGCGACCATCACCGCCGAACCCGTCAGCGTACCAAGGAAGCGATAGAAGCTCTTGGCGAACACCTGACCACTCTGCGGTTGCATGACGATAAACACGGTAATCATCGCCGTGCGCGGCTGCGGCAGTTCCAGGCGCATCGCCAGCCACAGGGTCAGGAAGGCGGCGAACAGCACTTTAAAGATGTAGACCCAGGTCACGCCATCGCTGCGCGCCCAGTCAAAAAAGCCCCGGCGCCATTCGAGGGAGTACAGCCAGCGCAGCGGTGCGGGCAAGGGTGTCATGGTGTCCTGCTCAATGAAATTTTGTCGGACGCAAGCCCTGCAGGCGACTTGGAACCTGTGGGCGCGAGCCTGCTCGCGATGGCGCTTTGTCAGGCAACACACTCATTGACTGATGCGCCCTCATCGCGAGCAGGCTCACTCCCACAGGGTCTGCCGCAGGTGTGGTGATCAATGGGAGAGGCTCCTGAGCAGGGCCGGGGTTTTCGGCGCCTGGGTCTGGCTGTCTTGCGGCACATCCGCGCCCGCCCCTAACCCGCCGCCCAGTGCTGTCACCAGCTCTGCGTGGGCACTCAGGCGCGCGGCCTGGACCTGCTGCTGCACTTGCTGCTGTTTGAACAGCAACGTCTGGGCATTGAGCACATTGAGGTAATCGGTGAGACCGCGCTGGTAGGCGATCATGGCGATGTCGTAGGTCTTCTGCGCGGCGGCCACGGACTCGGCGGCGAACGTCTGCTGCTTGTCCATGGACTCGCGGCGGATCAACTGGTCCGAGATGTTCTTCAGGGCGTTGACCAGGGTCTGGTTGTAGCGGGCCACGGCGATGTCATAGCCGGCCGATGCTTCACCCAACTGCGCCCGCAACCGACCGCCGTCGAAGATCGGCAACGAGAGCGCCGGACCGACGCTGTAGTTGAGTTTCTTGCCGGTCAGGAACTCCAGTGCCCCACCGCCAGTGGCCATGTAACCGAGGCTGCCGACCAGGTCGACGTTGGGGTAGAAACCCGCATGCGCGACATCGATGCCCCGCGCCTGCGCCGCTACTTGCCAGCGACTGGCAACCACGTCCGGCCGCTGCCCAAGCAACTGCGCCGGCAGCGCCGATGGCAGCTTCAACGCCGCCCCCAAGGACAAGGTCGGCCGCTGCAATTGCGCCCCGTTACCAGGCCCAAAACCTGCCAATGCCGCCAGCTGATTGCGGCTGAGGGCGATCTCCTCGTCCAGCGCGTCGAGTTGGCGATGGGTTTCGGGCAGCGGGGTTTCGGCCTGGCTGACTTCAAAGTGCGTACCGATGCCGGCGTCCAGGCGCTTTTGCGCCAGTTCAAGAATCTGCTGTTGCTGCTGCAGCGTCGCGGCCACGATGTCGCGCTGGGCGTAATGCAGCGACAATTCGATATAGGCGCGCACGACGTTGTTCTGCAATTCGAGCTGAGCCTGCCTGGCCTCGGCGGCGCTCATGTGCGCCAGGTCCACGGCGCGCTCGCTGGCATTGCGCTCGCGGCCCCAGAGGTCGAGGGCGTAGCTGAAGCCCAGCGCGGCGTTGTTGTCCCAGGTCGTGGTATCGGCCAGTTCGCCCGGCCCGTAAAACTGATCGGAAGGCCAGTTGTGGCGCTTGAGGGTCGACTCGGCGTTGATCTGCAGTGACTCGGCGGATTCGGCGATACCCGCCATGGCCCTGGCCTGGCGTACCCGTGCGGCTGCGATGGCCAGGGTCGGGCTGCCCTGCAGGGCCAGGTCGATCCAGTGATTCAACTGAGGGTCGCGGTAGGCCTGCCACCATTGAGCGACAGGCCAGTTGGCGTCCTTTGCAGCGTGTTGGATAGCTTCGTCGGTGGCCAGGGTATTGGCCTGCAGTGCCTCGCCCTGCGGGGCGATGCCTGCGGTGCCGATGCAGCCGCTGATGACCAGGGAAAGGGCGAAAACACTGAACGTCTGAAGCGCTCTGCTGATGCGACGCGGCACTGCGGATATTCCTGAAATAAGGGAGATCCCCGTAGGAGCTGCCGCAGGCTGCGATCTTTTGATCTTGAATCTTAGGATCAAAAGATCGCAGCCTGCGGCAGCTGCTACCAGGGTGGGCGCAATTCTAGAGGCGGGTTTTGTTGGCGATAAGCTGGGATTCTTGTGAATCTTTGTTACCGTTAACGCGATAATCCCTTGGTCGGGGTCTCGGACTCTGAAACGTTGTGTCACAATTTGTCATTCGCCCAGAGAGCACCCCATGGACACTTTGCAAAACATGCGCGCCTTCAGTTACGTGGCCGAGGCTGGCAGCTTCACCGCCGCCGCCGTGCAACTCGACACCACGACGGCCAACGTCTCGCGCGCGGTCTCCAACCTGGAGGCCCACCTGCAAACCCGACTGCTCAACCGCACCACCCGCCGCATCGCGCTCACCGAGGCCGGTAAGCGCTACCTGCTGCGCTGCAAACAGATCCTTGCCTACGTCGAAGCAGCCGAGGCCGAAGCCAGCGACGCGCACGCCCGCCCTGCCGGCCAGCTCAAGGTGCACACCATGACCGGTATCGGTCAGCACTTCGTGATCGACGCCATCGCCCGCTACCGCAAAACCCACCCCGACGTGACCTTCGACCTGACCCTGGCCAACCGCGTGCCAGACCTGCTCGACGAGGGCTACGACGTGTCCATCGTGCTGGCCAGCGAATTGCCAGACTCCGGCTTCGTCTCGCAACGACTGGGCATCACCTACAGCATCGTCTGCGCCTCGCCGGCCTATGTGAAAGCCAATGGCTGTGCGCACAAACCCAGCGACCTGCTGAACCACGCCTGCCTGCGCCTGGTGAGCCCGGTGATACCGCTTGAGAAATGGACGTTCGATGGCCCGGAGGGCCAGGAAATGGTCACCATCAATACCTCGCCGTTCCTGGTGAATTCAGCGGACGCCATGAAAACGGCAATCACCAGCGGCATGGGCGTGGGCGTTCTGCCGGTTTACGCGGCCATTGAAGGCCTGCGCAACGGCACGCTGGTGCGGGTAATGCCCAATTACCGCTCACAGGAACTGAACCTGTATGCGATCTATCCTTCGCGGCAATATCTGGACGCGAAAATCAAGACCTGGGTCGAGTACCTGCGTGGGTCATTGCCGGAAATATTGGCGGCGCATCAGGCGGAATTGGCGGCTTATGAATTGAGCGGCAGCCTGGCCGGTGTCCGGCTGGCGAATTGACTGCCCAGGCTCGCCCGGCACCGGAAAAGAATGTTAGCGTGCTTGGCATTCTCACCGCCCGACGAGCCCTCCACCCATGAAAAAGACCGTACTCGCCTTTAGCCGCATCACGCCACAGATGATCGAAGACCTGAAGCAGGATTTCGACGTCATCGTGCCCAACCCGAAAAACGGCGATATCAACGCCCAATTCAATGAGGCCCTGCCCCACGCCCATGGCTTGATTGGTGTCGGACGCAAGCTCGGGCGTGCGCAGCTGGAGACCGCAGCCAAGCTGCAGGTGGTGTCCAGCGTCTCGGTGGGCTACGACAACTACGATGTGGCGTATTTCAACGAGCGCGGCATCATGCTCACCAATACCCCTGACGTCCTGACCGAGAGCACGGCGGACCTGGCGTTCGCCCTGATCATGAGCAGCGCCCGCCGGGTAGCTGAACTGGATGCCTGGACCAAGGCCGGCCAATGGCAGGCCAGCGTCGGCGCGGCGCTGTTCGGCAGCGATGTGCATGGCAAGACCCTGGGCATCGTCGGCATGGGCAATATCGGCGCCGCGATCGCTCGGCGCGGCCGCCTGGGATTCAACATGCCAATTATCTACAGCGGCAACAGCCGCAAGAGCGACCTGGAACAGGAACTCGGCGCGCAATTTCGCAGCCTCGACCAGTTGCTGGCCGAAGCCGATTTCGTCTGCCTGGTGGTGCCGCTCAGCGAGAAGACCAAACACCTGATCAGCCATCGTGAACTGGGACTGATGAAGCCGGGCGCAATCCTGGTGAACATCTCGCGCGGGCCCGTGGTGGATGAACCGGCACTGATTGAAGCGCTGCAGAACAACCGCATTCGTGGCGCGGGCCTGGACGTCTACGAGAAAGAGCCGCTGAGCGAGTCGCCGTTGTTCCAGTTGAAGAACGCCGTCACCCTGCCGCATATCGGCTCGGCCACCCATGAAACCCGTGAAGCGATGGCCAATCGCGCCATTATTAACCTGCGCAGCGCCCTGCAGGGCGAACGCCCACAAGACCTGGTCAATCCGCAGACCTGGAAAGGCTGATTGTGACCTGGCACGCCTTCACCGGCGTGCCATGTATCTGACAGCAGTGAAAGACTCGTGAAGGCCCTGCTGCTTATGCCAATTTGCCGGCCATGGGTCTGGTCGTCGCGCGAGGCTTACGGAACACCAGCACGTTGCCCAGCATGACCAAAACCAGCCCGACGAGTGCCGGAGCGGTCCACTGATAACCTTCGGCAAATGCCGAAACATTCAGTGCAACCACCGGGAACAATACGGTGCAGTAAGCGGCTCGTTCCGGCCCCATGCGGCCGACCAATGTCAGGTAGGCGGTGAAGCCAATCACCGAACCTGGAATCACCAGATAGAGCAATGAGCCGATGTAACGGCCATTCCACTCCATGTCGAACGGGATGCCCCTGACCAGGCACCAGGCCGACAACATTGCTGCGCCATAAGCCATGCCCCAGGCATTGGTCGTCAGTGGCTTGAGGCCAGCTTTCTGCTGCAGGCTCGACAACATGTTGCCGGCAGAAAAACACAGCGTGCCGCATAGCGCCAACCCCAGGCCCAGCAGGGTTTCCGGGGAGGCGGTGTGGCCCGCAAGCTCTGGCCAGAACAGTAAACCGAGCCCCATCAGGCCCAAAGCACCCCCCATCAAGACGTTACGAGCGATTTTCTGACCGAAGAACACCCGGGCATTCAAGGCGTTCCACAAGGTGGCCGTGGAAAACACCACCGCCACCAGACCGCTGGGGATCCACTGGCTGGCGGTGAGGAAACACATGAAGTTGACGCAGAACAGGCACAGACCCTGCGCCAGGCAAATCAGATGGCCGCGGCGATTCATCACCTGCAGGCGTCGGGTGAGCAGCAACATCACGAACAGCACCAGCGCGGCGAGGCCGAAGCGATAGACGATCGACACCGGGATAGCGACCACGCCCAACTGCCATTTCAAGGCAATCCAGGTGGTGCCCCAGATCAGCACGGTCAGCAAATACAACGAAAGGTTCATGGTCAAAACTCCTGAATAGGAGCTCAGTGTCCTGCGTCGGGTTTCGGCGCACTTGCATAAACTTGCGCTTTTGTCCGGCCACGGGCTGGCAGGTCACGTGCTACGGAGTAGGATGCAAGGCGTTGGAGAATCGATAATGCCCGCACTGGAATCCCTGCAAGTCTTTCAAGCCCTTAACCGTTCGGCCCATGCTCGCCTTGAGCACAGCGCCGAACTCGGTGACGGCATGGCGGCAGCCCTGTGGAACAATCATCACGACGCTCAGGATTACGAAGCGCCCAGTCACCACACCTTGTCCTGCTACATCGGCGGCGGTACCGGCACCTTTCGCCGTGATCAGCCCGGCATCATGGGCGGCCCGGACAAGCTGTGCATCCTGCCTGCCGAACACCCCTCGGCCTGGGTGATCAATGGCGATATCCGCCTGGCTCATGTGTATTTCAGCCCTGAGCAGTTTGCCCTCGGTTGCGTCACCCTGCTCGACCGCGAACCTCGCGAATTGCTCCTGCGCGAGCACACCTTTCTCGACGACCCGATCCAGGTCCGGCGCTTTCGCCAGTTGATCGCGCTCAACTGGGACGAGCCTGGCGAACGCCTGCTAACCAGCAGCCTGGCCCACGAGATGCTCAGTCACGTATTGCTTGGCCAGGTGGGCAAGCGCGAAGGATTGCGGCTCAAGGGCGGACTGGCGGCGCATCAGCGGCGGCAACTGGTCGAATTCATCGACAGTCAGCTGGCCGAGCCCATCAGCCTGGGGCAACTGGCCGGATTGTGCGCGTTGTCGGAGTATCACTTTGCGCGGATGTTTCGCCAGAGCTTTGGCTTGCCGCCGCACCAGTATGTGCTGGCGCGGCGCTTGCGTCGGGCGCAGGACCTGTTGCGCACAAGCGCACAGCCCCTGGGGGAGATTGCACTGGCGTGCGGGTTTTCCAGTGCCAGTCATTTCACCAACCGGTTTCGCCAGGCGTTGGGGGGAACACCTGGGGATTATCGGCAGGCTTTTTTACGCCAGGCTTGGGGGGTTGGCGCCTGTGCTGCCGCCTTCGTCAGAACTCCAGCGTACTCGACAGCGTCACCTGCCGCGAATCCCCCATCGAAACGAAGAACCGGCTCGCCGCCGAGGTGTAGTACGTGCGATCAAACAGGTTCTTCACGTTGAGCTGGAACTTGACCGTCTGCCCCTCGACCTTGGTGTCATAGGTGGCAAACGCATCCGCCACCGTGTAGCTGGGCAGGTCAAAATCATTCACCGCGTTGCCCGCCCTCTCGCCGACGTAACGTGCGCCGGCGCCCACCCGCAACTGGTCACCTCCGACTATATTGCCGAAGTCATACACCGCCGACAGCGAGCCGCTGTTCTTCGCCACATTCTGCAGTTTCTTACCCTTGTAGGTCGGGTCTTCAGTGACCTCGGCGTCGGTGTACGCGTAACTGCCAATCATGCTCCAGCGGTCACTGAGCTGGCCGCTCAGATCCATTTCCAGGCCACGGGATCGTACTTCGCCAGCAGCGCTGTAGAGGGTCACCGGCCCTTCGGAATTGGCGACCAGCACATTGCGCTTCTTGATGTCGAACAACGCGATGTTGCCGGTGACGCGCCCTGGCAGATCCAGCTTGGCGCCGACCTCCCATGACTTGGCCTCTTCGGGGGCGATGCTGCCATCGAGCACCGTGCTGCTGCCGCTCAGCGGCGCAATGGTCGAGTTGGGCTTGAACGATTCGGTGTAGCTGCCATAAAACGACAGGGCATCGGTGTAGCGGTACACCAGGCCGGCGCGGGGCACCCATTTCTGGCCGTTGCTGTCGGTGTTGGCCTGGAACGGCACGCCTTTGCCGGCGTACTGGTCGTACGCCTGGAATCGCGCGCCACCGACCAGAATCCACTGCTCGTTCAAGTGAATCGAGTCCTGCAGGAACATCGAATCGCTGCGCAGCAGGTCGGTCTGTGCGCTGTCCGCCGGGCTGACTGTGGTGCCTTCCACTTCGCGGCCGTACACCGGATTGATGTAGCTGAAGGTGCCCAGGCTTTTCTGGCGGATCAGGTCGGCGCGGTAGATCTTGCGGTACTCGTCGTCGATCCCGAACACCAGGTCATGCTGCATGCCTGCCACATCGACGCGCCCCTCCACGCTGGCCGTGGCGAAGCGATCGGTGCTGATCGCGTTGTGCGTGCCGTCCATGCTGCGGGTCAGCGTGCCGTTAGTGGTATTGATGGCCGTGACGCGGACCTGGCTGGCGTCGTAGGTCTCGCGGTTCCAGCTGTAGCCCAAGTGCGCGCTCCAGTTGTCATTGAGCTGGTGATCGGCCTCGAAATGATAGAGATCCGACCGGCCTTCCATGTCGTTGAACGGCTCGTCCAGGCGACGCCCGCGGGAGATGTCCAGCGGATGATTGTCCCGGGGATCGATGACCGTGCCGCGGTCGAACGGGGTGAGAAATTCCCGGTGTTCATAGGCGAACAACAACGTGGTGTTGTCACCGAACCATGCCAGCGACGGCGCTACCAGGGTCTCGCGCTGCACTCCGTAATTGCGCCAGTAATCCTCGTCATCGTGGTCCAGCACCATGCGGTACGCGAACCCGGAATCACCCAGGGCACCGGTGCTGTCGAGGCCGCCGCCGCTGCCGTTCTTGCCGTTGCCGTAGGTCGAGCCGCGCAGGTTCAGGGCGTTGTATTGCTCAAGCTCGGGCTTCTTGCTGACCATGTTGACGACACCGCCGGGGTCTTGAATCCCGTACAGCAGCGAAGACGGGCCCTTGAGCACTTCGACCCGGTCCACCGTGGCGTTGAGGCCCCTGCCCTGTATCACCGGCATGCCATCGCGCATGATCGAGCCATTGCGGTTATCGCCGAAGCCGCGGGTCATCACCGAGTCCTGGGTGCTACCCAGCGTGTTGCCTTGGGTGATGCCGCTGACGTTGGCGAGTGCATCATCCAGATTGCGCGGTGCCTGATCGCGGACGACCTGGGCCGGGATCACGTTGACGGTCTGCGGGATTTCCTGGAGCAACGCCTGCGAGCGCATCACCGAACTGGTGGGCGGCGGCTGATAGCTGGTGGATTGATCCAGCACCGAGGTGATGGTCGTCGCGCCGAGGTTCACAGCGCCCTGGGTGGGCAGCGGCTCCAGCGCGAGGGTATGAGCATCCGTTCGACGGAAGGTGAAGCCCGAGCCGCCCAGCAAACGCTGCAATGCCTGCTCGGCACTCATCTGCCCGCTGACCGCCGGGGCGCTGATACCGTAGGGCGCTTCGTCGGTGTAGACCACGCTCAGGCCGGTGATCCGGCTGAAGTCGGCCAGGGCCTGAGGCAACGGTTTGGCGGGCAGGGCGAAAGTGAACTGGGAATGTTGCTGGGTTGCCCCGGCGTCAGCGCCCAAGGCAACGCCCGACGGCAGCAAGGCCGACGCCGTCAAGCCCAGTGCAGATGCACCCAACCAATGTTTGACCGAAACCAATTTTGCCCTGGACTTCATTGCTCATGACCTGTGTAGAACCGCAACGGATGCGAATGACTCGCAGTTTCAGTCACTACACGGATGGCGCGGGGTTTTACCTCACCTTGATTTTTGAAATATTTCTAGAAGATCAAAAGATCGTCCGAACGCGGCCCGAGCCTTCGGACGATCTTTTGATCTTGCTCTACCGCAAAATAATCAGATGCCCGAACACCTGGGTCTGCTCAAACCCCAACACCCCCTGCAATGAACTCA
Source organism: Pseudomonas sp. HY13-MNA-CIBAN-0226 (assembly GCF_040310305.1). NCBI lineage: Bacteria > Pseudomonadati > Pseudomonadota > Gammaproteobacteria > Pseudomonadales > Pseudomonadaceae > Pseudomonas > Pseudomonas sp. HY13-MNA-CIBAN-0226. The sequence goes on from NZ_JBEOPS010000006.1 coordinate 37,602, forward strand.
ACACCGCCTGCGGATCCTTGCTTGGGAAGCTGCCGCTGACCCGGCGTGCCGCCAGTTCATCGTTCAGTAACAGGATCCGCCCCGGGTAATAGCGTCCAAGGTCTTTCACCACATCCGCCAGTGGCGCCCTGTAGTAATTGAGCCAGCCCTGGCGCCAGGCCAGTTGCGCTTCACTGTCCACACCATGGAGTGTCTGCGCTGCGCCGGCGCCGTAAGTCAGCTGCTGGCCCGCGCCGACAATCTGCTGCGCAGCCTGCCTGTGCGCCGTGACACCGACGCGCCCCGACAGCACCGTCACCTGAGCGCCAACGGGTTGCAGGCGTACCTCGAACTGCGTGCCCAATACCCGCGCCTGGCCTTGTTCGGCGTCGACGACAAAAGGCTCGCCGGTGTGAACGACACTGAAAAAACCGGCGCCGCGACGCAAATGCACGTGCCGTTCACCACCAGTGAAATCCACCGCGATGGCGCTGTCTGCATCGAGCGTCACCTGGGACTGATCAGCCAGCGTCACCGTGCGGATCTCCCCCGGAGCCGACACATAGTCCGCCCCCAGGTCATCCAGCCAGCGCATCGGCTGCCACCCGGCGCCCATGCCGACCATCAACAAAAGACAAGCCGCCACTGCCAAGCCACCGGCCCAGCGCCGCACAGGGTACTGGCCGGAACGACTCATCGCATCGAGGTAACCCTGCAAGGCAAGCGCATCTTCGGCGGCCAGGGTGCGTGCCGGTGCTTCGCTCAGTTCCCACACCACTTGGGCCTGGGCATAGGCCTCCGCGTGGGCGGGATCGGCTTGCAGCCAGTGACTGAAGGTCACTTGGTCGCCACTGCTGGGATGGTCATGCAACAGGCTCAGCCAGGCGTAGGCGGCCTGCTCCTGAGCCGGCGTGGGAATGATACGTTCAGCGTGGTTCACGGTGCTTTCCCTGGCGTGCGCGGTTCGGTGTCCCGCAAGCTTGCCTTGCAGGCGTCGAGGGCGCGCATCATATGTTTTTCCACGGCACTCTGGGACAGGCCCATGGCCTTGGCGATCTGCGCATATTTGCGCCCATGGAGGCGATTGAGCAGAAAAATCTGCCGCGTGCGCTCGGGCAATGCGCGCAACGCTGCCTCGACGTGGCGCAAATCATTGCCGGCTTCCAGCGCCGCCTCGGGCTCGCTGCCATGGCTGTCCGGCTGTTCCGGCAACCAACACTCGTTGCTGCGCACCCGCGCGCCTTCGCTGCGCAAATGGTCGATGGCAATGTTGCCGGCACAACGCAGCAGGTAGGTACTCAGTTCCTCGACCTGCACCAATGGCCGCCGCCAGAAACGCAGGAACAAGTCCTGCACCAGATCGGCGGCCGTCGCCCGACAGCCCACCCGCCGGCTTACCAATGCCTCCATTTGCGAGCGCTGGGACAGGAACACTTGCAGGAAATGCGCGCGTCCCCCGCCTTGATGTTCGTCTTCACCGGATTCGGGCGGGAGGCCGATCATCGAGTCATGACTGCGCGAGTACGGCAACAGGGCTGGCGAGCAGACTCAGGCCTGCGAGCGCCAGCACCAGGCGGGGGCGGTGCGGCAACAAAAGCACCAGCAACAAGGCGCTGAGCATCAGTACTGCAAACCATTCGACCAGGCCCAGGCCCCAACCGATCCGGCTCACCAGCACCCATGGCGAAACAGCCAGCAGTGACCAGCCGGCCAGCTTCAGGAGCTTGCGGCGACCCGCCGTGGGCCTGTGACCAAGCAGTTCGGCGTGATGCCGGTCCATCGACAGACACAACGCGGTAAAACCGCTGTAGCAGAGCAACAGGGCCAGCAGCATTCAGTTCGCCTCTCGCTTGAGGGTGACGGCAGGTACACGCTGGCGGGTAGTGGTTGCAACCCGGCCGCTGCGGCGCATTTTCCATGCGGCCCAGGCCAGGAACAGGCCGCTACCCAGGCACGCCAGGTCAAATCCGGCCATCGCCCAATCACCTTGGGTCAGGGACGCTACGAGGTGATGCGAGGTGGTCAGCGCATTGAGCAGTGGAATGCCGCAGAACAGCAGCGCAGCCAGAATCAGTTGCTCAACCCAGGCGGTGCGCCCGGGGCGGGTCCCGGCATGAATCACACTCAAGCCCCACAGGATAAAGAAGCTGTTGATCTCCCAGTCCGCTCGGCCAGTCATTTGCACTGGCAGCAGGCGGTTGGCCCAGAAGAACGCCGCCACCGCGACCGTCAGCCCGGCCATGCTGGCAATGTTCAGGACTTCCACCAGCCGCAACTCGAACGGCATCACGCCACTCTTTGCATGCTTGAGTTGGCGCTTGCCTAGCCAGATCACCAGCCCGGTGCCAATCACCGCCGTGCTCGCCAGGCCGCAGATAAAGTACAGCCAACGCAATAACGGGCCGGCAAAACGGCCCATATGCAAGCCGTAGAAACTCCCCGCGACAGCCATCGCCGCCGGTTGCTCAGGCGTGGCACTGAGCAGTTGGCCGGTCACACCATTGAAGGTCACGGCACTGCTCACATCGTGCACTACCCGATCGGCACCGTCTCGCACCAGCACTACCGAGGCATTGGCATCTCCCGGATTATTCACCGTCAAGCGCGCCACACGCCCTCCGGCCCACTGCTCCCGCGCCCGCTCCAGCAGTGGCGCCATTGGTGCCAACTGACCGGGGGTACCGGCGAGTTCCGGCGTGCTGGAGGCAGGAAAGACCTCATCGTAGAACGCCCGCACATCACCTTTATAGGAAGCGAGAATGCTCGCCGGCATGACCATCGCCATGAAAATCACCAGGCTGCTATAGCTGATCATCAGGTGAAAAGGCAGCAACAGCACACCCACGGCGTTGTGGCCATCCAGCCACGAACGCTGGCCCTTGCGCGGGCGGAAGGTGAAGAAGTCCTTGAAGATTTTCTTGTGGGTGATGATCCCGGTGATCAAGCCGACGAACATCACCATGGCCGCGATCGTCGACAACCAGCGGCCCCACGGATGGGGCATCTGCAGCTGGAAATGGAAGCGATAGAAGAAGTCGCCGCCACGGGTCTCCCGCTCCTGCACTTCTGTGCCGGTTTGGGGGTCGAGGCTTTTTTCACTGAACTGGCCACGCTCACCGCGCTTGGCGGGCGACTGTTGCCAGCGCACCGTCAGTGCCGGTTGACGAGCGCTCGGCAGGTCGATCAGCCAGCGCGAAGCTCCCGGTGCGTGCTCCTGCAGGTAGTGCTGGGCAAGATCGAGGCTGTGTTGCGACGAGACCGAACGCGCCGGAATCTCCGGCTGCATCCAGTGACTGATCTCGTCGTTGAAGTAAGCGAGTGTGCCGGTGAGGAAAATCGCGAACAGCAGCCAGCCGAAGAGCAACCCGGTCCACGTATGGACCCAGGCCATGGCCTGACGAAAGCCTTCCTTCATGCTCGCCCCATCCAGTAAGCCACACCGGAAACTGCCGCCAGCACCAGGGCTGGAACAATCAAGCCGTACCAGGCCTGCCACGCACTGCGGCAGGCAAAGCACCACAGCACGGCGCACAGGTACACCAGAAACGAGATCATCATCCCGGTCACCACCGCTTCGGCGCGCGGCATCGGCAGCCAAAGGGTCACGCTGACACTGGCCAATGCGGCGACCACATAGCCACCCACCACGGCGGCAAGCACCCGCGAAGTGACCGCCAGTCGATAGGAAACGGGGAGCGCTCTGGTTTTGACTTTCATGTTTCGGCCTTGAAACAATGGAGCTGCGCGATCATCACGCGGCTAAGCAGGCGCCAATAATAATGATAAATATTCTCATACGCAAAAGAGTTCGATGAGACTTGAGTCTGCTGTGTGCTTCTGTAGGAGCGAGCTTGCTCGCGAAAAACCTGAGAACGACACGGGATTACAGATCCCTCACCTTATCGCTAACGCCCGGACCGCCCCCGAAGCAAGCTCACTCTCAGAAATGTCCGCGCCCCACCCAAATAAAAACGGGCCTGCATATGCAGGCCCGTTTGTCGTTGGCTGGAAAAAGATCACATCAGGCGTCAGCCGTTTTGCGCAGCCTGTTCGTTCTCGAGAAACTCGTCTTCGAGCAGTGCATCAGCCTGAACCCTTTCGAACGGCACGATCGCGGCGCGTGGTTTGCCCCGCAGTTTGCCGAACAGGTGCTCGAGCGCATGTTCGAGTTTTTCCGCCGCACCATCGATGGCTTGCTCCAGGGTGTCGGCTTTGTGGGTTACGGAAATCGGTTGATGGCCTTTTGGCCGCGCTTCCAGCTGGCAGCGCATATCGTGGGGACCGGGCTTGTCGCCGTTCTCGTCCCGCAGATGAACCTCGACACGGGTCAGGTCCTCTTCATAACGTTCGAGCGTGCTCTCAATGGTAGTACGTACCCACTCCTCCAGTCGGATGCTGCTTTGAATATGGTTATCACTGTTGACTTGGATTTGCATAGTTCATCCCTTATTTCAGCTAGCTCGCGAGAGGCCTTCAGGCTAGCCCTTGGGCGTCATCACCGTGACCTCTTACTTACACAATCAGGCTGGCGGAAGAACATTTCAACCCCTAAAAAAAGATAAATATCTATTCGCAAAAAAAGCCGGACAACCGCCAAAAGCACTGTTAAGGTCGGGAGTTGGGTAGCCAGGCTCCAGCCCCCCAGGCCGCTCACATCTGCCGCTCGCCCAGCGGGTGCAGGCTTCGAAAGACCCCCGCCTCTTCCACCAGCCAGTCATGTACCGCCCGCACGCCCGGGTGACTCAGCGCCCCAGGCGCATAGAGCAGCACGTAGCGTTTATGGTTGGGCACCGCCAGACCAAACGGCACGATCAAGGTGCCGCGTTCCAGTTCGTCATTGAGCAAGGTACGCCGCGCGATCGCCACGCCCATGCCGGCAATCGCCGCTTCGATGGTCAGGTGGTTGCGGTTGAAGGTATGCCCGCGCCGCACGTCTGCGCCTTCAAAGCCGATGGCGTTGAGGTAGAACTCCCATTCCGCGTATTCATAGCTGCCGCGCCAGGCGGTGATGTCGTGCAGCAGCGGAAAGTGCAGCAGGTCCGCCGGGCCGTGCAGCGGCGGGCGGCCGCGCAACAGGCCTGGGGCACAGACCGGGAAAATCTGCTCGTCCAGCAGGGTTGTGGATAACAACCCTGGGTAGCTGCCGTCGTTAAGGTCGATCGCCAGGTCGAAGTCGCCTTCGTGCAACGGCACGCTGCTGTCCTCGGCCACCAGCCGCAGCTGAATATCCGGAAAGCGCTGCTGCAAACGCGGCAGCCGAGGCGTCAGCCATTTGCTGAGGAACGATGGAATCGAACGCACCCGCAGGATTGCGCTGATCATTCCGGCGTCCAGTCGTCGCAATTCAGCATCAATGCTGCCGTACGCTTCGTTCACGGTAATGGCCAATCGCTGGCCTTCTGCGCTCAATTCAACGCCCCGGGCACGTCGATGAAACAGCCGGAATCCGAGGCGCTCTTCCAGTTGCCGAATCTGCTGGCTGACTGCACCCGGCGTGATATGCAGCTCTTCGGCACATCGGGTAAACGACAGGTGCCGCGCGGCACAGGAAAATACGTGCAACCAGACGTAAGTCTGAGCATGCAATTGACGACTCATCGTTTAGTCCTGCTAAAGGCTTGAGTAGGAAATTTCGTTGGTCTTGTAGGACCGACGTGGGCAGTATCGCCGACATTGCGCTTGTCCTACAAAAATGGCAGCGATTTCTCTTCCATTGCTTGTATAGGCTTTAGCATGGCTATCAGTGTATTTGATCTCTTCAAAGTCGGCATCGGCCCGTCCAGCTCCCACACCGTCGGTCCCATGCGCGCTGCGGCAACCTTCGCCCAGAGCCTGCAGGACCAGAATCTGCTCGACGCCGTTCGTCGTGTGCAAATTCGCCTCTATGGCTCCCTGTCGGCCACCGGCGTCGGCCATGCCACCGACCGCGCGTGCGTGATGGGGCTGATGGGCGAGTGGCCAGACAGCATCGACCCGAACTGCATCGAAGACCGGATCAACACACTGTTGAAAACCCGCGAGCTGAAGCTGGCCGGGAAAACCACCATAGCCTTCGACTGGCAAACCGACCTGCTGCTGCTCGACGAGAGCCTGCCTTACCACCCCAACGCGATGTCCCTGACCGCCTTCGGCGAAACCGGCGAACTGGCCGAGCAGACGTATTACTCGATAGGCGGCGGTTTCATCATCGAGGCGGCCGAGGCCGAGTCGGGCATCGCACCGTCCAGCGACGTCGTATTGCCTTACGACTTCTCCAGCGCCGCCGAATTGCTCAAGCTGTGTAACCAGAACGGCCTGCGGGTTTCCGAGCTGATGATGGCCAACGAACTGGCCTGGCGCAGCGAAGCCGAGATTCGCCAGGGCCTGCTGCATATCTGGTCGGTGATGCGCGAATGCGTCGAGCAGGGCCTGCGTCACGAGGGCATCCTGCCGGGCGGCCTGAACGTGCCACGTCGGGCGGCGAAATTGCACCGTGCCCTGCTGGAAATCGGCAAGCCCAATGTCATCACTTCCACGCTGTCCGCCATGGAGTGGGTCAACCTGTTCGCCCTCGCCGTCAACGAAGAGAACGCTGCCGGCGGGCGCATGGTCACGGCGCCGACCAATGGCGCGGCGGGGATCATCCCGGCGGTGCTGCACTACTACATGAAATTCAATCCGGACGCGTCCGATGACGACGTGGTCGCCTTTTTTCTCGGCGCGGCCGCGGTAGGCATTCTGTGCAAGAAAAATGCGTCCATCTCCGGTGCCGAAGTCGGCTGTCAGGGAGAGGTCGGATCTGCCTGCGCCATGGCGGCTGCCGGCTTGGCGGACGTGCTGGGCGCGACGCCGGAGCAACTGGAGAACGCGGCCGAAATCGGTCTGGAACACAACCTTGGCCTGACCTGCGACCCGGTGGGCGGACTGGTTCAGGTGCCCTGCATCGAACGCAACGCGATCGCCGCCGTCAAGGCGATCAATGCCACGCAAATGGCGCTGCGCGGTGATGGCAAACACTTCATTTCACTCGACCGGGTCATCCGCACCATGCGCGATACCGGCGCCGACATGCACGACAAATACAAAGAGACTTCACGGGGCGGCCTGGCCGTGAGCTGGGTGGAGTGCTGAGGAGCATTCCCTGACCGCCCGTACCACGTGAGCCCGAGCAAGAACAATAACGAGGCCAATACGATGACCGATGTACGTACACCTGCTGCCGAAAATCCTGCTGTAGAAGTAACACGCGACACCGCGACAGCCAGCAAAGGCTGGAGCAAACATGACACCACCTGGATGCTCGGCCTCTACGGCACGGCGATCGGCGCTGGCACCCTGTTCCTGCCGATCAACGCCGGAGTCGGTGGTTTCTGGCCCCTGCTGATCCTCGCCGTGCTGGCGTTCCCGATGACCTTCTTCGCACACCGTGGCCTGACCCGCTTCGTGCTGTCCGGTCGCTCTGGTGACATCACCGAAGTGGTAGAGGAACACTTCGGCATTGGTGCCGGCAAGCTGATCACCTTGCTGTACTTCTTCGCGATTTTCCCGATTCTGCTGGTGTACAGCGTCGCGCTGACCAACACCCTGAGCAGCTTCATGGAACACCAGCTGCACATCGCCCCGCCGCCGCGCGCCATCCTGTCGCTAGGGTTGATCCTAGGCCTGATGGCCATCGTTCGCTGCGGACAGGGCGTGATCGTCAAATGCATGAGCGTGCTGGTCTACCCTTTCGTCGCCGCATTGCTGCTGCTCGGTATCAGCCTGATTCCGAACTGGAACGGCGCGTTCTTCGCCACCGCCAGTGAAGGCATGCCGATGCCGCTGTTCTTCCAGACCCTGTGGCTGGCAATCCCGGTGATGGTGTTCTCGTTCAACCATTCGCCGATCATCTCGGCCTTCGCGGTGGATCAGAAACAGCGCTACGGCGAACAGGCCGAAGCCAAGAGCAGCGGCATTCTCGCCATTGCTCACGCAATGATGGTCGTGACAGTGATGTTCTTCTGCTTCAGCTGCGTGCTGGCGCTGTCCCCGGCTGACCTGGCGGCGGCGAAGGCACAGAACATCTCGATCCTGTCTTACCTGGCCAATCACTTCCAGACGCCAGTGATCGCTTACGCGGCGCCATTGATTGCCTTGGTGGCGATCACCAAATCCTTCCTCGGCCATTACATCGGCGCCAGCGAAGGTTTCCAGGGCCTGATCGTGAAGAGCCTGCGCGGCCGTGGCAAGGTCATGTCCGCCAGCTGGCTGAACCGCGCGACAGCAGTGTTCATGATCCTCAGCTGCTGGGCAGTGGCGACGTTCAATCCGAGCATCCTGGGCATGATCGAGACACTCGGCGGCCCCATCATCGCGTGCCTGCTGTTCCTGATGCCGATGTACGCCATCCGCCGCGTACCGGCATTACGCCAGTATTCGGGCCAGGTTTCGAATGTGTTCGTGGTGTTGATCGGCTTGATTGCACTGTCTGCGATCATCTTTTCATTCCTGCCCTGAATCGGGCGGAAATCGCCTGAGGCTGCAGGTGCGCGCTTGCTCCGGGCGGCGATCAAGGATGATCGTCAACGCGGGGGAAAGCTTGCAGCCCGCGCCGTTCTCGGGTTCTTCGCGAGCAAGCTCGCTCCTACACGGTTGTGCTTTTGTTCGACAATCTTTCCGGCATGCCGCTTGCTACGTTCCCCGAGAGAGATCGCGAGCGGCCAGCCGATGGTCCGGTAACGCGAACCAACCCGATCATGGTCGGTCAACAACTGCACGTTCAATCAGGCGGTGACGCATCATGGACAATCCTTTTCAGCTCATTACCGATGCCTTCGCGCCGGATTACCAGATCAACCTGAGCATTCAGGGGCTCGACGGCAGCATCATGCTGACGCTGTCCAACAGTGGTCGCGTGGTGGCCAAACGGATGATCAGTGCCGAACAGCGCAATGATCCCAAGCGCCTCAAGCGCCTGGTGCAAAGCATTCAGTTCGGCATCGCCATAGAGCAGGGCCACAGTGCCGTGGCCATTCTCGAAGCGATGACTGACGGCGACAACCGGACGCTGCCACCGCCACCAGCCAAGGGCTTGCCGCGTCCGGCGATCGGGCTTTAAAGCTCGCCCTTTTCCACTTCGGGATGCTCGCTGGAAGCCGCGCCGACCTTGCGCTGCGGGTGCTCGATCTTCACCGAAGGGAATTGCGAGGAGGCGTACCGCACCACCAGAATCGCGAACGCCAGCAGCAGGATGCCGCCGCACAGGTAGATGATGCCGATATCCGGTGGGTTGTGATGCGACACGTTGGAAATCAGCAGGCGAGTCAGTGCGGTGATGGCCACGTAGATCAGGAAGCGTACCGGCATGTGGTTGGTCTTGAAGTAGATCCCGACCATGGCGCCCAATTCCAGGTAGATGAACAGCAGCAGGATGTCATCGATCTTGATGTGTCCCTTGTCCAGCATTCCCAAAAATTCCATCACCGCCGCCCAGGCGGTTACTGCTCCAATGGCGAACAGTGCCAGGTAGTGGAAGCTTTCGACGAACAGGTTACCCAGGGATTCGGCCAGTTGGTGCACGTTCTGCCGCAGTTTCTCGGCCCAGTTGATTTTCACGGTGGTTCTTCCTTAGGTCGGTTTGACCGGATGATGCGGTTTTGACGTGACGGTTGTTTGTCATGCAGAAAAAAGGCCAGGGGTGAGAGGTGAGATGTTGGCTGGGGGATTTGAGGCACTTTGGGCGTCGGAACGCCGCCCGGGCAATGTGTGTATATCCGTTTCTGGGTAACGGCGGCTTATGGTTCCGCCCTTACGGCGGGTTACTTTGAAAAGCGCAAAGTAACCAAACGCTTTTGCCCCACCACTCGGCACCTCGCCTAGGCTCGGTGTGCCCTCACTCCGGCATTGCTCCGCGGGGCGCCGCGATGGGCCATCCCTGGCCCAGCGCGGCTAAACCGGCATCCTTGCCGGTTTCCCCGCTGCGCAATGCCTGCGTTCGGCCAGCGTGGTTAACGGGGCGCCTGCAATCCACAGCTCGCCGTGGCGGCCTTCGGGCCGACCAAGGTATCAACCCGGCGCGCTGCGCTTGTCTGGTCGTGCACCGTTCCAAATTGAAATGAAGACTTGTAGAGGGATCTCAGGCAAAGGTAACCCTGGGGGAGATGATCACGTGGGAGCAAAGCTTGCTCGCGATGGCGATTTGGCATTCAACACTGATGAGGACTGGTATCTCAGAGACCTCCCAATAGCCCACCCCCAGCCAAAACGCAGCTACAGTGAAATGTCACTACCCAAATCGGCAGGATTCGCTTATCCTTTTAGCTGTATATAAACACAGTGGTCGAATACGACAACTTAATGTGAAGGCATGTGAGGTGGTGAATGGCCGTCGAAGTGGTATACCGCAGCAGCCGAGATCTGGAGCGCTTGTTCATGGATAAAGCCGAAGCTGACCGTCATGACAAAATGCTCGAACTCGCCGAATTGCTGGCTGAAGTGTTGCAAAAAGCCGTTCCGTCCCTGACCGAACAGCAAGTGGAAGAAGCCGGGATCTACATGGCGAAGAACCGCGACGTGTTCGCCAAGGCCTTCAAGAGCCAACCGGACGCCCTGTCCGAACTGTTGAGCGCGCCTGCCGAAGTGGTTGCCCCCGTTGAAGTAGCGCAAGAACCTGAAGCGGTTGAACCCGATGCCCCCGCCAAACCTGCAAAGGCGGCAAAAGCACCAAAGTAAACAGCGCCCGAATTGAACAGGCCCTGAGTCCAGCGACTCAGGGCCTTTTTCATGCCTGGGCATCAGCGATACAACACCCGCTCCGCCAGCTCATCCGCCACCCGCGCAGGGGAACGCTTTTCCGCCTGGGCATGGGCGAACACCTCGGTAAGACGGGAGCTGATTTTCGACAGGTGCGCGGTGATGGTGGTCAGCTCTTCACCACGGTGCTTGAGCGAGACGTAGATCAAACCGCCGGCATTGATCACATAATCGGGGGCGTACAAAATCCCCCGCCGCTCAAGCAAGTCGGCGACTTCGACATGGGTCAGCTGATTGTTCGCCGAGCCCGCCACCGCCGAGCAGCGCAATTGCGACACGCTGTTGCTGTTAAGGACGCCGCCCAGGCCGCATGGCGCGAGGATATCGCAGGGCGTACTGAGCAATGCATCGTTGGCGATTGGATGAGCGCCCAGTTGCTCCATCGCAAGCTGGACCTTGCCGTGGTCAATGTCGCTCACCAGCAGTTCAGCGCCGGCCGCATGCAGCTGTTCCGCCAACGCGTAACCCACATTGCCCAACCCCTGGATTGCCACGCGCAGGCCTTCAAGGTTATCGCTGCCCAGGCGTGCCATTGCCGTGCTGCGAATACCGGCAAACACCCCCATTGCAGCATGTGGCGCGGGATCACCGGCCGAGGTGGTGCTGGTGACATGCTGGGTCTGTTGGGCGATGCAATCCATGTCAGCTACCGAAGTGCCGCTGTCGATAGCGGTGATGTAGCGCCCGTCGAGCTGGTCGACGCAACGACCGAACGCTTCAAACAGCGCGGCGCGGCTTTCCACGTGCATCGGCCGGATGATCACGGCGACTCCGCCACCTTGGGCCAGGCCGGCAAGCGCCGCTTTGTAGCTCATGCCCCGGGCCAGGCGCACAGCGTCCTCGACGGCGGATTCGTCGTCAGGATAGGCAAGGTATCGACATCCGCCAAGGGCCGGGCCCAGACGGCTGTCATGAATGGCAATGACCGCCTTCAACCCGGTGACCGGGTCGACGCTCAGATGCAGCGATTCAAGGCGATTGCTTTGCATGAGAGCGAACATCGTAAGGCTCCCGAAAATCACTTCTTGTAGTCGCCAGTATAGGCTCGCGCCTGAATTTTGCTGAAGCGCGCCGGAATAAGCAGCGCTGCGGCTCAGGCATTCGGACATAACCTTGCGGGGCACTGGACGAATGAGGGAGACGGGGCTAAAACGAGGCATGTCCCGGGAGATTTTGATGACGCCCCGCCAATGCTTCTTCGAGTGCCTGCAACGATCACCGCCCGCGCTGTTCGAAGCGGCGCTGTGGATCTGTGTCGAGCATGACCAGAAGCTGAACGTCGAATCCCTAATGGCTGAGTTCAGGGATCTGCAGCAACGGGTTAGCCATGGTTTGCCAATGTTGCCTGTGAGCGAGTTGGCGCAACCGTTGCTGCGCCGCATGAATGACCTGGGGTTTGCCCAGGACGACTTCACGCCGCTGCGTCCGCAGGCGGCATTGCTGGACAAGGTGCTGACACGCCGACGCGGACAACCCCTGGCGCTGGGCTTGATCGCGCTTGAGCTGGCCCGGCGCCTGGAAATACCGATGGTCGGGGTCAATTTCCCGGGGCATTTTCTATTGCGGGTTCCGGGCGCCGACCACCTGCTTGATCCTTGCGGCGGGCGGCGTCTGTACCCGAATGATTGCCGGGAGTTGCTGCATCGCCAGTACGGTCCGAACATGAAGCTGAGCGCCGAGCATCTGGTCACCGCCGAACCGTTGCAGATGCTGCAACGCCTGTCCCGCAACCTGCGCCAACTGCATCTGGCTCACGATGATTATATCGGTGCCCTGATCGACGCCGAGCGGGTACTGGAACTGGGCAACGCCAGCGCCGCCGACTACCTGGCCCGGGCGAGCCTGTATCAAAGACTGGACTGTCCCAACGCCGAACGCTTCGACCTGGAGCATGCATTGATGCTCAGCGAAGATCCGATCCAGCGGATTCGCCTGACCGAACGGCTGGGGCACTTGCCGCCGAACACCATTGTCCACTGACACCCAATCCTGTGGGAGTAAAGCTTGCTCGCGATGGCGTCGTGTCAGTAGACATTGATGTTGAATGACACCCCGCCATCGCGAGCAAGCTGTGCTCCCACAGGTTGCAGGATGCTTATATTGGCGTGTGCAGTCAGGGAGTATCCGGCTGATTGGCCGGGTGTGCCTTGATGAATGCCGGGTGAGCCGCTGCCAGCGCCGCCACCCGGCGAATACGTGGCCAGGCCTGCGGGGAGATGTTGAAGCGCTCAGCCGCATACAGCTGCGGTATCAGATAAACATCCGCCACCCCAGGTTGCGATCCGAAACAGTACCCCTCGTCACCAATCAACTGTTCAACGGTCCCAAGCCCCTGGCTGATCCAGTGCCCGATCCACTCGACTACCTGCTGTTCATCGTGACCCAACTGCCGAAGCCTGTTGAGCACGCTGACATTATGCAGCGGGTGAACATCGCAGCCGATCAGCGCCGCGACCCCGCGCTCATGAGCGCGAGCGGCCAGATCGGTGGCCAACAGCGGCACCTGTGGATACCGTTCCTCAAGGTACTCAATGATCGCCGGTGACTGGATCAACAGATCGCCTTCATCAGTGCGCAAGGCCGGCACGCGGCCTTGCGGGTTGATGCCCAGATACGGCGCCTGGCGGTGCTCGCCCCCCGCCGGCGCGATCAGATTGACCGGCAGCGCCTGATAGTCCAGGCCCTTGAGTGCCAGGGCAATCCGCACCCGGTAGGACGATGTCGAACGGTAATAGGTAAAGAGTTCCATCGGCCGATCCTCTTAACGCGCCGGCAGCACTTTGCCGCGGCACTCGCCAAAACCGATGGAGGCAAACCCGTCGCGGCTGCAACGGGCGCGCAGGATGATCTCGTCACCGTCCTCGAGGAATTTACGCACCTCACCACTCGCCAGTTCAATCGGCTTTTTCCCGCCTTCGGTGATTTCCAGCAGGCTGCCGAACTGACCGTTCTTCGGGCCGGACAATGTGCCCGAACCGAACAGGTCGCCCGCCTGCAACTGGCAGCCGTTGACGCTGTGATGCGCCACCATCTGCGCCACAGTCCAGTACATGTGCCGGGTGTTGCTCAGGGTCAGGCGATGGGCCGGCAGATTCTGCTCGCGCATCGCTTCGGTGAGCAGCAGGACTTCCAATTCAATGTCGAAAGCCCCGGCGGCCTGGTCACGCGGGTCGTACAGATACGGCAGCGGTTGCGGATCGCCTTTGGGACGTGCGGGCTGGGCACGGCGGAACGGCTCCAGTGCTTCAGCCGTCACCACCCAGGGCGAGATGCTGGTGATGAAACTTTTCGACAGGAATGGCCCCAGTGGCTGGTACTCCCACGCCTGGATGTCCCGCGCCGACCAATCGTTGAGCAGGCAGAAACCGGCGATGTGATCTGCGGCGTCAGCGATGGCGATCGAGTCGCCCATCTCGTTGCCCTGGCCGATCCAGATGCCCAGCTCCAGCTCGTAGTCCAGCCGTGCGCACGGACCGAACACCGGCTCGGCCTGCCCGGCCGGCAGGGTCTGGCCTTTCGGGCGCCGAACGTCGGTACCGGAGGGGCGAATGGTCGAGGCTCGACCGTGGTAGCCGATTGGCACGTACTTGTAGTTCGGCAGCAGCGGGTTGTCCGGGCGGAACAGTTTGCCGACGTTTTGCGCATGCTCGATGCCCACGTAGAAGTCGGTGTAATCGCTGATTTTCGCCGGCAGGTGCATCACGCAGTTTGCCGCCAGCGGCAGCAGCCTCGCGCCCTGGGCTTCGATTTTGCCGTGCAGGGTGCTGCCTTCTGCCAGCAACTGCAGCAGCCGCTCACGCAACGCCTTGCGCGCTGGCGTACCGGCCTGGAAAAAAGCATTCAGTTGCCCGCCGCAGGTGGCTTCGGCCGCCGCTTTGGCAGCGCCTTCGAACAGACCGGCATCCAGCGCCGCTTCCAGATCGAAGATGTGATCGCCGATGGCCACGCCACTGCGCGGTGCCCCGCCGTCAATGCTGAACACGCCCAGTGGCAAGTTCTGCAGCGGAAAATCGACATGGTCGTTGGCCGAAGCAACCCAGCTGCGAGTAGTGGAAGTCTGAGTCATGGGTTATCTCCGGGTCGGGTCGAAAGTGGCGGGCAGCGTGGCCCAGCAAGTGTCGTAGTTTTTCTGTAATTGCGGGCACTCCAGGGCGAACCGGCTCGGGCGCAGGACCTGGCAGGTTTCGAACATGAAGGCCATGGTGTTATCGATTTTCGCCGGCGCCAGTTCAGCGTTGATTGCCCTGGTGCAGGTTTCGCCGTCGGGCCCATGGGCGCTCATGCAGCTGTGCAGGGACGCACCGCCCGGCACGAAACCTTCGGCCTTGGCGTCGTACTCGCCCTTGATCAGCCCCATGAATTCATTCATCAGGTTGCGGTGGAACCAGGGCGGGCGGAAGGTGTTCTCGGCCACCATCCAGCGTGGCGGAAAGATCACGAAGTCGAGATTGGCCAGGCCGTGGGTGCTGGTGGGCGATGTCAGGACGGTAAAGATGGAGGGGTCCGGATGATCGAAACTGACGGTGCCGATGGTGTTGAACCGGCGCAGATCATATTTGTACGGCACGTTGTTGCCGTGCCAGGCGACCACGTTAAGCGGCGAATGATCGAGCTCGCAGCCCCACAGCTGGCCGAGGAATTTCTGCACCAGGGTAGTCGGCTGCTGGAGGTTTTCGTAATGCGCGACCGGCGCCAGGAAGTCCCGAGGGTTGGCCAGGCCGTTGCTGCCAATAGGCCCGAGGTCCGGAAGGCGCAGCGGCGCCCCATGGTTTTCGGCAATGTAGCCACGGGCCTGTGGGTCCAGCAGTTCGACGCGAAACTTCATGCCCCGGGGCAGCACGGCGATTTCCAGTGGCTCCAGCTCCAGCACCCCCAGCTCGGTGGCGATGCGCAGGCGACCCCTCTCGGGGACCAGCAGCAACTCACCATCAGCATTGAAGAACACGCGCTCCATGGAACGGTTGGCACGGTAGCTGTAGATGCTGATGCCGGACGGTTTTTCCGCCGCTGAGTTGGCCACCATGCTGACCAGCCCGTCGATGAAATCGGTCGGCTCATCCGGCATGTCCAGCGGGTTCCAGCGCAGGCGATTGGGCGTCACCTCGCCCAGCGGGCCGCCCGCCAGTTGGCGTTCAAGCTTGACGAACGCGGGATGATTGGCCGAGGGCTGGATGCGATACATCCACGTGCGCCGCGACTCGGCGCGGGCCATGGTGAAGGCCGTGCCAGACAGCAGTTCGGTGTACAGCCCGTACGGGGCTTTCTGCGGAGAGTTCTGCCCGATCGGCAAGGCGCCAGGCAGGGCTTCGCTGCTGAATTGGTTACCGAAACCGGACTGGTAGGCAGGCCCGGCTGCGGACGCGGTTGAATCGAGGTTCATGGAGCCTCCTGAACAGGGAGCAGGCCGTGGCCAGTCCTGCTTCGCAGAAATCTCGGCACGCCCGGGTTATTTTTATCGTAATTCGATTACGCATAACGTAATTTGATTGGTTTCTACCGTCAAGCTATAAAGACGCCCATTCGTAACAGGATCAGATCGCCTTCATGGAAACGCCGCGTAGCAACGACAAGCAGAAAGTCCGCTCGGCCGAGGTCGGCACCGACATCCTCAAGGCGCTCGCCGAGTTGTCGCCTTCGACTTCGCTGTCACGCCTGGCCGAACACGTGCAGATGCCGGCGAGCAAAGTGCATCGCTACCTGCAGGCGTTGATCGCCAGTGGTTTTGCCGAACAGAACTCCGCGACCAACCATTACGGCCTGGGCCGTGAAGCCCTTCGCGTGGGCCTGGCAGCCCTGAACAGTATGGACGTGCTGAAAGTCGGCGCCCTGCCCCTGGCCGACTTGCGCGACGAACTGAACGAAACCTGTTTCCTGGCGGTGTGGGGCAACCAAGGTGCGACGGTTGTGCACATTGAGCCCGCGGTTCGTGCCGTCACGGTGGTGACTCAACTGGGATCGGTGCTGCCACTGCTCAGTTCGTCCACCGGCCTGGTGTTTGGTGCCTACTTGCCCAAGCGCGAAACCGTGGATCTGCGCGAGATGGAGCTACAGGCAGGCAAGCCCCACCCGCTGGCGGACGATCAGGCCTACGTAACGCTGTGTGAACGCATCCGCGACCGCGGCCTGCATCACGTGCACGGGTTATTGATGCCCGGCGTCGATGCATTGTCGGCGCCGGTGTTCAACGCCGTGGGCCAGGTGGTGGCGGTGATGACCATTGTCGGCCCGGCGTCGTTGTTCCACGCCGATGAAGACGGCCCCGCAGCGCAGCGATTGCTGGCCGCTACCCGCGCCGTCAGCTGGCGCATGGGCTTTGAGCCCGCCCCTGCCCCGTGACCTCAGGATGAGGCAACCAGACTGACTGCTGACCTGGAACCGTACTCCAAGTTAAACGATGTCGGCGATCTGCCGTTGCTGCATCAAGCGCTGCGCATCGCGCAGCAGCACGAACGCCTGGGCGTCATCCGCCAAAAAGGATGGGTAGCCTGAGCGCCCAGGCTCCGCGCGGGGTATGCGGGGTGTATGGGGCGGTATCAGGGGCGTGGATGCGCCGCGCAGACACTGTTGCCGATGCTGCAACAGTGCATGTCGATAATCGCTATTTTTCCTTTGGGAACAAGGCTTTATTCTGGGTGGGCTTTCGGGGGAACAGGCTGGAGGCGCGGATCGATGGCGGTGTGTTGTTGTCCACTGCATCGTTGACCGGATTCAGATGAATTGAAGATTTTTCGGTTCATTGCACTGTGTACACAGACGTTGATTTGTAGCTCCTTGATCGAACGTCTTACTTTGGCCGCTGCGTTTGCAGCGGCCTTTTTTATGGCGTTTTTGTGGGAGCAAAGCTTTGCTCCCACAGGTGTGGCCACAGAGAAACAACCTGCGTTTACAACGAGTACTTCTGCAAATTCCCCATCATCTCCTTCAGCGCCTCGATATTATCCTTGGGATGTGCCGCCCCCTCGAAATCGCAAATCTGCTGCCAATTCGCCGCCACATCTTCCGGCGAGAACCCCACCCGCGGATCAAACCCGACGCCCAGGCTGCGTTCCCAGCGAACTTTGCCCATCCAGCCACCCCCTACCTCGAACAGCCCTGAAGTCTCCTGGCAGTTTTCACTGGCGAGGTACACCACCAGCGGGCTGACCAGCTCCGGCTTGAGTTGTTCGAACACTTGCGGCGGGATCAGGCCTTCGGTCATGCGGGTGCCGCCGGTGGGGGCGATGGCGTTGACCAGAATATTGTTCTTGCGACCTTCAATGGCCAGGGTGCGGGTCAGGCCGTAGAGGCCGAGTTTGGCCATGCCGTAGTTGGACTGGCCGAAGTTGCCGTAAATGCCGGAAGTCGACGCCGTGAAGATCACCCGGCCGTAGTTTTGCTCGCGCATGTGCGGCCAGGCCGCGCGGGTCACCTTGTAGGCGCCCTCGACGTGGACGCGGTAGACCAGGTCCCAATCGGCGTCTTCCATTTTGTGGAAGGTTTTGTCGCGCAAAATCCCGGCGTTATTGACGACTACATCGACCCGGCCGAAGGCGTCCATGGCGTGCTGGACGATTTTGTCGCCGTCAGTGACGGAGTCGTGGTTGGCTTCGGCGATGCCGCCCGCTTCGCGAATTTGCGCGACCACTCGATCAGCCGCCGAAGCGTTGGCGCCCTCCCCCTGGGCCGAACCTCCCAGGTCGTTAACCAGAACCTTCGCGCCCTGACTGGCGAACAGCAACGCGTGGGCGCGACCGAGGCCGCCGCCGGCACCGGTAATGATCACGACTTTATCTTCGAAGCGCACAGACTCACTCATGGGGGACAACTCCAGGCCAAAGGGACATGAGCCCGAGTGTCAGGCACGGGGCTGCGGGTCACAATGAAAACGGCTGGGGCTGAATAGTGCTCGATAAGGCAGGGGGATGATGCGTTAAAGCTCGCAGCCTTCGGCAGTTCCTGCAGAAACGCCGACAGCGATATTTACCGCAGATTTACGAACAGGCGACCTTGCGCGGCAGTAACACGCAATTGTCGCGGAACTCCAGGTAGTGCTTGAGCACCTGCGCAGGCGCTTCGATTTGTGGATAGTGACCAATACCGGGCAGCACGACCGTGTCGGGGTTGGGTATCAGCTGGCGATAGCGTTCGACCATGTGCCCGCCGGAAATGGGATCGGCCTCGCCATCGATCACTCGCATGGGCACTTCGTTGCGTTGCATGGCGGCGACCCAGCGATCACGCTGCGCGCGGCGCTCGGGAATGTAGCCAATGAGTTTGTGCATGATGCGCGGGCCACGGTTGCTTTCCACCAGACTCCAGAAGTCGTCCATCTCGCTCTCGCTCGGGCCACTGTGAGGGCCGAAGACATGCCGGAAACTCTTCACCAGCGCGTCCCGGTTAAAGGCCCGCCCGATCATCCAGCCCAACGGGCTGAGCAGCAGTTTCTGTACCAGCAAGGCACGATGGGTTTCAGGAAACAGGCCGCCATTGAGAAATACGCAGCTGGCCAGCTCGATGCGCGTCTCGTGGTGCCGCGCCAACAGTTCCTGGGCAACGCTGTCACCGTAATCGTGGGCAAGCACATGCACCGGGTCTGCGACTTGCAAGTGCGCGAGCAGCGCTTGCTGCAAGTCGGCTTGCTCCAGCAGGCTGTAGTCATGCTGGGTGGGCTTGGCAGAATCACCGAAGCCGAGCATGTCGCAGGCAATAACCCGGTAACGCTGGGCCAGTGGCGGCCACAGGCAATGCCAGTCCCAACTGGCGGTGGGAAAACCATGGATGAGCAGCAACGGCTCACCCTGCCCCGCCGTCCAGTAACGGATGTGCTGGCCACGGAAAATGAAGGTCTGGCCACGTTTGCGCCAGACGC
Organism: Pseudomonas sp. HY13-MNA-CIBAN-0226; assembly: GCF_040310305.1. Lineage (NCBI taxonomy): Bacteria > Pseudomonadati > Pseudomonadota > Gammaproteobacteria > Pseudomonadales > Pseudomonadaceae > Pseudomonas > Pseudomonas sp. HY13-MNA-CIBAN-0226. The sequence continues at coordinate 57,199 of NZ_JBEOPS010000006.1, forward strand.
ACAGCGGAATCTCGGCGAGTGCCATCAGAGTTTATAACCCGGGTCGAGTTGATCGAGTTTGCGCAGCAACGCTGGCCAGGCCAGTGCACCACCCATCCCTTGAGCACTTTTGGTCACACCCGCAATCATCGCCTTGGCCCCAGCCAGAATCTGCGGCTCGATGGCGATCAACTCGGCCCGACCGTTTTGCGCCAGCACCTGGATATCGCAGGCGCGCTGGAAGATGAACATCATCAGGAAGGTATCGGCGATGCTGCTGCCACAGGTCAGCAGGCCATGGTTGTGCAGCATCAGGAAATTGTTCTGACCAAGGTCGGCTTGCAGTCGCGCTTTCTCCTCATGGTTGAGCGCGACACCTTCGTAAGCGTGATAGCCCAGGCTGGACAAGACGAACAGCGACTGCTGGCTGATCGGCAAAACGCCCTGCTTCTGCGCCGACACCGCGACACCGGCCGCCGTATGGGTGTGCAGCACGCACACCACGTCGTGACGCACTTCATGCACGGCGCTGTGGATGGTGTACCCCGCCGGATTGATCTCGTAGGGGCTGTCCATCAACTTGTTGCCGGCCTGATCCACCTTGACCAGGCTCGACGCAGTGATCTCGTGAAACATCAGCCCGAAAGGGTTGATCAGAAAATCTTCAGTGCCAGGCACTTTGGCAGAAATGTGCGTGAAGATCAGGTCATCCCAGCCATGCTGGGCGACCAGCCGATAACAGGCGGCCAGATCAACGCGAGCCTGCCATTCGGCGGCGCTGACCTGATCTTTGACGTTAGGCGGTGACGAGACGGGGGCTACGCTCACGACAAGGAACTCCTGTTCTTATTGTTCTGCACGTGACAGCAGTCTAGTCAGCCTCCGGGATTCGCGTAGTTGCATTGGCAGCCAGCTTGATGGCCGAGCGAGTCAGTTACGTAACGCCACCACCAGTTCTGCCAACCAGGGCTCGGCATCGGTTTCCGGGGTCACGCTCTCGCTGGCGTCCAGGCGCAGCATCGGCAGTACTTCACGAACGCCCAGCTCGCCGAACAGTTCACGCATCAGCTCACCACCGCCGCAAAAAGTATCGCCGTAGCTCGCATCGCCCAGGCCGATGACCGCACCCGGCAGACCGCGCCAGGCCGCCGGCAGCTGGTCGCGAATGGCGAAATAAAGCGGCTGCAGGTTGTCTGGCAGCTCGCCCATGCCAGTGGTCGAGGTTACTGCGAGCAAGGCTTCGGGGGCGAAAGCCTGCACATCAGCAAGCGTTGCCCGAGGGTTATGCCAGGTGTCGAAACCGGCCTCCTTCAAAATGCCTGCCGCGTGACGAGCGACTTCTTCGGCAGAACCGTAAACCGAGCCGGAAAAAATGGCGACTTTCATCAATCTGATCCTAATGCTGAGTAATTAAGGAGGATATTACCAGCAGGCCCACAATGGTTTCTTTTAGAATGCGAAGGTCAATCAGACAGGAAAGGATTCTCAATGATCAACGCCCAGCTGCTGCAACTGGTCATCAACGCCTCCAACGACGGTATCGTGATTGCCGAGAAAGAAGGCGATCAAGACACCATCCTGATTTACGTGAACCCGGCATTTGAACGCTTGACAGGCTATTCCAGCGAGGAAGTCCTGTACCAGGATTGCCGCTTCCTGCAGTCCGGCGACCGCGACCAGGACGCACTGGCGGTCATTCGCGAGACCTTGAGCACAGGTGGCTCATGCCGGGAAACGCTGCGCAATTACCGCAAGGACGGGACGCCCTTCTGGAACGAGCTGTCGCTTTCCACGGTAAAAAGCGAAAGCGACGGTATAACGTACATCGTTGGCGTGCAGAAGGACGTCAGCGCTCAGGTCAAGGCGCGGCAGCGCATTGCCCAACTTGAGACCCAACTGGCTGAAGTCCAGGCCGAGCTTGCCGCGCTGAAAGCGACGAACGGTTAAAACAAAAAGGCGAATTAATTGTCATTAACTACAATCACCGATGACTTTGTAACTATTTCTTTCGAGTAGATCATGCAACGCGACGCGCTCCTGACGCAGGATGAGCTGGATTTCATCCAGACCATGCAACACAACCCGCAACTGAACATGCGGGATGCGACGTCGAGCCTGTTGGTAAATGGTGGTTCGCAAATCCGTGATCTGCTCACGCGCCTGGCTGCGCACGAGCAAGTCACCATCCAGGCCAATTTCGAAAATCAGCAGATGACTTTTCCATTGCACCTGGTCGAAGACGAATTCCATGCGCTGCATCTGCGCCTCGGCGTGCCCAGCATCTACGAAGACGGGCCGATGGTGAGGCCCTGGCGCCTGGTGCTTGAGGAGCCGGTAGCACTGGAAAACGCCAACGGCCAGCCAGGTACCCTGTGGGTACATGAGGTGTCGTTCAAAGGTGTTCTGCTGGAAGTGCGCAACAAGACCAAACCGCCGAAACACTTCGCCTTGTGGTTCAGCCCGTCCGGCTATGAACGGATCGCGTTGCGCGGAACATTCGAGAAAGAAACCGAAAGCGGCTTTTTTGCTTATCAGCTAAGTCAGAGCGACAAGGACGAAACCGAGCGGCTGCGTCAGTTCATCCTTCAGCAACATCGCCTGACCCACCCCGCCCTGCACCTCTGATTTAAGTATCGAGATTGCCCGCCAGAAATTGTTTCAGGCGCTGGCGCATCACCACACCTTCACTGCCCAGGCAACCGATCGACGACTCGGCCAGGCATTCTTGCGCCAGGTCAGACGCATCACCGGCCAGGAACAACTGACAATCCAGGCTCAGGGCCAGTCGATTCAGACGTCGAGGAAAGTCGGGGGCTGGCGCGTGATTAGACACCAGCACCAGTGCCTGCGGCTTGACCCGTTCGCAGACCAGGGTGAGTTCGTCAAAAGGCTGACCGATCGACAGGAACTGAATGGCCGAGTCGACATGGCTGAGGTACAGCGCCGTCACCAGTACCTCAAGCTCACGGGCCTGGTCGCCCAAGGCGCAGACAATCACCCGGCGCGGTTGCATGACGCGCATCAGTTGCATGCGCTGCAACACCCGGGAGCGCAGGAAACCGTCGAGAAATAGCCATTCGCTGGTTTGCCCGAACCCTTCATGGCGCAGCAGCAACTGTTGCCACAGCGGCATGAGGATGTCCTGAAAGACCACCGCCAGTGGATAACTCGAAAAGATCTGGCCGTAGATCTGTTCCAGCAGCACTTCATCAAAACCACTGACCGCCGCCTGCACTTGCTGCTGCCACTGGGCATAGTCGGCGAGCACCAGTTCGTCAGGGATGATGTTCGCCAGGGCCTGGAGAGGTTCGGCCTTGGCCAGTATCTTGCCGACCTTGCTGACCGCTACACCGCGCTCGATCCAGCCGAGGATGCTGCGAACTTTTTCGATATCGGCCATGGAATACAGGCGATGCCCGCTTTCGGTGCGCGTGGGCTGAAGCAGCCCATAACGGCGCTCCCAGGCACGGAGGGTCACCGGATTGATTCCGGTCAGGCGACAGACCTCCCGAATGGGAAACAGGTCTTCGCGCTCCAGCGAACGCGCTTGCAGCGTAGAAGCGGCGATGTCAGTCAATACAGGCATTTCGCGGCCCCACGTCCTTGCAAGAATAGGCAGTCATCTTAGCTCTACTGCCCCCTGACCATTCAAGAAATTCATGAATGACCAAAGGCGCTGGTGAATTATCCAGAATCAGGAATAATCCTTGCTTGATTCAACGCGCAGCCCATTACCCCGGTGCTGCGCCTGGCGAATCTCCTACCCGGAGAGACGCATTTGTCTTACGGAGATACACAATGTCTACTTCCCCCGTCACGCTGATGGTTGCGCGTCGAGTCGCCGATGGGCGCTATCAGGACCTGATGGACTGGCTGCGCGAAGGCGAACAGCTGGCCACCGACTTCAAAGGTTATCTTGGCTCCGGCGTGCTTGCTCCGCCGCCCGGCGATAACGAATTCCAGATCATCTTCCGCTTCGCCGACGAGCAAACCATGCACGCCTGGGAGCATTCCGCCTCGCGTACAGCCTGGCTGGCGCGTGGCAGCGACCTGTTTGCCCACCCCAAGGAGCATCGGGTCAGCGGTATTGAAGGCTGGTTCGGCGCCGCAGGTGTACGTCCGCCGCGCTGGAAACAGGCGGTGGCTATCTGGCTGGCGTTCTTTCCGGTGTCGTTGTTGTTCAACTTTGTGCTGGAGCCGTTGCTGGGCGAGCTGAGCCTTTTGCCGCGGGTGCTGGTCAGTACGCTGTGCCTGACGCCGTTGATGGTTTATTTCTTCATTCCGCTGTCGACGAAGGTACTGGCGGGATGGCTGAGTGGTGATTCTGCTCGGCGGGTGGCGGTGAAGGCTTCTGCGCAGAATCATTGAAGCCACCACCACTCCCCTGTAGGCGCGCGCTCGCTCGCGATGGTCGCCAACGATGACGCGGGGCAACAGCGTGGCTGCCGCGACGTGCAGACCATCGCGAGCAAGCTTTGCTCCCACAGTGCTCAGGTCTCAGTACTCAGGCCTCAATCCCGGAGCCTCACAGGACGGAGGTAGATCCACCCCGGCGCTGGTATAGTTTGGCTCTTACCGCAAAGCGAGCCCGACATGACCTCTTGCGCAGCCCCAATCCTCATCACCGGCGCCGGCCAGCGAGTCGGCCTGCACTGTGCGCAGCGATTGCTCGAGGAAGGTCAGCCGGTCATCTTCAGCTATCGCACCGAACGCCCCGGTGTGCAGGCCCTGCGCGATCTGGGCGCCACGGCGGTGTTCGCCGACTTCTCCAGCGAAGCCGGGATTCTCGCCTTCATCGCCGAGCTGAAAACCCACACCGACAGCCTGCGGGCCATCGTGCATAATGCCTCCGAATGGCTGGCTGAAACCCCCGACACCGACGCGCTCGCCTTCACCCGCATGTTCAATGTACACATGCTGGCGCCCTACCTGATCAACCTGCATTGTGCCGACCTGCTTGAACGCTCGAGCCCGGCAGACATCGTGCACATCAGTGACGACGTGACGCGCAAGGGCAGCAGCCGCCACATCGGCTATTGTGCGAGCAAGGCCGGGCTCGATAGCCTGACGCTGTCCTTCGCCGCGAGGTACGCGCCGACCATCAAGGTCAACGGCATTGCGCCGGCCCTGCTACTGTTCAACCCTGAAGACGACGCAGCGTACCGCGCCAAGGCCCTGGCCAAGTCCGCGCTGGGGATTGAACCCGGTAGCGAAGTGATCTATCAAAGCCTGCGCTACCTGCTCGACAACCCTTATGTCACCGGCACGACCCTGACCGTCAACGGCGGACGGCACGTCAAGTAGACGGCCCCGCGAGGATGTTCCATGACTCTAACGCTACCCCGCAACGCCCTGTCCCAGAGCTATCGCGAGATCCTCATCGGCATTGGTGAAAACCCCGACCGTGAAGGCCTGATCGATACTCCGACGCGAGCGGCCAAGGCCATGCAGTACCTCTGCCATGGCTATGAACAGAGTGTCGAGGACATCGTCAACGGCGCGCTGTTTTCCTCGGATACCGACGAGATGATCATCGTTGCCGACATCGAGCTGTACTCGTTGTGCGAACATCACCTGCTGCCCTTCATCGGCAAGGCCCATGTGGCTTATATTCCGACTGGCAAGGTGCTGGGCCTGTCGAAGATCGCGCGGCTGGTGGACATGTTCGCCCGCCGCCTGCAGATCCAGGAAAACCTCACCCGGCAAATCGCCGATGCGGTGCAATCTGTGACCGATGCCGCCGGCGTCGCAGTCGTTATCGAAGCACGGCACATGTGCATGATGATGCGCGGCGTCGAGAAACAGAATTCGACCATGAACACTTCGGTGATGCTCGGCGCCTTTCGCGAGTCGAGCAATACCCGCCAGGAGTTCCTGCAATTGATTGGACGGAGCAAGTAGCAATGCCACAACTTCAGCCAGGAATGGCACGCATACGGGTCAAGGACCTGTGTTTGCGCACCTTCATCGGAATCAACGAGGATGAGATCCTCAACAAGCAGGACGTGCTGATCAACCTGACGATCCTGTACGCGGCCCAGGAGGCGGTGCGCGACAACGACATCGATCACGCGCTGAACTACCGCACCATCACCAAGGCGATCATCGCTCACGTGGAGGGTAATCGCTTTGCCCTGCTCGAACGCCTGACCCAGGAAATCCTCGATCTGGTGATGCTCAACGAATCGGTGCTGTACGCCGAGGTCGAAGTGGACAAGCCCCACGCACTGCGCTTCGCCGAGTCAGTATCGATAACGCTTGCAGCCAGCCGCTAGCTGCAAGTTGCAGGCTTGAAGCGGTAAACTGCGAGCCAACGCCATCCACTTTTTACAGCTTGAAGCGTGCCGCCTGGAGCTGCCTCAGAGATTCCTATGACCGATCAACAACGCCTCGAACTCGAAGCCGCCGCTTTCCGCCGGCTGGTGGCGCATCTCGATAGCCGCAAGGATGTGCAAAACATCGACCTGATGAACCTCTCCGGGTTCTGCCGTAACTGCCTGTCCAAGTGGTACAAAGCCGCCGCCGATGAACGCCAGATCGACGTCAGCCTCGATGACGCCCGCGAAGTCGTGTACGGCATGCCGTACGCCGAGTGGAAAGGCCAATACCAGCAAGAAGCCAGCGCCGAGCAACAGGCGGCGTTCGCCAAAGGAAAACCCAATGAGTGACTTGAACACCCTGCGCGCCAGCCTGCAGAGCGGCGAACACGTTTTTGCCGACACCCTGGCCTTTATCGCAGCGGGCTACGACTACCAACCCCAGGCCTTCAGCAACGGCGGCGTGGACAATGCTGCCGGCCAGAACGAAGGCTCGTGCAAGACCCTGGGCCTGGCGCTGCTGGAAGGCCTGAGCGATGAAGAGGCTCTGCTGGCGTTCGGTGAACATTACCGTTCGGTGCTGGCGACGCCCGAGGGCAGCGATCATGGCAATATTCGGGCGTTGATTGCCCACGGGCTGGCGGGTGTGAAGTTCAGTGCGCAGCCTCTGACTCGTCGCTGACCTGAAATCAAAATCAAAAGATCGCAGCCTCCGGCAGCTCCTACCTTGGAACGCGTTCCAGACTGTAGGAGCTGCCGGAGGCTCGGGCCGCGTTCGGACGATCTTTTGATCTTCAAAAACATCCCGACTTTTAAGATTGACCCGGCGACTTTATTTCGTTTGCCCGCCACCACCGCTCACGGCTTAGATAAAAAGAAGCATCCCTTCTTCAGAGTCGGTCACCCATGAGCAGCGAAAGCATCAGCCGTTCGATCAACGTGGTTCATCCCGTCACCCTCAGCCATGGCAAAAATGCCGAGGTCTGGGACACCGAGGGCAAGCGCTACATCGACTTCATCGGTGGTATCGGCGTGCTCAACCTCGGTCATTGCCACCCGCGCATCGTCGAAGCCATTCGAGATCAGGCCACACGGCTGACCCATTACGCATTCAACGCCGCCCCACACCAGCCCTACATCGATTTGATGGAGCGCCTCAGCGCCTTCATCCCCGTCGACTACCCCGTCAGCGGAATGCTCACCAACAGTGGCGCAGAAGCCGCAGAAAACGCCTTGAAGATCGTCCGCGGCGCCACCGGGCGTAGCGCCGTGATTGCTTTCGACGGCGCGTTTCACGGCCGTACCCTGGCCACCCTCAACCTCAACGGTAAAGTTGCGCCCTACAAGCAAAAAGTTGGCGTGCTGCCCGGGCCTGTTTACCACTTGCCCTATCCGAGCCACGACAATGGCGTGACCTGCGCTGAAGCCCTCAAAGCCATGGACCGTCTGTTCAGCGTGGAAATCGACATTGCGGACGTCGCCTGTTTCATCTTCGAACCGGTGCAGGGCGAAGCGGGCTTTCTCGCGATGGACCCGGCGTTTGCCCAGGCGCTGCGGCGTTTGTGCGATGACAAGGGTATTGTGCTGATCGCCGACGAAATCCAGTCGGGCTTTGGCCGTACCGGCCAGCGCTTCGGATTTTCGCGCCTTGGCATCGAGCCGGACCTGATTCTGCTGGGCAAAAGCATCGCCGGCGGAGTGCCACTGGGAGCGGTGGTCGGGCGCAAAGCGCTGCTGGACGTGCTGCCCAAGGGCGGGCTGGGTGGCACCTATTCCGGCAACCCAATTGCCTGCGCGGCTGCGCTGGCGACCCTTGACGAAATGACCGACGCCCGGCTGCACAGCTGGGGGGCGCAGCAGGAAGAAGCCATCGTCAGCCGCTATCAGTCCTGGCACACCCGCCAGCTGTCGCCCTTCCTCGGGCGCCTGACCGGTGTCGGCGCCATGCGCGGCATCGAGCTGACTCATCCTGACGGCAGTCCGGCTGCAGCGCAGCTCACCCAATTGCTGGCCCTGGCGCGTGATGCCGGCTTGTTGCTGATGCCCAGTGGCAAGTCGCGCCACATCATCAGGCTGCTGGCGCCATTGACTACCGAGGCCGCCGTGCTGGAGGAAGGCCTCGACATCCTCGAGTCCTGCCTGGCACTACTGACCTGATGGCAAAATGAGCTCAGGGACTGACGTAGCGAATTATGGTCGCTTGCAGTCCCTGAATGTGCGTCGCAATACTCATTGAACACACCCGATTTCGAATGGTGGGAGCCGGCTTGCCGGCTCCCAAAGTTCAAATCCTGACCAACCTCATCTTATCAGCGAGATCATCACCATCTAAACGCCGAGGCATGCATGTATCACGACAATATAATTTATAAGAAGAAGTCCAACGATCCTCAATTCCTGCTCGGCGTAGCCGTTGTACTGTTCCTCGGCGCCTACCTGATGAACCTGGGCAACAGCGCCCTCGGTAACTTTCTGCATCCACTGCTGGGCAATGCCCCCGACAGCCTGACTACCCGCAACATCGCCATCGGCCTGGCCATCGCCGCGCTGGGGACGCTGAACTTCCACATCCTCGGACGCCTGAAGTTCAAGGTGCAGACCACAGTGGTCTGGATTGAACTTCTTATCCTGTTCCTCGCGTTCTTCGACACCTTCGACCTGTCCTACAGCTTCATCCTCGACAAGGTCGGTTTCCTGATCGTCCAGGGCGCTGCCACCACGCTGTACATCTCGGCGGTGGCGATCGTGATTGCCTTCGTGCTGGCGTTGATCGGCGCGGTCGCCAAGCTGTCGAACAACGGCCTGGCCAACGCCCTCGCCTCGTTCTACACCTCGTTCTTTCGCGGCGTGCCGTTGCTGATCCAGATCTACCTGATCTACCTCGGCCTGCCGCAGCTGGGGTATGTGGTCGACGCAGTCCCGGCGGGCATCCTCGCCTTGTCGCTGTGCTACGGCGCGTACATGACCGAGATTTTCCGCGCCGGCATCCAGAGCATTCCGGTGGGTCAGTGGGAAGCCTCCCGGGCGTTGAATATCAGCCCGTTCAAGACCTTGAGCCGGGTGATCATGCCCCAGGCGCTGCGCGTGATTATCCCGCCCACCGGCAACCAGTTCATCGCCATGCTCAAGGACAGCTCCCTGGTTTCGGTGATCGGCGTGTGGGAGTTGATGTACCTGGCCAAGACCCAGGGCCGGGCTGACTTCCGCCACCTGGAAATGCTGATCACCGCCGCGATGATCTACTGGGCGCTGTCGTTCATTCTCGAGCGGGTGCAGGCGCGAATCGAAAAACGGGTCAACCGATCCACGGCAAGAGGTTGATGGCTGATGACTCTCACCAGTACCGCAGAACGTCTCGACCTGGCCCCTGCTGCGCCAGCCAATCCCCCGATGATTTCCATCACCGGCCTGAACAAGTGGTACGGCAATTTTCATGCGCTACGCGATGTCGACCTGACCGTCGCCACCGGTGAAATCCTGGTGGTGTGCGGGCCCTCGGGCTCGGGCAAGTCGACGATGATTCGCTGCATCAACCATCTGGAGAATTTCCAGAAAGGCCAGATCAAGGTCAACGGCATCGTCCTCACCAGCGAGGCAGAAAGTGTCAGCGCCGTGCGCAGTGAAATCGGCATGGTGTTCCAGAGCTTCAACCTGTTCCCGCACCTCAGCGTGATGGACAACCTGACCCTGGCGCCGCAACTGGTGCAAGGCGTGTCGGCTGGCGAAGCGAAGAAGCGTGCGCAGGTTTACCTGGAGCGGGTGCGCATTGCCGAGCATGCCGACAAATATCCGTCGCAATTATCCGGCGGCCAGCAGCAGCGAGTGGCGATTGCCCGGGCGCTGTGCATGAATCCCAAAGTGATGCTGTTCGATGAACCGACCTCGGCCCTGGACCCGGAAATGGTCCATGAAGTACTGGACGTGATGGGCGAATTGGCTACCGACGGCATGACCATGATCTGCGTCACCCATGAAATGGGCTTTGCCAGCAAGGTCGCCGACCGCGTGCTGTTCATGGATCAGGGGCAGGTGATCGAACAGGCCACCCCGGCCGAATTTTTCAATAACCCGCAGACCGAACGTGCGCAGAAGTTCCTCTCGCAGATTATCGGTCACTGAACACCGCTTCGCCCGCCATAACAATAACGAGACATGGAGATGGACATGGTCAGAAGTAAACGCGTACTCACCCTCGCCGCCGCAATGTCGCTGTTGTTTGTCGGCGCCGCCAATGCCGGCGCGGTGCTGGACAAGATCCAGAGCAGCAAGACGATGACCGTTGCCACGTCGGCCACCTGGCCGCCACAAGGCTTCATCAACGACAAGAATGAAATCGATGGCTTCGATATCGATGTTTCGAAAGAAATCGCCAAGCGCCTGGGCGTCGAGGTCAAGTTCATCACGCCCGATTGGGACGTGATCACCGCCGGCAAGTGGAACGGACGCTGGGACATGTCCGTGGGCTCGATGACGGCAACCAAAAGCCGCGCGCGCATCCTCGACTTCCCGGGCACTTATTACTACGTGCCTTATGTCTTTGCCGTGCATGACAAGTCCACGGTCACGGACCACAAAGCCTTGAACGGCAAGACCATCGGCGTTGAAGGGGGCACCACTTCCGAGGACTTCCTCAACCAGGCATTGGCCATCGAAACCAGCGATGTGCCGCCCGTGGTGTACGACGTCAAGACCGAAAAAATGAAAACCTACGCCGGTTCCGTCGGGCCGCTGGACGACCTGCGCCTGGGCGATGGCGCTCGCCTGGACGCCATCCTTACCCAGCGCAGCACCCTGGATGCGGCGGTCAAAAAAGGCTACCCGCTACGCGCCGTGGACAACGTCGTCGCTTTCTATGAACCGCTGGCCGTGGCTACCGACAAAGGTGATCCGGAGTTGAAGGCCAAGCTGGGCACCATCATCGACGAAATGCACAAGGACGGCACGCTGACGAAATTGTCGACCAAGTGGTACGGCGTCGATTACTCGACCGTCAAGTAACCCGCTTCCCTTGTAGGAGCGAGCTCGCTCGCGATGGGCGTCAACGATAACGCGGGCAGCCTGAATGAACGCGGTGTCCATGGTTTCTCGCGAGCAAGCGCGCTCCTGCAGGGTTGAATGTGTGCGTGCATGTGCAGTCAACTATTTTCAAGGATCGACCCATGTCCTTCCCCAACACCTGGTACTCCCAAACCTCGCTGCCCCGCGCGGCCAGGCCTGAACTCAATACCGATGAAAACTGTGACGTGTGCATCATTGGTGCCGGCATCGCCGGCCTCACCGCGGCCCTGGAACTGACCCGACGCGGCAAAAGGGTGATCGTGCTGGAAGCCCATCAGGTGGCCTGGGGCGCGTCCGGACGCAATGGCGGCGTGGTCTCGCCGGGCTGGGCTGAAGGCTCGGGGGCCATTCGCAAGAAGCTAGGCCTGGATCAGGCCAGGGCACTGTTCCAGATGTCAGTCGAAGGCGTACAGATCGTGCGCAACAATATCGCCGAATTGGCGCTGGGCGGTTGCGAGCCGTCCGCCGGCACGATCCGGGTCAAGCGCTACGACGACGGCGCTGGCGTCAAGTCTCACATCGAGACGATGCGCCGCGACTTCGGCTACGAACTCAATTACCTAAACACCGCGCAGGTTCGAGAACGGGCTCACACCCAACGCTACTTCCAGGGCGTAGAAGACCCGAACGCCCTGCATTTTCACCCGCTCAATTACTGCCTGGGCCTGGCCTTGGCGATTGAAGCGGCGGGCGGCAAGGTTCACGAACACTCGAAAATGCTGGCCTGGCATCACGAAGGTGCGGACAAGTTGATCCGCACGGCTCGCGGCAGCGTACGCTGCCAGCACCTGGTGTTCTGCGCGGGCGGCTACGGTGGCCCGGAGCTGCAGAAGCTCAGTCGCGCCTACCTGCCTATTGCCACTTACGTGGTGCTGACCGAGCACCTGGGCGATTCGATCAAATCGGTGCTCGATTCCGGCGCGGCGTTTTCCGATGACCGTCGAGCTTCGGATTATTATCGGGTAGTGGAAGGCGATCGCCTGCTCTGGGGCGGACGCATCACCACCCGTAACGAACAGAATGAGCAAGCCCTGGCCGCCATGCTCAAGGCAGACATGGTCTCGGTCTACCCACAGCTGGCCCCCGTGAAAATCGAACTGGCCTGGTCCGGGCTGATGGGCTATTCAACCAACAAGATGCCCAACCTCGGGTGGCTGGAACCGGGTGTCTGGGCCTGTACTTCATTTGGTGGGCACGGGTTGAATACCGGTTCGATTGGGGGCCGCGTCATCGCTGAAGCGGTGTGCGGGGAAAGCCGGCGGTATGAGCAGTTCAAACCCTACTTGCTGGACTGGAACGGCGGGCCGTTTGGGCGGGTCGCGGCGAATGCGATTTATCAGTCGTTGAAGGTGATGGATTTCGTGCAGGAACGAATCAAGGGTTGAATTTGTAACGGATCTGCCTGTGGGAGCGAGCCTGCTCGCGATGGACGTCAACGATGCTGTGGGCTTCCTGGATAAACGGGTCGCATGGAGGTTTTTCGCGAGCAAGCTCGCTCCTACAGTTGAGTGTTGACAGGATTCACGGACAAAAAAACCGGCCGAAGCCGGTTTTTTCATTTCAACGCTCTCAGAACTTGGCGTTCTGCAGGTCGTCCAGGTAGCGCTCGGCATCCAGTGCAGCCATGCAGCCGGCACCGGCGGAGGTGATGGCCTGGCGGTAGACGTGGTCGGCCACGTCGCCAGCCGCGAAGATACCTTCGAGGTTGGTCGCGGTAGCGTTGCCTTCACGGCCGCCCTGCACAACCAGGTAACCATCTTTCATGGTCAACTGGCCTTCGAACAGCGAAGTGTTCGGCGTATGGCCGATAGCGATGAACACGCCGTCGACTTTCAGTTCATCGAAGCTGCCGTCGTTGTTCTTCAGGCGCGCACCGGTCACGCCCATGTTGTCGCCCAGCACTTCGTCGAGCGTCGAGTTCAGCTTCAGCACGATCTTGCCTTCGGCAACGCGGGCGTTCAGCTTGTCGATCAGGATCTTCTCGGCGCGGAAGGTTTCGCGACGGTGGACCAGGGTCACTGTGCTGGCGATGTTGGCCAGGTACAGCGCTTCTTCCACCGCGGTGTTGCCACCGCCCACTACCGCCACTGGCTTGTTGCGGTAGAAGAAACCGTCGCAGGTAGCGCAGGCCGAAACGCCCTTGCCCATGAACGCTTCTTCCGATGGCAGGCCCAGGTAACGAGCGCTGGCGCCAGTGGCGATGATCAGGGCGTCGCAGGTGTAAGTCCCGCTGTCGCCGGTCAGGCTGTAAGGCTTGGAAGCAAAGTCCACGGCATTGATGTGATCGAAGACGATCTCGGTCTCGAAGCGCTCGGCGTGTTCTTTCATCCGCTCCATCAACGCCGGGCCGGTCAGGCCGTGGACATCGCCCGGCCAGTTGTCGACTTCGGTGGTGGTGGTCAGCTGACCGCCAGCCTGCATGCCGGTGATCAGCAGTGGCTTGAGGTTGGCACGTGCGGCATAGACCGCTGCGCTGTAACCGGCAGGGCCGGAACCAAGAATAATCACTCGCGAATGACGGACTTCAGACATGACCTGCTCCTGTTGACCGGCCCAAACAACTGGCGCGGAACGCCGGGTTGCCGGCGGGAATTAAAAAGGACCGTTGAAAGCACTTGGGGAAGGCTTGGGCTCGACAGTCCTGTAAAAAGAATGGGTGCAGCTTATCGAGGGGGCGAAGATTAAGGAAATACGCAATAACAATCCAGCTCATAGGTGGTCTCTATCCGGTACCGCGACTGTATAGACTAATTTGTTAAAGCTGATGTCGACGCTGCCACGGCGCTTTCGCCACCCGGGCAAAGCCGGTAAGGTCGGCGCGTTTCCCCTAGCTCGGAGCCCCTTATGCCCGCCCCCGTTCTCTCTGGCCCGCAATACCTGCGTGAAGGCCTCAAGCTGGTCCTGAGCCCCGGCCTGCGTTTGTTCGTGCTGTTGCCGCTGATGATCAACTTGATACTGTTCGTCGGATTGATCTACCTGGCCAGCCATCAGTTCAGCCTGTGGGTTGATACGCTGATGCCGTCCCTACCCGAGTGGCTGAGTTTTCTCAGTTACATCCTGTGGCCGATTTTTGTCGTGCTGGTGGTGTTAATGGTGTTTTTCACCTTCACCATGCTGGCCAATATCATCGCGGCCCCCTTCAATGGCTTCCTCGCGGAAAAAGTTGAAGTGGTGGTGCGCGGCACCGACGACTTCCCCGCTTTCAGCTGGGGTGAGCTGATCGCCATGATCCCGCGCACCCTGGCCCGGGAAATGCGCAAGCTTGGCTACTTCCTGCCCCGGGCGCTTGGGCTGTTCATCCTGTCGTTCATCCCGGTGGTCAACATCATCGCCGCGCCGCTGTGGCTGCTGTTCGGGGTGTGGATGATGGCGATCCAGTACATCGACTACCCGGCGGATAACCACAAGCTGGGCTGGAACGAGATGCTTGCCTGGCTGCGCGAAAAGCGCTGGCAGAGCATGAGTTTTGGCGGGAGCGTTTACCTGGTGCTGCTGATTCCGGTGGTCAATATCCTGATGATGCCGGCGGCCGTCGCGGGCGCAACGTTGTTCTGGGTGCGTGAACGTGGCGCGGAAAACCTGGTGACCCAGCGCTGACTGTTCACAAATCCATCATTTCTCCGTCACACCGACGACATGGCCCCAGCCGACACTGGGGTCATGACGACAGCTCTGCATATCACCCTGATCACCGAAACCTTCCCTCCCGAAATCAACGGCGTGGCCAACACCCTTGGCCGTTTGTGCGACGGCTTGCGCGCGCGCGGGCATCGCGTGGAGCTGGTGCGGCCGCGCCAGAATGGCGACCAGCAAATGGTTGGCGACGATGAGTTGCTGCTGTGCCGGGGCTGGCCGCTACCGGGTTATCCAGGGTTGCAGTGGGGGCAGTCGTCGATGCACAAGTTGCTGCGGCGCTGGCAGCACCATCGCCCGGATGTGCTCTACATCGCGACGGAAGGACCGCTGGGGTTGTCCGCGCTGCGCGCTGCACGCCGCCTGGGCATTGCGGTGGTCAGCGGGTTTCACACCAATTTCCAGCAGTACTCCAGCCAGTATGGCTTCGGCCTGCTGACCCGCCTGCTGACTCACTACCTGCGCTGGTTTCACAACCGTTCGAGCCTGACGCTGGTGCCCAGTGTGAGTCAGCGCATGGAGCTGGAGCGTCGGCATTTCGAGCGGTTGGCGTTGCTGTCCCGCGGGGTCGACAGCCAGTTGTTTCATCCGACCCGGCGTTTGCCGGCGCTGCGTGAACAGTGGGGCCTGGCCGAGCGCGACATCGCGGTGATCCATGTCGGTCGCCTGGCGCCGGAGAAAAACCTGGGCCTGCTCAAGCGGTGTTTCGATACGTTGAAGGCGAGTTATCCACAGAAGAATCTGAAACTGATCGTGATCGGTGACGGCCCGCAACGGGCTGCGCTCGAAAAGGAACTGCCACATGCGATCTTCTGCGGGGCCCAGCGCGGTGAAGTCCTGGCCAGTCACTATGCCTCGGGGGATGTGTTTCTGTTTCCGAGCATGACCGAGACCTTCGGCAATGTAGTGCTTGAGGCGCTGGCTTCGGGCCTGGGCGTGGTGGCGTACGATCAAGCTGCAGCGGCCCAGCATATTCGTCATGGCTACAACGGGGTGCTGGCGATGCCTGGGGATGAAGATGCGTTTTGCGATGCGGCGGCATGGTTGCTGGAGGAGCGCGAGACGTTGCGCTGCGTGCGTCTGAACGCCAGGCAGCATGCCAGTCGCCAGGGCTGGCCGGCGATTATCGAGCAGTTTGAGGGGCAGTTGCGGGGGGCTTGTGAGGGGGAGCACGTGGTGCCAAATGCACCAACCTCACCCTGAGCCCAGGGTGACATTGAGTCAGTCATCGCCAGCAGGCTGGCTCCCACAAGGGGTCTGCGGTGTACTCAAAACCTGTTAAAGCCAGTCTGCTGGTTCACAGGGATCTGCGGTGTACACAAAACCTGTTAAAGCCAGCCTTCTGGTTCACAGGGGTCTGCGGTGTACACAAAACCTGTGGGAGCCAGCCTGCTGGCGATGGGGCCTTCCCAGTTGACGCTTAAACCAGCGTCATCAACGCCTCACGGCTGAACGGCAAGATATCTTCCTCACGCCCATCGCGCACTTTCTGCGCCCAGTCCGGATCCACCAGCAACGCGCGCCCCACCGCCACCAGGTCGAACTCGTCGTTGTTCAAGCGTTCCAGCAGCTTTTCCAGGCTGGCAGGCTGAGCGATCTTGTCGGTGTTGACCATGAACTGCAGGAACTCGCCATCCAGGCCCACGCTGCCCACGGTGATGGTCGGTTTGCCAGTGAGTTTGCGAGCCCAGCCTGCCAGGTTCAGTTCGGAACCGTCGAACTCCGGCTCCCAGAAACGGCGCGTCGAGCAGTGGAAAATATCCACGCCGGCGTCGGACAGCGGCTGGAGGAATTCACCCAGCGCTTGCGGGGTCTGCACCAGGCGGGCGGTGTAGTCCTGCTGCTTCCACTGGGAGAAGCGGAAGATGATCGGGAAGCCTTCACCGACCGCGGCACGCACCGCTTGAATCAATTCGATGGCAAAGCGCGAACGATTGGCCAGGCTGCCACCGTACTCGTCGGTGCGCTGGTTGCTGCCTTCCCAGAAGAACTGATCGACCAGATAGCCGTGGGCCCCGTGGATTTCCACGCCGTCCATGCCAATGCTTTGTGCATCCTTGGCCGCCTGGGCAAATGCGGCGATGACTTCCTGGATGTCCTGTTTGCTCATGCCGTGAACCACGACCTGACCGTCCTTCAGCTTTTCCGAGGGACCGTAGCCCGGCACGCTGGCGTCCGGCTCGGTGCCGGTGCGCCGCACACTGCCGACATGCCACAGCTGAGGCACGATCTTGCCGCCTTCGGCGTGCACCGCATCGACCACTTTCTTCCAGCCGGCCAATGCAGCCTCACCATAGAAGTGCGGCACGTTCGGGTAGCCATTGGAGGCCTTGTGATCGACCGTGGTGCCTTCGGTAATGATCAGGCCAACGCCGGCGGCAGCACGTCGACGGTAGTACTCGATCACTTTGGCATTGGGCACGCCACCTGGGGAGAACGAACGAGTCATCGGCGCCATGACGACGCGGGTCGGCAATTGGAGAGTGCCGAGGTGGAACGGTTTGAACAGGGCTTTGACGGGCATGAGGACGCTCCACGGGGGACAGGCTTTATGACAGCCATAATATGGAGAACATCGAGGGCTGAACAGCATTATTGATTTAAGTGATTTAGGATCAGAAACGAAAAGATCGCAGCCTTCGGCAGCTCCTACAGGGAATGTGAACACCCGTAGGAGCTGCCGCCGGCTGCGATCTTTTGATCTTTCTTTTTCAGCTCAGCGCTTTCTCGATCGCCTGGATCACAGAAGCATCATCCGGCGCCGTGCGCGGCGAGAACCGCGCCAGCACGCGGCCGTCCTTGCCCAGCAGGAATTTCTCAAAGTTCCAGGTGATGTCCCCTGGAAACTCAGCCCCCTCGCCCGCCAGCAGGCGATACAACTGATGACGATCGTGCCCGTTCACTTCCAGCTTGCTGGACAACGGAAACGTCACGCCATCGTTCAGGCTGCAGAATTCCTGGATCTCCTGCTCAGTCCCCGGTTCCTGCCCGGCAAACTGGTTGCACGGCAGCCCGAGCACGCTGAAACCTTTGTCCTTGTACTGCTGGTAAAGGTTTTCCAGCGCCGCGTATTGCGGAGTCAGGCCACATTTGGAGGCAACGTTCACCACCAGCACGACGCGCCCTTTGAAAGGCGCCAGCGGTAGCTCCTGACCATCCAGGGCTGTCAATTTAAGGTCGTGAAAAGCGCTCATGACGAACTCCAAATTCCCGTGTTCTTCTCGAAACAGCTACCTGGCGGCGCTGCCATGGACAACCGCGGACTAAAAAAGGCGCCCTCGGGCGCCTCTCCAGTTCTCTGAGCTTAGCGCAGAAAATCAGTGGTGATGACCACCTTCGCCATGGACGTGACCATGGGCAACTTCTTCCTGGCTGGCGTCACGGATGTCGATGATCTTGACCTGGAAATTCAGGCGCTGACCGGCCAACGGGTGGTTGCCGTCGACAGTCACGTCGTCGCCGTCCAGATCGCGAATGGTGACGATCTGCATCTGGCCGTCCGGAGCGGAAGCGTGGAACTGCATGCCCACTTCCAGTTCGTCGACGCCTTCGAACATGCTGCGGCTCAGGGTGCTGACCAGTTCGGCAGCGTACTCGCCGTAAGCGTCTTCAGGTTCAACGGCAACGGTCAGTTCATCACCAACTGCCTTGCCTTCCAGGGCTTTTTCCAGGCCTGGAATGATATTGCCTGCGCCTTGCAGGTAAACCAGCGGCGCGCCGCCGGCGGAGCTGTCGATGACCTCACCAGCGTCGTTGGTCAGGGTATAGTCGATGGAGACAGCCTTATTGGCGGCGATCAGCATGGGGCGAGACCTTTTGCAGAAGAATATAGAAAGGCCAAGTTTAGCGAAGCAATCGCCCGAAAGCGAACACAACCCGGACAGACGGATGACGATGCAGGACTCCAGGGTTACAGGTTTCCATCAGGACGAGGACGGGCACTGGGTTGCCGAGCTTTCCTGCGGCCATACCCAGCACCTGCGCCACCAGCCGCCATGGCAATCCCGGGCCTGGGTCATGGACCCGGCGCAGCGCATTGAAAAAATAGGACAGCCCTTTGCTTGCGGTTGGTGCGCACAAGGCCCGGTTAGCGATAACCTTGGCGACTGAATGTCGGTAGACCTCCAAAAATAGAAGGTCACCCCTGCGCTCCCTTAGAGAATCCGCATGCAAACTTTTTTTATCGCGCCCACCGATTTTGGTGTGGGTCTGACCTCCATCAGCCTCGGGCTGGTGCGTACCCTTGAGCGAGCCGGTCTCAAAGTCGGCTTTTTCAAACCGATCGCCCAACCGCACCCGGGCGACACCGGGCCTGAACGCTCCACCGAACTGGTGGCGCGCACCCATGGCCTCAAACCGCCCCAGCCGCTGGGCCTGGCCCACGTCGAACGCATGCTGGGCGACGGTCAGCTCGATGAGCTGCTCGAAGAAATCATCACGCTCTATCAACAGGCAGCGATCGGCAAGGACGTGCTGATCGTCGAAGGCATGGTCCCGACCCGCAGTGCCAGCTACGCTGCGCGAGTCAATCTGCACCTGGCCAAGAGCCTGGACGCCGACGTGATCCTGGTCTCGGCGCCGGAAAACGAAGTGCTCACCGAACTGTCCGGCCGTGTGGAATTGCAGGCGCAGTTGTTTGGTGGCCCCAAGGACCCGAAAGTCCTCGGCGTGATCCTCAACAAGGTCAAGACCGATGAAAGCATGGAAGTCTTCGCCTCACGCCTGAAGGAACACTCGCCATTGCTGCGCAGCGGTGATTTCAAACTGCTCGGGTGCATCCCGTTCCAGCCGGAACTCAACGCCCCCCGCACCCGCGACGTCGCCGACCTGATGGGCGCGCAGATTCTCAACGCCGGGGATTACGAAACCCGGCGCATGAGCAAAATCATCATCTGCGCGCGTACCATGCGCAACACTGTCGAGCTGCTCAAGCCCGGCGTGCTGGTGGTCACCCCGGGCGACCGCGATGACATCATCCTCGCCGTCAGCCTCGCCGCCATGAACGGCGTACCGCTGGCCGGCCTGCTGCTGACCAGCGACACCCTGCCCGACCCGCGCATCATGGACTTGTGCCGCGGCGCCTTGCAGGCCGGCCTGCCCGTGCTGTCGGTGAGCACCGGTTCATACGACACTGCCAACCAGTTGAACGGGCTGAATAAGGAGATCCCGATCGACGACCGCGAGCGCGCGGAGATCATCACCGACTTCGTCGCCAGCCACCTCGACGCCAACTGGCTGCACCAGCGCTGCGGTACTCCGCGGGAAATGCGCCTGTCGCCGGCAGTGTTCCGCTATCAACTGATCCAGCGCGCCCAGGCCGCCAACAAGCGCATCGTATTGCCTGAGGGCAGCGAGCCGTTGACCGTACAGGCGGCGGCCATCTGCCAGGCCCGCGGCATCGCCCGTTGCGTGCTCCTGGCCAAGCCCGCAGACGTCGAAGCCGTGGCCCGTGCGCACGATATCGAGCTGCCGCCGGGGCTGGAAATTCTCGACCCGGACCTGATCCGCGAGCGCTATGTCGAGCCGATGGTCGCGCTGCGTAAAAGCAAAAGCCTCAACGCGCCGATGGCCGAGCAGCAACTGGAAGACACCGTGGTGATCGGCACCATGATGCTGGCGCTGGACGAGGTCGACGGGCTGGTGTCCGGGGTCATCCACTCCACCGCCAACACCATCCGCCCGGCCCTGCAGCTGATCAAGACCGCGCCGGGCTGCACCCTGGTGTCATCGGTGTTCTTTATGTTGTTTCCGGAAGAGGTGCTGGTCTACGGCGACTGCGTGATGAACCCGCACCCGAGCGCCAGCGAACTGGCCGAGATCGCTCTGCAAAGTGCCGACTCGGCGGCGGCTTTCGGCATCACTCCGCGGGTGGCGATGATCAGCTATTCCAGCGGCGAATCCGCCAGCGGTGAAGAAGTCGAGAAAGTCCGCGAAGCGACATTGCTCGCCCACGAACAGCAGAACTCGCTGCTGATCGACGGCCCCCTGCAGTACGACGCTGCCGCCAACGAAACCGTGGCCCGGCAACTGGCGCCGAACAGCCAGGTTGCCGGTCGCGCCACGGTGTTCGTGTTTCCCGACCTGAACACCGGCAACACCACACACAAAGCCGTGCAGCGCAGCGCCGACTGCGTCAGCCTCGGGCCGATGCTGCAAGGCCTGCGCAAACCGGTGAACGACCTGCCGCGCGGCGCGCAGGTCGACGACATCGTCTACACCATCGCGTTGACCGCGATCCAAGCCGCCAACCGACCTATGGATCTTTAAATGCTGGGTTTCCTGCCTGCCGCCGTGCGCGGCGTGATCGCATCGCTATTGCTGGCGCTCAATACCATCCTGCTGTGCTCGTTCCTGTTCTGCGTGGCGATCTTCAAGGTGCTGCCCTTCGCCATCACCCAGCGCTTCACGCGCTGGCTGATGAGCCATACCCATGAAGCCTGGATCAGCAACAACAAGGCCTGGATGAACCTGGTCTGCCGCACCCGCTGGCACCTCAGCGGCCTGGAAGGCCTGGACTATCAGCACTCCTACCTGATCACCAGCAACCACCAGAGCTGGGTCGACATCATGGTGCTGCAGTACGTGCTCAACCGCCGCATCCAGCCGCTGAAGTTCTTTCTCAAGCAGGAGCTGATCTGGGTCCCGGTGATCGGCCTGGCATGGTGGGCCCTGGGCTTCCCGTTCATGAAGCGCTACTCCAAGGCCTACCTGGAAAAGCACCCGGAGAAGAAAGGCAAAGACCTGGAAACCACCCGCAAGACCTGCGCGAAATTTCGCAACTACCCGGTAGGCATGTTCAACTTCGCCGAAGGCACGCGCTTCACCGAAGGTAAACACGCACAGCAGAAATCACCCTTCAAATACCTGCTCAAACCCAAGGCCGGCGGCATTGCGTTTGTGCTGGATGCGATGGGTGAGCAGCTGGAGTCGATCGTCAACGTGACCATTCACTATCCGGGCGGGCGTCCGGGGTATTGGGATCTGTTGTGCGGGAACGTGCAGGATGTGGTGGTGCACTTCCAGGAGTTGAAAATTCCACCGGAGTTCATCGGCAAGAATTATGAGCAGGATGGGGAGTACCGGTTGCAGTTCCAGGGCTGGATCAATCAGCTATGGGAAGACAAGGATGCACTGTTGGAGCAGATGCATCGCAAATATCCAGCCAAACACTGATCTCCTGTGGGAGCCAGCCTGCTGGTGATAGCGGATTCACATTCAGCAGATGGGTTGACTGAAACACCGCAATCGCCAGCGGGCTGGCTCCCACAGTTGACCGAGTTGACCCGAAACAAAAAACCCGCCGGATGATCACTCATCGGCGGGTTTTTTATTAACGGCTAACGCTTAGATCGCGCCACGCTGACGCAGCAGATCCAGCACCTGCTTGACGCTTTCTTCCAGCGACAGGGACTGGGTATCGACTACCAGGTCGGCATCCAGCGGCACGTCGTACGGGAAGGATTCACCCGGGATGTTGTCACCTGCCGCGGCGTACAGGCCTTGCGGGTCACGCTCGGCACAGACCGCTGGCGAGGCCTGGACGTAGACCGTCAGCAGGCGCTCCTTGCCGATCAGGTCCTTGGCCTGTTCGCGGCCTTCGGCGCTCGGTGCGACGAATGCGGCGAGGGTCAGCAGGCCGGCTTCGTTGAACTGACGCGCAACGTGTGCGGCACGGCGCCAGTTCTCGGTGCGTCCGGCGCGATCCTGTGGCAGACCCTTGTTCAGGTCGTGACGCAGGTTCTGGCCATCCAGTACGAACACCGCACGGCCCATGTCGAACAACTTGCGTTCAACCGCGTAGGCCAGGGTGCTTTTGCCCGCGCCCGACAGCCCGCTGAACAACACGGTTGCCGGTTGCTGGCCGAAGCGCTGGGCGCGTTCTTCGGTGGCCACGTGAGCCAGTTTGCCGTGGTGCGTGCTGCTGCCATGAGCCAACGGCTGGGCGATGATCATGCCGGCGGCGACAGTGCCATTGGTCAGGCGATCGATGACGATGAACGAACCCGTGGTGCGGTTGCTGGCGTAACCGTCCAGCGCGATCTCCGCGTCGAGGCTCACCTTGACCCGACCGATCTCGTTCAGTTGCAACGAGCTGGCAGGTCCTTCTTCCAGGGTGTTCACGTCAACACGGTTAACGATGCTGGTGATCGAACCCGGCACGTAAGTGGTGGCGCGCTTGATGTCGTATTTCTTGCCCGGCAGCATCGGCTCTTCCGCCATCCACACCAGCATGGCGTCGAACGCGTCAGTGACTTGCGGCAGGTTGTCGGCGTGCACCAGCAGGTCACCGCGGGAGATGTCGATCTCGTCTTCCATGGTCAGCGTTACCGCCTGACCAGGACCGGCGTGCTCCAGTTCACCCTCGAAGGTGACGATGGATTTCACACGGCTGCTCTTGCCCGACGGCAGCACAACGACTTCATCGCCCTTGTGCACGACGCCGCTGGCCAGGGTGCCGGCGAAACCACGGAAGTTCAGGTTGGGACGGTTGACGTACTGCACCGGGAAACGCAGGTCGGTGTAGTTGCGGTCGTTGGCGATCTCGACGGTTTCCAGGATCTCCATCAGCGACTGGCCGGTGTACCACGGCGAACGCTCGGATTTGTTCACCACGTTGTCGCCCTTGAGAGCGGACATCGGCACGAAGGCCATGGTGGTCGGTTTGAAGGCGATACCTTCGGCAAACTTCAGGTAATCGGCCTTGATCGACTCGAACACGCTTTCGTCGAAGCCATTGAGGTCCATCTTGTTGATGGCGACCACGATGTGCTTGATGCCCAGTAACGAGGCGATGAAGCTGTGGCGACGGGTCTGGGTCTGCACGCCGTAACGGGCATCAACCAGGATGATCGCCAGGTCACAGGTGGACGCACCGGTGGCCATGTTGCGCGTGTACTGCTCATGGCCCGGGGTATCGGCGATGATGAATTTGCGCTTGGCGGTAGAGAAATAGCGGTAGGCGACATCGATGGTGATGCCTTGCTCACGCTCGGCCTGCAGGCCGTCGACCAGCAACGCCAGGTCGATGTCTTCGCCGGTGGTGCCAACTTTTTTCGAGTCGCGGGTGATGGCTTCCAGGTGATCTTCGTAGATCATCTTGGAGTCGTGCAGCAGGCGCCCGATCAGGGTGCTCTTGCCGTCGTCGACGTTGCCACAGGTCAGGAAGCGCAGCATTTCCTTGCGTTCGTGCTGGCCCAGGTAGGCGAGGATGTCCTCGCTGATCAAATCAGATACGTGCGACATGACAACCCCTTAGAAATAACCCTGACGTTTCTTTTCTTCCATCGAGCCTGCGCCATCGTGGTCGATGACCCGGCCCTGGCGTTCGGAAGTTCGCGTCAGGAGCATTTCCTGAATGATGTCGGTCAGGCTGGTGGCCTCGGACTCGACCGCGCCGGTCAGCGGGTAGTCACCCAGTGTGCGGAAACGGACTTTCTTCTTGACGATGCGCGCCTTGTCTTCGTCGCTCAGGTGATTGAGCAGGCGTTCGTCGTCGATCATGATCCAGGTGCCATTCATCTCGATGACGTCGCGCTCGGCGGCGAAATACAGCGGCACAATCGGGATGCCTTCGAGGTAGATGTACTGCCAGATGTCCAGTTCGGTCCAGTTCGACAACGGGAACACACGAATGGATTCGCCTTTGTTGACGTTGCCGTTATAGACGTTCCACAGCTCCGGGCGCTGGTTTTTCGGGTCCCAACGGTGCTTGGTATCGCGGAAGGAATACACGCGCTCTTTGGCGCGGGATTTTTCTTCATCGCGACGGGCACCACCGAAGGCGGCGTCGAAGCCGTATTTGTCGAGGGCCTGCTTGAGGCCTTCGGTCTTCATGATGTCGGTGTGCTTGGCGCTGCCGTGGGTCAGCGGGTTGATGCCCTGCGCGACGCCATCGGGGTTCACGTGCACCAGCAGGTCGAGGCCGAGTTCTTCGACCATGCGGTCGCGGAACGCGTACATCTCCTTGAACTTCCACCGGGTGTCCACGTGCATGACCGGGAACGGCAGCTTGCCTGGGAAGAATGCCTTGCGCGCAAGGTGCAGCATCACGGCGGAGTCTTTACCGACGGAGTACAGCATCACCGGGTTATCGAACTCGGCGGCGACCTCGCGGATGATGTGGATGCTTTCGGCCTCCAGCTGTTTCAGATGCGTCAGTTTGTCGACCATGGCTACTCACGAAAACGATCTTATGGACGGCCAGCGGGCCGTGTTCGAGCGGGGAATCCTAGCACAGCGACCTCTTCTAATCAGGACGCTGGCTAGATCGAAAGGGTATATGAATATACCCCCGCGTTTGGCCGCTACTACGCCTGGCTGATTGGCACACCACCCCGGTAGGAGCTGCCCAAGGCTGCGATCTTTTGACGTTGTTTTTTTAAGATCAAAAGATCGCAGCCTTCGGCAGCTCCTACGCAAGGAATTGCGATTCAATCAGATCGGGTTCGGGCAATCGATGAAGATGTGTTCCAGCGCAAAGCGTCGCGCCAGGTAGTCGCCCAGGGCCTGCACGCCGTAACGCTCGGTGGCATGGTGGCCGGCGGCGATGAAGCTGATGTCGTTTTCCCGGGCGCTGTGGAAGGTCTGCTCGGACGCTTCGCCACTGAGGTACAGGTCAACGCCGGCCAGCACGGCCTGGTCGATGTAGCCCTGGCCGCCGCCGGTGCACCAGCCGACGCGGCGGATCATCTCGCTGCCTTCGATCAGCAACGGCCCGCGCCCCATGACTTCCTGCACTCGACGGGCGAAATCCCGGGGTGTCATCGGCTCGCTGAGGGAGCCGACCAGGCCGACAATCTTCAGGTTGTCCGGATCCAGCGGGCCTTCCACGGTGATGTCCAGCTGACGGGCAAGCTGGACGTTGTTGCCGACATCCGGGTGCAGGTCCAGTGGCAGGTGATACGCCAACAGGCTGATGTCGTGCTTGAGCAGGGTTTTCAGCCGACGCTGCTTCATGCCGGTGACGCAGGGGTTCTCGCCCTTCCAGAAATAACCGTGATGCACCAGCACCAGGTCGGCCTGGGCTTCGACCGCCGCGTCCAGCAGCGCCTGGCTCGCGGTGACGCCACTGACGATACGCATCACCTGCGGTCGACCTTCGACCTGCAACCCATTGGGGCAATAATCGGCAATCCTGGCGCTGTTCAGGTAACGGTCAGCTTCTTCGACCAGGGTGCTCAGGGCGACGGCCATAAAAGACTCCTAAATATCCCGTTCAGAGGCGCGCGCGGCCTCGTATAATGCGCGTCATTATGGGCGGTCTCATACCGCCTGCAACCTTTCAGGACGTGCTTAATGCTCAAGGCGCTGCGTTTTTCCGGCTGGCCGCTGTTGGCCGGCGTGCTTATCGCTCTGTTGATCATCCAGCGCTACCCGCAATGGGTCGGGCTTCCAAGCCTCGATGTGAATCTGCAGCAAGCCCCGCAAACCACCAGCGTGCAGCAAGGTCCGGTGTCCTATGCCGACGCGGTGACCACGGCCGCGCCATCGGTGGTCAACCTCTACACCACCAAAGTCATCAACAAACCGAACCACCCGCTGTTCGAGGACCCGCAGTTCCGCCGGTTCTTCGGCGACAACTCGCCCAAGCAGAAACGCATGGAATCGAGCCTGGGTTCGGGCGTGATCATGAGTCCCGAAGGCTATCTGCTGACCAACAACCACGTCACCAGCGGTGCCGACCAGATTGTCGTGGCCCTGAAGGATGGCCGGGAAACCCTGGCCCGGGTGATTGGCAGCGATCCGGAAACCGATCTCGCGGTATTGAAGATCGACCTCAAGAACCTCCCGTCGATCACCGTCGGGCGCTCTGACAATATCCGCATCGGCGACGTCGCCCTGGCCATCGGCAACCCATTCGGTGTCGGCCAGACCGTGACCATGGGCATCATCAGCGCCACTGGCCGTAACCAGCTGGGCCTGAACAACTACGAAGACTTCATTCAGACCGACGCCGCGATCAACCCCGGCAACTCCGGCGGCGCGCTGGTCGATGCCAACGGCAACCTGACCGGAATCAACACGGCGATCTTCTCCAAGTCCGGCGGCTCCCAGGGCATCGGCTTCGCCATCCCGGTCAAACTGGCGATGGAAGTGATGAAGTCGATCATCGAACACGGCCAGGTAATTCGCGGCTGGCTCGGCATCGAAGTACAGCCCCTGACCCAGGAACTGGCCGAGTCATTTGGCCTGTCGGGGCGCCCGGGTATCGTGGTCGCAGGGATTTTCCGCGATGGCCCGGCGCAGAAAGCCGGCCTGCAACTGGGCGACGTAATTCTCGCGATCGACGGCGAACCAGCCGGCGACGGCCGTCGCTCCATGAACCAGGTGGCGCGGATCAAGCCGACGGACAAGGTGACCATTCAGGTGATGCGCAACGGCAAAGAGATCAAGCTCACCGCCGAAATCGGTCTGCGTCCGCCACCGGCACCGGCCCCGGTCAAAGAGAAAGAAGAAGAGTAAGCAGCACACAACACTGTGGGAGCGAGCCTGCTCGCGATGAGGGCATAACGTTCAACATCATCGTTGACTGTCAAGCCGCTATCGCGAGCAGGCTCGCTCCCACAGGATCGGGGGATGGCTTACAGGTTGCCGAGGCCGCCGATCAGCGCCTGGTTCTGCTCCGGCGTACCGATGGAGATCCGCAGGAACTGCGCAATGCGCTCCTGCTTGAAGTGCCGGACGATCACGCCTTGTTCGCGTAACTTGGCTGCCAGGCCCGCTGCGTCGTGCTGCGGATGACGGGCGAAAATGAAGTTGGCTGCCGACGGCAACACTTCAAACCCCTTGCCTTCCAATTGCGCGACGACCCACTCACGGTGCTCGATGACCAACCGGCAAGTCTTGTCGAAGTAATCGCGATCCTCGAACGCCGCCGCCGCCCCGACATTCGCCAGGCGATCCAGCGGATAGGAGTTGAAGCTGTTTTTGATTCGCTCCAGTGCCTCGATCAGGTCCGGATGGCCTACCGCCAAACCTACCCGCAAGCCTGCCAGCGACCGGGATTTGGACAGGGTCTGGGTCACCAGCAGGTTCGGATAACGATCCACCAAAGTGATCGCGGTCTCACCGCCGAAGTCGATGTACGCCTCATCCACCACCACCACCGAATCCGGACTGGCCTTGAGAATTTGCTCCACTGCATCCAGTGCCAGCAGGCAACCGGTGGGCGCGTTCGGGTTCGGAAAGATGACCCCGCCGTTCGGCCTGGCATAGTCCGCCGGATTGATCTGAAACTGTTCATCCAGCGGCACCGCATCGAACTTGATGCCGTATAGCCCGCAATACACCGGATAGAAGCTGTAGCTGATGTCCGGGAACAGCAGCGGCTTATCGTGCTGCAGCAAGCCATGGAAAATGTGCGCCAGGACTTCATCGGAACCGTTGCCCAGGAACACCTGGTTAGCCTGCACTGCGTAGTAACGGGCAACGGCTTGCTTGAGCACATCGCTGTTCGGGTCCGGGTACAGACGCAGGTTGTCATTCAATTCGGTTTGCATCGCCGCCAGGGCCTTGGGCGAAGGACCGTACGGGTTTTCATTGGTGTTGAGTTTCACCAGCTTGGTCAGCTTGGGCTGCTCGCCCGGCACGTAAGGCACCAGGTCCTTGACGAAGGGGCTCCAGAATTTACTCATGTTCAGTTCCCCTTCTGATCGTCGACGATGCGGTATTCGGCACTGCGCGCGTGGGCGGTCAGCGACTCGCCACGGGCCAGCACGGAGGCCGTTTTGCCCAATTCGGAAGCACCCTGCTCGGAGCAGAAGATGATCGAGGAGCGTTTCTGGAAATCGTACACACCCAACGGTGAGGAGAACCGCGCGGTGCCGGAAGTCGGCAATACGTGGTTGGGGCCTGCGCAGTAATCGCCCAGGGCCTCGGAGGTGTGACGACCCATGAAGATCGCGCCCGCGTGACGAATCAACGGCAGCCAGGCCTGTGGATCAGCCACCGATAGCTCCAGGTGTTCCGGGGCGATGCGGTTGGCCACTTCGATGGCCTGGTTCATGTCCTCGACCAGAATCAGGGCGCCACGGCCATTGATCGAGGTTTCGATGATCTCGGCACGCTCCATGGTCGGCATCAGTTTGTTGATGCTCGCGGCCACCTTGTCGAGGAATTCGGCGTCAGGGCTGACCAGAATCGCCTGGGCGTCTTCGTCGTGCTCAGCCTGGGAAAACAGGTCCATGGCGATCCAGTCCGGATCGGTCTGGCCGTCGCACACCACGAGGATCTCCGAAGGGCCGGCAATCATGTCGATACCGACCTGGCCGAACACGTGGCGCTTGGCGGTGGCGACATAGATGTTGCCAGGGCCGACGACCTTGTCGACCTTCGGCACGCTCTCGGTGCCATAGGCCAATGCGGCAACGGCCTGGGCCCCGCCAATGGTGAACACCCGGTCCACGCCGGCGATGCACGCCGCCGCCAGCACCAGCTCATTGAGCTCGCCACGCGGGGTGGGTACTACCATGACCACTTCGGTCACGCCAGCCACCTTGGCGGGAATGGCATTCATCAGTACCGAAGACGGATACGACGCCTTGCCTCCCGGCACGTACAGGCCAGCGCGGTCCAGCGGAGTAACCTTCTGGCCCAGCACGGTGCCATCGGCCTCGGTGTAGCTCCAGGAGTCCTGCTTCTGTTTCTCGTGGTAGCTGCGCACCCGGGTGGCCGCTTTTTCCAGGGCTTCGCGCTGAGCGATGGTGATACGCGTGAGCGCCAGTTCCAGGCGCTCGCGCGGCAGGATCAGGTCGGCCATCGAGGCCACTTCCAGGCCGTCGAACTTCTGGGTGAACTCCACCAGGGCGGCGTCGCCACGCTCGCGCACGGCTTTGATGATGTCCAGCACCCGCTGATTGACCGAGTCGTCAGACACACTTTCCCA
Organism: Pseudomonas sp. HY13-MNA-CIBAN-0226; assembly: GCF_040310305.1. NCBI lineage: Bacteria > Pseudomonadati > Pseudomonadota > Gammaproteobacteria > Pseudomonadales > Pseudomonadaceae > Pseudomonas > Pseudomonas sp. HY13-MNA-CIBAN-0226. Next base: position 87,070 of record NZ_JBEOPS010000006.1, read on the forward strand.
GCTCAGCAGATGATCCAGATGATGCGCAAAATCCGGGTCAGCAGCGTTGAGTCGGCGAATTGCAGTCGGTGCGGTCATAGCGAGAGCCTCATAGGAATGGCAAAAACTCAGGCGCCCTAACTTAGCAGTCGTTTCCGCTTGGGCACCTGAGATTCTGGCTATGAGGCGGATAGACGGGCGCGACTCAAGGTCGCGCAGGTGACTCAGCCGCGGTGTCGAGACTCCACTGCCTTGCGCAGGGTGTCGATCAACGCCTGGATACGGGCGTGCTGCATTTTCATCGAAGCTTTGTTGACGATCAGCCGGGAGCTGATGTCGGCAATGAAATCCTGAGGTTCCAGGCCATTGGCGCGCAGCGTATTGCCGGTGTCGACCACGTCGATGATCTTGTCCGCCAGACCGATCAGCGGGGCCAGCTCCATCGAGCCGTAGAGCTTGATGATATCGACCTGACGGCCCTGCTCGGCGTAATAACGCTTGGCAACGTTAACGAACTTGGTTGCCACGCGCAGACGGCCCTTGGGCTCGACATCACCGACACGGCCAGCAGTCATCAGCTTGCACAGTGCAATTCGCAGGTCCAGTGGCTCGTACAAGCCCTGGCCGCCGTATTCCATCAACACATCTTTACCGGCGACGCCCAGGTCAGCGGCACCATGCTCGACGTAAGTCGGCACATCGGTAGCGCGCACGATCAGCAAACGTACGTCGGGCTGGGTCGTGGGGATGATCAGCTTGCGGCTCTTGTCCGGATTCTCGGTCGGCACGATGCCCGCTTCAGCCAGAAGCGGCAGGGTGTCATCAAGAATGCGGCCCTTGGACAATGCAATGGTCAACATGGGAAACGTCAGTCCTTAATAAAGGTACTCATGCCCGGTCGCAATCGGCGCCGGACACACATCGAGGCATTCCCGATAACGAAGAATCAGCCTCGATTTGAAACAAATCAGTTAACAGCAAACCGTGGCGAGGGAGTTTGCTCCCTCACCACAGCTGCAGCAGGGACTAGCCCGGTACGCGGCGGATCTTGGCGCCGAGCATCTGCAGTTTCTCTTCGATGCACTCGTAACCACGGTCTATGTGGTAGATGCGATCGATCAGGGTGTCGCCTTCAGCAATCAGCGCGGAGATCACCAGGCTGGCCGAAGCACGCAGGTCGGTGGCCATGACTGGCGCGCCCTTGAGCTTCTCGGTGCCAGTAACGATGGCAGTGTTGCCTTCGACCTGGATCTTGGCGCCCATGCGGTGCAGCTCGTAGACGTGCATGAAACGGTTCTCGAAGATCGTCTCGATCACGGCACCGGTGCCTTCGGCAATGGCGTTGAGCGAAATGAACTGCGCCTGCATGTCAGTCGGGAATGCCGGGTACGGAGCCGTACGCACGTTGACGGCTTTAGGCCGCTTGCCGTGCATGTTCAGCTCGATCCAGTCTTCGCCGCAGGTAATTTCCGCGCCCGCTTCCTTGAGTTTCTCAAGCACCGCTTCAAGGATGGTCGGATCGGTATCCTTGACCTTCACGCGACCGCCGGTAACAGCAGCAGCAACCAGGTAGGTACCGGTTTCGATACGGTCCGGCATTACCTTGTAAGTAGCCGGGTGCAGGCGGTCGACGCCATCAATGGTGATGGTGTCGGTGCCGGCGCCGGTAATCTTGGCGCCCATGGCGATCAGGAAGTTCGCCAGGTCGATGACTTCAGGTTCGCGAGCGGCGTTCTGCAGGACGCTGCGACCCTTGGCCAGCGCAGCGGCCATCATGATGTTCTCGGTACCGGTCACACTGACGGTGTCGAAGAAGAAGTGCGCGCCGCGCAGGCCACCTTCAGGCGCCTTGGCCTTGATGTAGCCACCTTCCACGTCGATCACCGCGCCCATGGCTTCGAGACCGCGGATGTGCAGGTCAACCGGACGCGAGCCGATGGCGCAACCGCCAGGCAGCGCAACTTCGGCTTCGCCGAAACGGGCAACCATCGGGCCCAGTACCAGGATCGACGCACGCATGGTTTTCACCAGTTCGTACGGGGCGATCAGGGTCTTGATGGTGCGCGGGTCGATTTCGACGCTGAGCTTCTCGTCGATCACCGGCTCGATGCCCATGCGGCCGAACAGCTCGATCATGGTGGTGATGTCGTGCAGGTGCGGCAGGTTGGCAACGGTAACCGGGCCATCGCACAGCAAGGTTGCGGCCAGGATCGGCAGGGCGGAGTTCTTTGCCCCGGAGATGCGGATTTCGCCATCAAGACGAACGCCACCAGTAATAATCAGTTTATCCATAAGAATCTCGACGCCCTTGGGCTCAGGTGCGCTCGGCCCAGGCCGCGCTGCTGAAAAATTTCATAGTGACCGCATGGATGCTGCCATCGGTGATCCATGGGTTCAAATGGGCATAGACCTGCTGCTGACGCTTCACCGGGCTCAACGCCGCCAGTTCATCGCTAATCAGGTTCAGCTGGAAATTGCAGCCTTCGCCTTCAACTTCCACCTTCGTGTCTGGCAGCTTTCCTTCAAGGAAGCTCTTCACTTCTACGGCCTGCATGCTCAACCTCAATCGGCGCCTTGTGCGCGCGGGTCGGACATCATACAAAAAAGCCCCGCGCCTGCGAACCCCGCTAAGCAGGACTCTGACGGGGGGCTTCCCTGTAGATGCGGTTAGGGATGCGCCAATAACTCGGTCAATTCACTGACCTGAGCGATTTCGCGCATATCTTCGGGCATCGCGCGGATGCTCAGGGCCTTGCCGGCGGCCTGGGCATCTCGCATGAAGCACAGCAGCAACGACAAGCCGACACTGCTGGACTTAACCACCTGCGAACAGTCAACCACCAGCGCCGCAGCCTTGCTGGCCTTGATCAGCGCCTGGCCCTGCTTGCGCAGAACCGGGCCGCTGCGGTAATCCAGCGTACCACTGAGGTGCAGTTCGCCGGATTCATTCATCTGGACGGCCGACTCACTCATTGGGTTTGCTTCTCGGCAGCTTGCTCGGTGGTTTCCTTCGCCTTGGCAACTTCGCCGGCCCAGTTGTTGATCACCTTGTCGAGATCGTTGCCATTGCGCTGCATCGAGTCCTGGAACTGATCGCGGAACAGCTTGCCGATGTTGATGCCGTTGATGATGACGTTGCGGACTTTCCACTCGCCGTTGATTTTCTCCAGCGTGTAGGACACAGGATAGATGGAGCCACTGCTGCCCTTGACCTGCATGTCAACGCTGGTCCGGTTACCGCTTTCATCCTTGGCAGGGGAAACGGTGATGCCCTGGTTGTTATATTCGAGCAACGCATTGCCATAAAACTGCATCAGGCTGCGCTTGAAGTTTTCCTGGAAGCGCTGCATCTGCTCAGGCGAGGCCTTGCGCGAATACTTCACGGTCATGATGCTGCGGGAGATGCCGTCGGCATCGACCACCGGTCCGACAATGCCGTTCAAGGCGTTGTAGAACTCGTTAGGGTCCTGCTTGTACTTTGCCTTGTTGGCAGCCAGATCGGCCAGCAACCGGGTAGTGGTGTCCTGCACCAGATCGTGCGCCGACGGCGCCGCCACGGCGTTAGCCATCAGCGGCACAGCCGCGAGTAATACCAACAGGCCACGTCGCAAGGTAGAGATCATTCAAAAACTCCTCATTTGGCTTCTTTGCTAACGGTGTTGAGCAGGAATTTACCGATCAGGTCCTCGAGCACCAGCGACGACTGCGTATCGTGGATGGTCCCGCCATCCTTGAGCAGCGCTTCTTCACCACCAACGCTGACGCCGATGTACTTCTCGCCCAACAGCCCAGCGGTCAGGATAGATGCAGTGGAGTCCGTCGGCAGGTTATCGACGCTCTTGTCCAGCTGCATGGTCACCCGGCCGGTGAAACTGTCGCGGTCCAGATCGATCGCAGTGACCTTGCCGATGGTCACACCGGCCATGGTCACCTTAGCTCTGACCGTCAAACCGGCGATATTGTCAAAATATGCGTAAAGTTTATAAGAATCGGTTGTTGCGCTCGGGGACAGGCCACTGACCCGCAACGCAAGCAACAGCAAAGCCAGGATGCCAGCCAGCAAGAAAAGGCCGACACCGATTTCCAGGGTGCGGTTTTGCATCAGAAATCTCCAAACATCAAGGCGGTCAGAATAAAGTCCAGGCCGAGCACCGCCAACGAGGCGTATACGACGGTCTTGGTAGTGGCACGACTGATACCCTCGGAAGTGGGCTCGCAGTCATAGCCTTGGAATACGGCAATCCAGGTCACGACGAAGGCGAAGACGACACTCTTGATGATGCCATTGAGCACATCTTCAGAGAACGTCACGCTGTTCTGCATGTTCGACCAGTAGGAACCTTCATAGACTCCCAGCCAGTCGACGGCCACCCATGAACCGCCCCAGATACCCACCACGCTGAAAATCATCGCCAGCACTGGCAGGGATATGAAGCCGGCCCACAGGCGCGGGGCAATGATGTACTTGAGCGGGTCGACACCAATCATTTCCAGGCTGGACAACTGCTCGGTGGACTTCATGTTGCCAATCTCGGCCGTCAAGGCAGAGCCTGCGCGCCCGGCGAACAGCAAGGCGGTGACTACCGGCCCCAGTTCACGCAGCAGGGTCAGCGCAACCATCTGCCCGACCGCCTGCTCCGAGCCGTAGCTGGACAGGATGTTGAAACCCTGCAGCGCCAGCACCATGCCGATGAACACCCCGGAGACGACGATGATCACCAGGGACATGACGCCCACCGAATGCAATTGCCGGATCAGCAGGCCGAAGCCACCACCGATGCCGCCACGGCCGAGCAAGGCATGAAACAGGAACAAGGTCGCCCGCCCGAACACCGCGACGGCATCGATTGCCGCCGCGCCGAACCGGCGTACACGTTCTATCAGTGAAATCTTGCGCATCAAGGCTTCCCCAGAAGATCTGCGCGGTAATCCGTCGCTGGAAAGTGGTACGCGACCGGGCCATCAGGTTCGCCCGTCATGAACTGGCGGATCCGCGGATCGTCCGAGTTCATCAGCTCGTCCGGCGTGCCCTGCCCCAAAACCTGCGCCTCACCCACTACATAGATGTAGTCGGCGATGCTCGCGGTCTCTGCCAGGTCGTGGGAAACCACAATACTGGTGATACCCAGCGCATCGTTGAGCAGGCGGATCAGGCGCACCAGCACGCCCATGGCGATCGGGTCCTGCCCGACAAAGGGCTCGTCGTACATGAGGATCTGCGGATCAAGGGCAATGGCCCGCGCGAGCGCGACACGCCGCTTCATGCCACCGGACAGTTCGTCGGGCATCAGGTCGATCGCGCCGCGCAAGCCTACGGCCTGCAACTTGAGCAGGACGATATCCCGGATCATTTCCTCCGGAAGCTGGGTGTGCACACGCAATGGGAAAGCCACGTTCTCGAACACGTCGAGGTCGGTGAACAGCGCACCGCTCTGGAACAGCACGCCCATATGCTTGCGAGCGTCGAACAGATCGCTTCGAGACAGCTTCGGCAGGTTCTGGCCGTTAACCCAGACTTCGCCGGCAGTCGGCCGCAACTGTGCGCCCATCAGGCGCAACAGCGTGGTCTTGCCGCACCCTGAAGGCCCCATGATGCCGGTGACCTTGCCCCGTGGAATACGGATATCGACGTTATTGAAAATGCTGCGCGCACCGCGCTTGAAGGTCAGTCCCTTCAGCTCGACCGCGTAGGCGTTATCGGCACTCATCTAAACTCCTTGCGATGCAGCCTCACACTCGGACGCCTGTCTTTCTGGCGAAAGCACATTCACCGTGGGCAGGCCGAACTGGCGGCGAACTATATCACTGCAAGGGCTTGGCGCCCAAGGCTAAAGCCGGGCGATGTTCAGCTGCACGACAGGTCAAAAGACTCCCAGCGAGAGGATTACGTAACAGGGAATGACAAAGCACGACGAACTAGCGTGAGGGTTTCGATCATAACCGCTATAATCGCCGCCTTTTCATCAGGCTATACGATTTCCGACATGAGCCAATCCAGCGACCTAATTCAATCGGCACAACGCACCATCCGTCTCGAACTGGAAGCTGTACAAGGCTTGCTTCCACGCATCGACGCAGATTTCGTACGCGCGTGCGAGATGATTCTGGCAAGCAAGGGCCGCGTGGTCGTGGTCGGCATGGGAAAATCGGGGCATATCGGCACCAAGATCGCCGCCACCCTGGCCAGCACCGGGACCACGGCGTTTTTCGTCCACCCGGCCGAAGCCAGCCACGGCGACATGGGCATGATTACCCGGGACGACATCATCCTGGCCCTGTCCAACTCCGGCTCGACCACTGAAATCGTAACCCTGCTGCCGCTGATCAAGCGCCTGGGCATCCAGTTGATCAGCATGACTGGCAACCCTGACTCGACCCTGGCCAAGGCCGCCGAAGTCAATCTCGACGTGCAAGTCGAGCATGAAGCCTGCCCGCTGAACCTGGCGCCCACCTCTTCCACCACTGCGGCACTGGTCATGGGCGACGCACTGGCCGTCGCGCTGCTGGAAGCGCGTGGCTTCACGGCGGAAGATTTCGCTTTTTCCCACCCGGGTGGTGCACTTGGTCGTCGCCTGCTGCTCAAGGTCGAGAACGTCATGCATGCCGGCGACGCCCTGCCCCGGGTCCAGCGTGGCACCCTGCTCAAGGACGCGCTGATGGAAATGACTCGCAAGGGCCTGGGCATGACCGCGATACTGGAGGCCGACGGCAAACTCGCCGGGATCTTCACCGACGGTGACTTGCGCCGCACCCTGGACCGCGCCATCGACATTCATCACGCCACCATCGACCAGGTCATGACCCTTCACGGCAAGACCGCGCGGGCTGAGATGCTCGCCGCCGAAGCCTTGAAGATCATGGAAGACAACCGAATTAACGCTCTCGTAGTGGTGGACGATGAGGATCGCCCGATCGGCGCCTTCAACCTCTCCGACCTGCTGCGCGCAGGAGTCATGTAATGAGCAACGATCTGCTGCAACGTGGCAAGAATATCAAGCTGGCAATCTTTGATGTCGACGGAGTGCTCACTGATGGGCGCCTGTACTTTCTCGAAGACGGCAGTGAATTCAAGACTTTTAACACCCTCGACGGCCAAGGCATCAAGATGTTGATGGCAGCCGGCGTTCAGACCGCTATCATCAGCGGTCGCAAGACCCCGGTGGTTGAGCGTCGGGCGAAAAACCTCGGCATTCCCCATCTGTACCAGGGGCGCGAAGACAAACTGGTGGTGCTGGACGAACTTCTTGGCGAACTAGGCCTAAGCTATGAGCAAGTCGCCTACCTCGGCGACGACTTGCCTGACCTGCCGGTGATACGCCGCGTTGGCCTGGGCATGGCGGTGGCCAATGCGGCCAGCTTCGTGCGTGAACATGCCGACGGCATCACCCAGGCCCGCGGAGGCGAAGGTGCTGCCCGCGAGTTCTGCGAATTGATCCTGCGCGCCCAGGGCCGCCTCGATGCGGCAAACGCCGCGTACCTGTGAGCCAACTATGCTGAGCAAAAAGTTTCGCAACATACTGCTGTTCGGTTGCATCGCCGCGATTTTTGCTGCGGTCGGCTACTGGAACATCAGCCCTGAACGCTTTCTCGACAAGCCGACCGTGGCCGTCGATGAGACGGCGATCGACTATTACGCCCTGAACGCCCACAGCGTGCAGTTCCTGCCCGATGGCAAGCTGCAGTACGAGATGACGTCGGACAAGGTCGAACACCTTAAAGCCACTGAAGTGACGCTGCTGACCAACCCGGACCTGAACATGTTCCGCGGCACCGAGTTTCCCTGGCATGTACAGAGCGAACGCGGTGAAGTGAATCCGGATGGTACGGAAGTGGAACTGATCGACTCGGTGCGTATCACACGTTTCGACGAGAAAAACCGCAAGACGCTGATTACCACCACCCGTATGACCGTGTTCCCGAAGCAGCAATATGCGCAGACGGAGCAACCCGTTAGAATCGACGGCGCCGGTGGCGTGTCGACTGGCACGGGAATGAAAGCGTATTTGAAAGAAAGCAGGATACACCTGCTATCGAACGTAAGAGGACAGTATGAGGCTCGTTAAAACCCTCCCTATTTTGCTCAGCCTGGGCGCAGCACTGGGAAGCGTGAGCGCCTGGGCTCTGCCGAACGATCAAGAGCAGCCTATCCGCATTCAGGCCGACGACGCCCAACTGGACGACAAGAACGGCATCGCCACCTACAAAGGCGACGTCATCATCACCCAGGGCTCCATGAAGGTGACCGGTAACACCGTGACCATCACTCGCACCCCGGCAGGCGACATCGACGTGGTGACTTCCGTGGGCAACCTGGCTTACTTCGAGCAATTGCAGACCCAGGGCGACGCCAAGCCTGTCCAGGGCTATGGCGTCACGATCCAGTATCACGCCTCGCAGAACCGCGTCGTGCTGATCGATCGAGCCAAGGTCATCGACAAGGACAACAACGTCACCCAGGGCGAGAAAATCGTCTACGACACCGTGAAGAAGCTGGCAAGCGCCGGTCGCGCCACGGGCAACAAGGTGACCGAGTCGCGCCCGCGAATCGACATGGTTATCCAGCCTAAAAAGAAAACCGACGAGCAGAAGGCCCAGTAATGGCAACTCTGAAAGCTCAGCATCTGGCCAAGAGTTACAAGAGCCGCCAGGTCGTGCGTGACGTCAGCCTGTCCATCGACAGCGGTCAGATCGTCGGGCTTCTTGGCCCCAACGGCGCCGGCAAGACCACTTGCTTCTACATGATCGTCGGCCTGGTGCAGGCTGATCAGGGCCGCGTGCTGATCGACGACCTGGATGTCAGTCACCAGCCCATGCACGGCCGCGCCAAGGCAGGTATTGGCTATCTTCCGCAAGAAGCGTCGATCTTCCGCAAACTGTCGGTGGCCGATAACATCATGGCCATCCTCGAGACCCGCAAGGAACTCGACAAGGCCGGGCGCCGCAAGGAGCTGGAGAGCCTGCTGCAGGAATTCCACATCAGCCACATCCGCGACAACCTCGGCATGAGCCTGTCGGGCGGCGAGCGACGCCGTGTGGAAATTGCCCGGGCGCTGGCCACCAACCCGAAGTTCATCCTCCTCGATGAACCTTTCGCCGGCGTGGACCCGATCTCGGTTGGCGATATCAAGCAGATTATCCATCACCTGAAGGCCAAGGGCATTGGTGTACTCATCACCGACCACAACGTCCGCGAAACCCTGGATATCTGCGAAACAGCCTACATCGTCAACGATGGCCAGCTGATTGCCGAGGGCGACTCCGCGACCATCCTGGCCAACGACCTGGTCAAGGAAGTGTATCTGGGCCATGAGTTCCGCCTGTAAGCGCTGAGGTGCCTGCCCAGTCGCGCGAGCGCTGAGGTGCCTGCCCAGTCGCGCGAGCGCTTGTCACTTTGAAAAATCAATACTTTTTTATTGTTACAGCGCTCTAGGCAAACACTGCAAAATCGGGCATATAATTTGCTTACGTTTGGCGCTTCGGCGCCCTGTAGTGGATGGCGCATGCGCGCCGGCGAATAAGGTTTAAGCCCCTGCCATGAAACCATCGCTAGTCTTGAGAATGGGCCAGCAGCTGACGATGACACCTCAGCTGCAACAGGCCATCCGCCTGCTCCAATTGTCGACCCTGGACCTGCAGCAGGAAATCCAGGAGGCGCTGGAGTCCAACCCGATGCTCGAACGCCAGGAAGACGGCGACGACTTCGACAACGCCGATCCCTTGGCCGACAAAGCCGAGCAGCAGCCCAACGCCGATGTTTCGGAGCCCTCCTATCAGGAGACCGCGCCAACGGTCGACAACCTTGAGGAAGGCGACTGGAACGAGCGCATTCCCAACGAGCTGCCGGTCGATACTGCATGGGAAGACGTCTACCAGACCAGCGCCAGCAGCCTGCCCAGCAACGATGATGACGAGTGGGACTTCACCACCCGCACGTCGGCCGGTGAAAGCCTGCAAAGCCACCTGCTGTGGCAGCTCAACCTCGCCCCGATGTCCGACACTGACCGCCTGATCGCCGTCACCCTGATCGACTGCATCAACAATCAGGGCTACCTGGACGAAACCCTCGAGGAAATTCTCGAAGCCTTCGACCCGGAACTGGACATCGAGCTGGACGAAATCGAAGCCGTCCTGCACCGCATCCAGCAATTCGAACCGGCCGGTATCGCTGCCCGAAACCTCGGCGAATGCCTGTTGCTGCAATTGCGCCAGTTGCCCGCCAAGACCCTCTGGCTCGCAGAAGCCAAGCGCCTGGTCACGGACTACATCGACCTGCTGGGCAGCCGCGACTACAGCCAGCTGATGCGCCGCATGAAGCTCAAGGAAGATGAACTGCGCCAGGTGATCGAACTGGTGCAGAGCCTCAACCCGCGACCCGGCTCGCAGATCGAGTCCAGCGAGGCCGAATACGTGGTCCCGGACGTGATCGTGCGCAAGGACAACGAGCGCTGGCTGGTGGAACTCAACCAGGAGTCGGTGCCCAAATTGCGGGTCAACGCCCAGTACGCCGGGTTTGTGCGTCGCGCTGACACCAGCGCGGACAACACCTTCATGCGCAATCAGTTGCAGGAAGCCCGCTGGTTCATCAAGAGCCTGCAGAGCCGCAACGAAACCCTGATGAAAGTTGCCACCCAGATCGTCGAGCATCAACGGGGTTTTCTGGAGTACGGCGACGAAGCCATGAAGCCGCTGGTACTGCATGACATCGCCGAAGCCGTCGGCATGCACGAATCGACGATTTCCCGGGTGACCACGCAAAAATTCATGCATACCCCACGGGGTATTTATGAACTGAAATACTTTTTCTCAAGTCACGTCAGCACCTCGGAAGGCGGTGAATGCTCGTCCACGGCGATCCGCGCGATCATCAAAAAACTGGTTGCAGCGGAAAATCAGAAAAAGCCGTTGAGTGACAGCAAGATCGCTGGTTTACTGGAGGCACAAGGCATTCAGGTGGCTCGCCGCACCGTCGCCAAGTACCGCGAATCCCTTGGGATCGCGCCTTCGAGCGAACGCAAGCGGTTGATGTAAAGCCACGCCACAGCGTTCCAGTGGTAGACCATCGGGTCTACCGCTTTATGCACTGGCAACGAAGGAGAAGCTGTATGCAAGTCAACATCAGTGGACACCAACTGGAAGTGACCGAACCCCTGCGCACCTACATCGGCGAAAAACTCGCCCGATTGGAAAGGCATTTCGACAAGATAACCAACGTGCAAGTCACGATGACCGTCGAGAAGCTGCTGCAGAAAATCGAAGCCACGCTGCATATCCCCGGCGGAGAAGTGGTCGCCAATGCCGAGCATACGGACATGTATGCCGCCATCGACCTGCTGACCGACAAGCTGGATCGCCAACTCAAAAAGCATAAGGAAAAGACCCAGAGCCTCCTCCAGGGCGCAACCGGTCGTTAACACTCCCAACTCATGATCCGACTTGAAAGCATCCTGACCCCCGGCCGTTCCCTCGTGAACGTGCCGGGCGGCAGTAAAAAGAAAGCCCTCGAACAAATTGCCAACCTAATCCATCGCGAAGTGCCGGATATGGAGATGCAAGATGTCTTTGAGGCCCTGATCGCCCGTGAAAAACTCGGCTCGACCGGTTTTGGCAACGGCATCGCCATCCCCCACTGTCGCCTCAAGGGCTGTACCTCGCCGGTCAGCGCCCTGATGCACCTCGACGCCCCTATTGATTTCGACGCCATCGACGGTGCTCCGGTTGACCTGCTGTTCGTGTTGCTGGTCCCGGAAGCCGCCACCGATGCGCACCTGGAGCTTTTGCGCCAGATTGCCAGCATGCTTGATCGCAAGGAAGTGCGCGAAAAATTGCGCAGCGCCCCGAGCAATGAAGCCTTGTACCAGGTTGTCCTGGACGAGCAGAACGGTCATTAATCATGCGCTTGATCATTGTCAGCGGCCGCTCCGGCTCAGGTAAAAGTACCGCGCTCGATGTCCTTGAAGACAGCGGGTACTACTGCATCGACAACTTGCCCGCCGGGCTTTTGCCCGAGCTGGCCGAACGAGCACTGATCCACACCGAGCTCGCGCAACCGCTGGTGGCCGTGTCGATTGACGCGCGCAACCTGCCAAGCCACCTGTCCCGTTTTCCGGAATTGCTGGAGGAAGTGCGCAGCCGTCACATCAAGTGTGACGTGCTGTACCTGGACGCCGACGAAGAAACCCTGCTCAAGCGGTTTTCCGAAACCCGTCGCCGCCATCCGCTGAGCAATGCCAATCGCTCGCTCGCCGAGGCAATTCAGGACGAGTCCAATCTGCTGGGTCCGATTGCCGACCTGGCTGACCTCAAGGTCAACACCACCAACCTGAACCTGTACCAGTTGCGCGATACCATCAAGCTGCGGCTGTTGAACCAGCCTGAGCCTGGCACCGCGTTCCTGGTGGAGTCTTTCGGCTTCAAGCGGGGCATGCCTGTGGATGCCGACCTGGTGTTCGACGTGCGCTGCCTGCCCAACCCTTATTGGAAACCAGAGTTGCGCGAGCAATCCGGGCTCGATCAACCGGTAGCCGACTACCTGGCCGCGCAACCGGACGTCGAGGAAATGTTCCAGGACATCTCCACCTACCTGCTCAAATGGCTTCCACGCTTTGCTGCCAGCAACCGCGCGTATGTCACCATAGCCATTGGCTGCACCGGCGGGCATCACCGCTCCGTCTACCTGACCGAACGTCTGGGCCAGGTTCTGCAACAATCCCTGAAGAACGTCCAGGTCCGCCACCGCGACCTCAGCTAAAGGATTCACATCGCGATGCCTGCTCTGGAAATTGAAATCATCAACAAGCTGGGCCTGCATGCCCGCGCGTCGGCGAAATTTGTCGGGGTCGCAGGAAAGTTCAAGGATTGCACCATCAGGGTAGGACGAACGCCGGAAACCACGGTGGACGGCAAGAGCATCATGGCAATGATGATGCTGGCGGCTGGCAAGGGCACCAAGATCCATTTGAGTACCGAAGGCGAAGAGGCGGACGAAGCGCTGGATGCGCTGGTAGCGTTGATCAACAACTACTTCGACGAAGGCGAGTAAAGAACAAGGTCAAGATCAAAAGATCGCAGCCTGCGGCAGCGCCTGCAGGGGTACACGAACCCTGTGCGATCTTTTGATTTTCAAGCCAGCGCCGTATCCATCACCATCATCAAGCAAAACCCAATCAGCAACCCCAGGCTCGCCAGCTTGTCGTGACCGTGACGTCGCGACTCGGGGATCACTTCGTGCGTAACCACCAGCAACATGGCCCCGGCCGCCAGTGCCAGCCCAAGCGGCAATAGCAGTTCGGCCAAGCTCACCAGCCACGCACACAGCAGCGCAAAAACCGGCTCGACCAACCCTGAAGCGGCACCGATCAGGAATGCCCTGACCCTCGACATCCCCGCCCCCGCCAACACCAGCGCAATCACCAGCCCTTCCGGCACATCCTGCAGCGCAATACCCATCGCCAGGCTATCGGCATCAGGCATGCCGCCCCCGGCTGACACGCCGACCGCCATGCCTTCGGGAATGTTGTGGGCAATGATGGCAAACACGAACAGCCAGATCCTCGGCGCAATCGCCGGCCCTTCCTGCGCGCCTGCCAGCATTTCCGGGCAGGCCCCGGAGACCTTGCGGTCCACCAGATACAAACCCAAAGCGCCAAGCATGATACCAAGGCTGATCAGGCCACTGGCGACCCAAGGCTTAAGCCCGAGGCTCTGCGCGGCGGAGATCCCAGGCACGATCAGCGAAAACGCCGTCGCCGCCAACATGACCCCCGCGCCGAAACCTAACAGCGTATCGCTGACGGCTTGCGGCATGCGGCGAATCACCAGCACCGGCACCGCGCCCAGCGCCGTACCCAGTGCGCAGATCGCCCCACCCTGCAATGCACGCAGCAGTTTCGGTTCAAGATCCAGCCACGCCAGCCCTTGGGCGACCAGCAAGGACATACCCGCCAGCAATAACAGCGATCCGAATGCGTAACGAAACATCCGCCCACTTCCGATCGCCAGCGTTTCAGTGCCCATAATCAGCCTTGGTGGTTTTTCATTGGAGATTCAACCCTGGGCCGCCTTGTAGCGCGCCGCCACTTCAAGCCAATTGATTACGTTGTAGAACGCGTTGACGTATTCCGGGCGACGGTTCTGGTACTGCAGGTAGTAGGCGTGCTCCCACACGTCCAGGCCAAGGATGGGCGTGTTGCCATTCATGAGCGGACTGTCCTGATTGCCGCTGCTTTCCACCACCAGTTTTTTCTGCGGGGTCACACTCAGCCATGCCCAGCCACTGCCAAAACGGGTCAGCGCAGCCTTGGTGAACGCCTCCTTGAAACTGTCGAGCCCGCCCAGTTGCTCGTCGATTGCCTGGGCCAACGCGCCGTCAGGGGCGCCGCCACCGTGCGGGGCCATGACTTCCCAAAACAGCGAATGGTTGGCATGACCACCGCCCTGGTTGATAACGGCGGCACGCAGTTTTTCCGGCAGCTGCTGGACGGCCGCCACCAGCTCTTCCACGGTCCATTCGGCGAATTCGGTGCCTTCGACGGCCGCGTTCAGATTATTGATATAGGTCTGGTGGTGCTTGGTGTAGTGGATCTCCATGGTCTTGGCATCAATGTGCGGTTCCAGGGCATCGTAGGCGTAGGGCAAGTCAGGCAGGGTAAAGGCCATGTTCAGTGAACTCCATGATGAAGAGGCGCAGGACGGTAGGCAGTTGGAACGTCGATGTGCAGCAGGCGGTGGGTCCGTGGGTATTCACCGTGTTCGCTGATGAAATTCAGCAGCTCGACATAGGTCTTGCTGCTCTGGCGCAGCGCAGCTTCGCGCAACGCTGGCGCCAGTCGCGTGTCCTGCATGGCCTGCAGCAACCGCTGGTGGATGGCACACAGGTATTCGGCGCTCTCCTCCGGCTGATTGAGCCGCAGGTGCAGGTCTGCCAGGTTGTGATGGGAGATGACGCAGGCTGCCACCGCTTGGTCAGCATCCGCCCAGCGCTCGAACAACACCTGGGCCAGCGCCAATGCCTGCAAGTAAGCCTCGCGCGCATCGACCAGTTCGCCCTGCATGAAACAGCGATTTGCTCTTTCGATCGTGCGTTTCCAGTGCTCCATGGTGAGCCTCCAAAACGGTAGCGGTGGTTACACGCCGCCTGCAGTGAGCTTTACCGGGTCAAGCAAAAGCTCGAGCTGGCTGCGCGTCAGGTCAGTGTGTTCAAGGGCGACATCAATCACCGGGCGGCCTTGCTGATAGGCCTTCTTGGCAATTTCAGCGGCTTTCTGGTAGCCAATGATCGGGTTCAGGGCCGTGACCAGGATCGGGTTGCGCGACAGCGCTTCCTTGAGCCTGGCTTCGTTGACCTTGAAGCTGGCAATGGCTTTTTCACCCAGCAGATGGCTGGAATTGGCCAGCAATTCGATGCTGCTCAGCAGGTTCTGGGCGATGATCGGCAACATCACGTTGAGCTCGAAATTGCCCGACTGACCGGCGATGGTGATGACCGTGTCGTTGCCGATCACTTGGGCGGCAACCATGGCGGTGGCTTCCGGTATGACCGGATTGACCTTGCCAGGCATGATCGAGGAGCCCGGCTGCAGCGCCTCGAGTTCGATTTCACCGAGACCGGCCAAAGGGCCGGAGTTCATCCAGCGCAGGTCGTTGGCGATCTTCATCAAGGTCACGGCGGTGGCTTTCAACTGGCCGGAAACACTGACGGCCGTATCTTGCGAGCCAATAAGCGCAAACAGATCCTGGCCCGGGGTGAACTCCACCAGGGTCAACTTGCTCAACTGTTCGCTGAAACGTACCGCGAATTCGGGATGGGCGTTGACCCCGGTGCCCACCGCCGTGCCGCCTTGAGCCACGGATTGCAGGCTCGGCAGCAAATCCTGCAGGTGCCCGACGTTGGCCTTGAGTTGCTGGGCCCAACCGTTGAGCACCTGGCTCATGCGCACCGGCATGGCATCCATGAGGTGCGTGCGACCGGTCTTGACGTGGTGGTGAACCTCTTCGGCCTTGCGCTCGATCACCTGCACCAGGCGGGTCAATGCCGGCAACAGTTGCTCATGCAGCGCCAGGGCAGCGCTGACATGGATCGTGGTCGGGATGATGTCATTGCTGCTCTGGCCGCAGTTGACATGGTCGTTGGGATTGACCGGCTCACCGAGCAGACGGCTGGCCAGGGTGGCGAGCACTTCATTGGCGTTCATGTTGGAACTGGTGCCCGAGCCGGTCTGGAAGATATCCACCGGGAAGTGCTGCATGAAGTCGCCCTCAAGCAAGCCTTGCGCCGCATCGACAATGGCTTTGCCCTGGGACTCGCTGATCTGCTTGAGCTCGACGTTGGCGCGGGCCGCTGCAGCTTTGGCGAGGATCAATGCACGGATGAACTGCACCGGCATCGGCTTGCCGCTGATGGGGAAGTTGTCCACTGCGCGCTGGGTTTGCGCGCCGTACAGGGCGTCTACCGGGACGTTCAATTCGCCCATGCTGTCGCGCTCAATACGTGTCTTGTTCATCAGAAAATCCTTGCACCAGTTCGTCTAGAGGAATGGAGGGCTGCAACTCGCAGGTGGCCAGTTGCCAGGTGTAGCGTTGCCAGCGCTTGAGGCGGCATTTACACAAGGAGAGGCGTTCCAGGTCGCGCAGAGGACGCCAGGCCTGGTCAAGGCACAAGCTGCGCCAGTGCCAGGGCAGTGCGACGTCGGCGGCGGTATCAAGCAGCAAACGGAAAGAGGTTTCGGCTATGGTCCAGGGAGAAGTGGCCGTGCAACACGCCAGGTACCGGCCTTCGGCCAGGTAGTGCTCAATCAGGCGCGGCTCGTCAGGGTCCATTGCGCAACGGATCTGGCGACTCATCCAGCGCCAGCTTTCTTGATAGGGCTGCTCGTGCAAGGCAGAACTCATGATCCGGGCTCATTCGGTAATGAGATTTATTATTATATGATAATGATAACCAACACAACCCCGAGATCCCGGATATCCCTCTGGGGAGCAAAGCTTGCTCCAACAGGCGTGCTTTACCTGCCGTGATATGCAGGCGAAAAAAAAGCACGCCATCCGGTTGGGTGGCGTGCCTTTAGTGTTGCAGCAAAAATATCAGCTGCCTGCGACGGTCATCCGCTCGATCAGCACCGACCCCGTGCGAATATTGCTGCGCAGTTCCAGGTCATTGCCCACGGCAACGATCTGCTTGAACATGTCGCGCATGTTGCCGGCGATGGTCACTTCCTGGACCGCAAACTGGATTTCGCCGTTTTCAACCCAGTAGCCGGCAGCACCGCGGGAATAGTCGCCAGTGACCATGTTCAGGCCCTGCCCCATCAACTCGGTTACCAGCAGGCCGCGGCCCATGCGGCGCAACAAGGCTGCCTGGTCTTCGTCGCCATGGGTGACGAACAGGTTGTGCACGCCGCCGGCGTTGGCGGTGCTCGGCATCCCCAGCTTGCGACCGGAATAGGTGCCAAGGATGTACGACACCAGCTCGCCCTTCTCGACGAACGGCTTGGCATAGGTCGCGAGGCCATCGCCGTCGAACGCCGAACTGCCCATGGCGCGCATCAGGTGTGGACGCTCGTCGATGGTCAGCCATTGCGGGAACAGTTGCTGCCCCAAGGTGCCTTCCAAAAATGAAGATTTGCGATACAGGCTGCCGCCGGAGATCGCCGAAAGGAAACTGCCGAACAAGCCACCGGCAAGTTCGGCGGAGAACAGTACCGGCACTTCACAGGTTGGCACCGGGCGCGCGCCCAACCGGCTGGCAGCCCGCTGCGCGGCACGCTGGCCAATGCTCACCGGATCGGCCAGCAAATTGCCCTGGCGGCTGACGTCATACCAGTAATCGCGCTGCATCTGGCCATCGGCCTCGGCGATCATCACGCAGCTCAGGCTGTGGCGGGTCGATGCATAACCGCCAATGAACCCGTGGCTGTTGCCATAGACTCGGCAGCCCTGATGCGTGCTGACGGTGGTACCGTCGGCGTTCTTGATCCGGCTGTCGGTTGCAAACGCCGCCGCTTCACAGCTAAGGGCCATCTCGATGGCCTGCTCCGGGGTAATGTCCCACTGGTGGAACAGGTCGAAATCCTTCAGGTCCTTGGCCATCAGCGCAGCATCTGCCAGGCCCGAGGCTTCGTCTTCGGAGGTGTGCTTGGCAATTGCCAGTGCGGCGGCCACGGTTTCCCGGATCGCCTCTGGCCCACTGGCCGATGTGCTGGCCGAGCCTTTGCGCTGACCGACGTACAAAGTGATGCCAAAGCCCTGGTCGCGGTTGAACTCAACAGTCTCGACCTCACGCTGGCGCACCGAAGTCGACAGGCCCTGCTCCAGGGATACTGCTACTTCACAGGCACTGGCGCCCTGGCGCTTGGCTTCAGCAATGATCTGCTCGACTTGTTCCTGCAGTGCCGGCAACGCTTGCGGGCCGACGCTTTCAACTGCACTCATGCTGTTCTCCACTCAAATTCTGCTTTCGGCGAGGGTCATCGAGCGACCGGGCCGGACAAGCGGCCCCCGACTGGTTATCATGGCGGCGTTTCTTTGCGGACGGCCACCATGGTTGATTCTTACGACGACTCCCTCGATACGGGAGAAAAAAGCAAATCCCAGGTTAAACGCGAGCTGCATGCTCTGGTTGACCTTGGCGAGCGCCTTACAACACTCAAGCCTGACTTGCTGGCAAAACTGCCGTTGACCGACGCCATGCGCCGGGCACTGGCCGATGCGCCCAAGCACACCGCGAATATCGCGCGTAAACGGCACCTGATGTTCATCGGCAAACTGATGCGCGACCAGGACACTGACGCCATTCTTGTTCTGCTCGATCAACTCGATGCCTCCACCCGGCAGTACAACGAACGTTTCCATGGCCTGGAACGCTGGCGCGATCGCTTGATCGCGGGCGACGATGCGGTCCTGGAGAAGTTCGTGCTCGACTACCCGGAGGCTGATCGCCAGCAGTTGCGCTCCCTGATCCGTCAGGCCCAGCACGAACTGGCGACCAACAAGCCGCCGGCATCGAGCCGTAAAATCTTCAAGTACATCCGTGAGCTGGACGAGACTCAACGCGGTTTGCGTTAAGTAGCGCACAACCCATCCGAGGTAGGAGCTGCCAAAGGCGGCGATCTTTTGATCTTGTAAAAGCAAAAGATCGCAGCCTGCGGCAGCTCCTGCACGGAACACGTGTTCCTTACGATCCTGTGCCACCCACAGTGATTGCATCAATCTTCAGCGTTGGCTGGCCGACACCGACCGGCACCGACTGCCCATCCTTGCCACAGGTTCCGACGCCGCTGTCCAGCGACAGGTCGTTGCCGACCATCGACACCTTGCTCATCGCCTCCGGCCCGTTACCGATCAGGGTTGCGCCTTTGACCGGCGCGGTAATCTTGCCGTCCTCGATCAGGTACGCCTCGCTGGTGGAGAACACAAACTTGCCACTGGTGATGTCGACCTGGCCACCGCCGAGGTTGGCGCAGTAGATGCCGCGTTTCACCGAGGCAATGATCTCCTGCGGATCACTCTCGCCTGCCAGCATGTAGGTATTGGTCATGCGCGGCATCGGCAGGTGCGCGTAGGATTCACGTCGACCGTTGCCAGTGCGGGCCACGCCCATCAGGCGCGCGTTGAACTTGTCCTGCATGTAGCCCTTGAGCACGCCGTTTTCAATCAACGTGGTGCACTCGGTCGGAGTGCCTTCATCGTCGACGCTCAGCGAGCCGCGACGACCGGCCAGCGTGCCGTCATCGACGATGGTGCACAGCTTGGAGGCAACCATCTCGCCCATACGTCCGCTGTAGGCGGAGCTGCCCTTGCGATTGAAGTCGCCTTCCAGGCCGTGACCAACCGCCTCGTGCAGCAACACACCGGACCAGCCCGAGCCCAGTACGACCGGCAAGGTGCCGGCCGGTGCCGGAATGGCTTCCAGGTTCACCAGCGCCTGACGCAGCGCTTCGCGGGCGTAGCCCATGGCGCGGTCATCACTGAGGAAATAACGGTAGTCGGTACGACCGCCGCCGCCATGGCCACCGCGCTCGCGGCGACCGTTCTGTTCGACGATCACGCTGACGTTGAAGCGCACCAGTGGACGCACATCCGCTGCCAGGCTGCCGTCGGTGGAAGCCACCAGAATGCGCTCCCACACACCGGCCATGCTCACGGTGACTTGCTGGATGCGCGGATCGAGAGCACGGGTTGCGACGTCGATGCGCTTGAGCAACTCGACTTTCTCGGCACGGCTCATCACTTCCAGCGGGTTATCCGGCCCGTACAACTGGGCGACGTCCTGGGTAGTAAAAGCCTGCACGCTGCCATTCTGGCCGGCACGGGAGATCGAACGCGCGGCACGGGCCGCTGCGCCCAAGGCTTCGAGGGTGATGGCGTTGCTGTAGGCAAAGCCGGTTTTTTCACCGGACTGCGCGCGCACGCCGACGCCCTGGTCGAGGTTGAAGCTGCCTTCCTTGACGATGCCGTCTTCCAGTGCCCAGGACTCGGAGATCTGTCCCTGGAAGTACAGGTCGGCGGCATCGATGCCCGGGCCGGCGAGATCGCCGAGCACACCTTGCAGGCTCTCGATGGTTACGCCGCCAGGTGCCAGGAGGTGTTCACTGACTGAGGACAACAACTCGCTCATATGCTTTGCGCCTTAAATTCGTTCATTGCGAGGCAGGTCGCTGTGCGCCCTGCGAGAAAAAGCGCCGGTGACTGGACACCGGCATCCGCGCCCTGATGGACGCCTGTTCGCTACTATCGCGCTCGGCCAGCAGCACGGCCTCGCCTTGATCCTGCTGGGCCAGCACACGCCCCCAAGGATCGATGATGGCGGCGTGCCCCCAGGTTTCGCGCGGTCCCGGATGAGTTCCACCCTGGGCTGCCGCGAGCACGTAACACTGTGTCTCGATGGCCCGTGCGCGAATCAGCACCTCCCAGTGCGCCGCGCCCGTCACCGCAGTGAAGGCTGAAGGTGCGGTAATCAACTCCGCGCCGGCAGCCCGCAATTCGCTGTACAGCTCTGGAAAACGCAGGTCATAACACACCGTCAGGCCGACCCGGCCGACTGGCGTATCCGCTACCACGACACCACTGCCATAAGCATAGTCATCGGATTCGCGATAACGCCCGCGGTTGTCTGCCACATCCACATCGAACAGGTGCAGCTTGTCGTAGCGCGCCACCGTCTCGCCCTGTTCATTGACCAGCAACGAGCAGGCGTGCACCTTGGCCGTCGGCTGATCCACCGGCGGCAGCGGCAACGTGCCGGCCACTATCCATAACTTGAGGTCGAGGGCGGTCTGTTTCAACCATGGCAGGATCGGACCTTCGCCCAACGCCTCGGCGCGCCCGATGTCAGCGATATCACGGCGGCCCATGGCGGCGAAGTTTTCTGGCAGCACGGCGAGGCGCGCGCCAGCTGCGGCGGCCTCTTCGAGCAAGCGGCGGGCCTGGGCCAGATTGGCCAGCACATCGCTTTGGCTGACCATTTGAATCACCGCAAATGACATGACGTATTCCTATCGTGAAATCGAAACATACCCCGTAGGAGCTGCCGCAGGCTGCGATCTTTTGATGTTGATTTTAAAATCGCCAAGATCAAAAGATCGCTGCCTGCGGCAGCTCCTACAGGGGCCATGCTACTCCATCGAGCCTGGCTGATGATTTCAAAAAGGCTTGTCGAAAGTGATTTTCGGTTCTTTCCACGGCCCCTTGACGGTGTACTTGACGCTGGCGAAACGCGCCACGCGGTCGCCGATCAACTTGTCGATCAGGAACAGCGCGCCGCCGATGGCCGGTGCGCCGACAATCAGCGCGGCAATTGGCAGGTTATTGGTCACCGGCAAGGTCACCAGCAACTTGGCATCAACCTTGTCGCCCACCAGGTCCAGGGTGCCGTTCAACTCGATGTTGCTCGATGGGCCAGTCATCAGGATCGGCTCGCGGGTGACGTAGACCCCGTCACTTGCGACCAGCAGTCCCTTGACCCGATCGTAGCTCAAGCCCTTGCCGAACAGGTCGGAAAAGTCCAGGCGCAGGCGACGGCCGATGGAGTTGAAGTTCAGCAGGCCAAATACCCGCAACGCCTGGGCGCCGCCATCAACTTCGACGAACTGGCCTTTGTTCAGCGACGCATCGAGGCTGCCGGAGAAGCGCTTGGTGGCCAGCCAGGCTGGCGAACCGGGCCAGCGACCGTCGACGTCCATGTGAAAGTTTTCACTGGTGACACTCGGCGCGAATCCCCAACCCTTCAGTACGTCGGCGAGATTCTTGCCGCTGATCCGGCCCTTGTACCAGCTGCTCGATGCGCCCGGTGTGCCTTCCCAGCCACCGCTGCCCTGCAGCAGGATGCCCTTGAGGCCCAGGTCCAGGGTGTTGAGGGCAATGCCTTTGGCTGTGGGGCGGACCTTCAGCGACCAGGCGCCAACCAGGTCCTTGCCCTGGAACAGCTGGTTGATCGTGACATCCAGCGCCGGAATCTTTGTCGGGTCCACGGTGGCCAGCGGGTCCGGCGAGTTCTCATCGGCGAGGACCGTCGGATCGGGCGCTGGCAACTTCACGTACTGCAGGTTGATGGCAATCGGCGCACCTTTGGCGTCAGGGATGGCGACCGTGCCCTTGACCTGCTGGCTGTCGAGCTGCAAAGCCCACGAGGCCGGCCTGCGGTTCAACTGCACCGATGCCTGATCCAGCGTCGTGCCCATGGCGGTGAGTTTGCCGATCTTCAGGTCGGCGCTGCTGAGCAACTGCTTGGCACTGCCGCCAGGATCCTTGCCGGCATATTTGTCTGCCAGGTCCTTCCAGGGCCCGACGTCCAGTTCCGATAGCGAACCGCGCACTCGCAGGCCCTTGGCACCCGGCACGACGGCCTGACCGCCACCCAGCAGCAGTTCGCCACGACCTTCGGCGAAATTGCTGACGGGCGCTTCATAGGTGAAGTTCGCCAGCTCGCCGTAATTGACCCAGTAACGCCGATCCTCACCCTGCAGGGTCATGCGGAACGTGGTGTCGCGCCCCACATCCGCCGCCATGCCAAACGGCGCAGGCAGATCGATGGCAACGCCCTTGAGGTTGGAGCTGACCAGTAACTGGCTGTCGGCTCCGCCAAGGTTGAGTTGCAGTTGATAGGGAATCACACCGGTGACCGGCAACGGCTGGGTCACGCTCAACCAGTCGGTGAGTTTTTTCACCTCGACCTGGCCCGACGCCGTCACCCGGGTTTTGAGATTGCCGGCACTGCCATCGGCAAAGATCTGCGCGGAGACCGGCTTATCAAAGGCCCGTGCCGTGATGTTCTGACCACTAAGGCCTTTAGTACTGTCGAAACGGAAATCACCCTTGAGCTGGGTCAATTCCAGCGCCGGTTCGCTCAATTTCAGGCGCGCCTTGGCGGTCTTGAAGTCGACCAGGATTTTCGGCAGCTCGCCCTTGGCCAGCGGAATATCCAGCTTCAGCTTGCCCTGCAGGTCGCCCTCGCCTTCCCAGCCGGCAAAGGTCTGCGCGGTACCGATCGGCGCGGTCTGGAGAATTTTCAGGCCATCGCCCAACCCCCCGGCAAAAGCGCCGTCGAGCAGCAAGTGACTGCTTTTGCCGGCAGCCGCATGGGGAATTTCGACGTAGATATCGCGAACCTGGGTGTCGAGCAACTGCCCTTTGCTGGCAAGAATCCGCACCCCGCTGTCCTCGATGAACACATCGCCACTGACCTTGCTGACATGCGGCCAGCCTGGCTGGAAGGCCAGTTCTGCGTCATGAACCTTGAAGAACAGGCTGATGCTGCGATCGGCTTCTGCAGCGCCGTGGGCCAGCGAGCCCTGGTACTGGAAGAAACCTTCGTCTACCGCGCCCTTGAGAATCGCGGTGCGCAGCCATTCGTCCAGCGCCGGGCTCAATACGGTCGGCAGGTACTTGGCAGTGTATTTACCATCACCGTCCACCAGGCCGACCCGCAGGTCCATGTAGTCTTCCTGGGAATGATCGAAATGCAGGCGGATCAGGAAGTCGCCGGCAATCTTGCCCTCCTCGCCCAACACCTTCAGGTAGGGCGCGGTCAGGGTGAAGGCTTCTTTATCAATTTTCCAGGTCAGCTTGGCGTTGGCCTGGAGGTACTGCCAGGGCTTGGCGAAGATCGGGTCCAGGTGCAGGGAAAAGTCCTTGCTGTCCATGCGCAACTCGCCCTGCCCCAGGTCGCCACTGATACTGCCACTGACATTTCGCGCCGCCGGTGCACCGTGATAGGCATTGAAGCCTACCCGGTCGAGGTTGGCGGCAAAGCTGATTTTGCTGTCGTCCGTGGCCGCTGGCCGGAAGTCGAGCAGTACATTACGCAGGCTACCAGTCACTTTAAGTCGCTCGACCGCCGTGGCGACGCCTTCAGGCAAGGGGCCCAGCGCATTCAGCAGCGGCGTGAGCGGCGTAAGGTCGAGGCGATCGGCCTGCAGGTGCCACAGTTCCGGGGTGTTATCACTGGCCCCGCTCTGCTTGAGTTGCAGGCGCGATTCCCAACGGGTTTCGCCGAAGTTCATGGCCAAGGAGTCGAGTATGACCAGCGCACCCGCGGCGTCACGCTGGAAATAGGCGTTGAGTGCCAGGTTGCTGATCTGGATCGGCTTGCGCTCGGCGTAGGCACCTTTGATTTGCGGCGCGTTCAGACGCACGGCCGCGCTCTGCAGCGCGCCCTTGCTCCAGTTTACCCACAGCTCGCCGCCGGCCTTGATCTCGGTGAAATTCCAGTGCCGGGTCAGACGCTCCGGCAGCCACTTCGACCAGTCACTTTGCGGCAGGCTGAGATAGGCGTCCGCTGCACCGTTCTTCCAGTCGCTGGCCTGCAGCCGAGTGCGCAGGCTCAGGGCCAATGGCTGGCCATCCGGCAATGTCAGCCGGGCATCGAGCCGCTGTCGGGTGCTGCCGGTCTTGAGGCTCATGCCGACATACGTCAGGGTCAGCGGCACATGATCCAGCGGTTGCAAGGTCACCTGACTATCAAGGACCGAAAGCTGCTGGACCATCTGCATGCGGTTGAGCAGTTGTTCAGGGTCCAGCGGCTGATCCTGCTGGACGGGCAATCCTTCCAGCGCCCAATGGCCATCCTCGCCTTCCTTGAGGCTGATCTTCAGGCCGTTGAGTTCGAGATGGGCCAGGCGTACTTCGCGGGCCAGCAGGCTGGCCCAGATATCCGGCACCGCGCGCACCTGGTCCAGGCGCAGAGCGTTTGCCCCTTCGCCGAGCATCACGTCATGGGCCAGCAGGATCGGCGCAAAACCGCTCCAGTTACCTTCCAGTTCACCGATGTGCAGCGGCATACCCAACGCAGTGCTGGCCTTGGCCTCGACCTCGGCCCGGTATTCGGCCACCAGCGGCGTCAGTTCCCGCCCAAGGCTGACGTAGAGCGCCATCAGCACCAAAGCCAACGCGCACAGGCCCAGACCCCAGCGGGTCAGTGCGGCCAAAATGCGTGTCAGACGGTCCATGTCAGTTGGCTCCCATGGCGTTAAAACTGCAGAAAGCTGAGGCCAGCTGTTCCAGGTGATTGACGACGTAAGGGTTCAGAGCAGCACCACGTCGTATTGTTCCTGTGAATACATGGTTTCCACCTGAAACCGGATGGTGCGGCCGATAAATCCTTCGAGTTCGGCGACATTGCCGGACTCCTCATCCAGCAGGCGGTCGACAACTTTCTGGTTCGCCAATACACGATAGCCTTCGGCCTGATAGGCGCGAGCCTCCCGCAGGATTTCCCGGAAAATTTCATAGCAGACGGTTTCCGGCGTCTTCAGCTTGCCCCGGCCCTGGCAGCTGCTGCAAGGTTCGCACAGCACCTGTTCGAGACTTTCACGGGTACGCTTGCGGGTCATCTGCACCAGGCCCAGCTCGGTGATGCCGATGATGTTGGTCTTGGCGTGGTCTCGCTCCAGCTGTTTTTCGAGGGTACGCAGGACCTGGCGCTGGTGCTCTTCGTCTTCCATGTCGATGAAGTCGATGATGATAATCCCGCCCAGGTTGCGCAGGCGCAGTTGACGAGCGATAGCGGTGGCCGCTTCCAGGTTGGTCTTGAAGATGGTTTCTTCGAGGTTGCGATGCCCGACAAAAGCCCCGGTGTTGACGTCGATGGTGCTCATGGCTTCCGCCGGATCGACCACCAGGTAACCACCGGATTTTAGCGGGACCTTGCGCTCGAGGGCCTTCTGGATTTCATCTTCGACGCCGTACAGGTCGAAAATCGGCCGTTCACCCGGGTAGTGCTCCAGGCGATCAGCAATTTCCGGCATCAATTCAGCGACGAACTGCGTGGTTTTCTGGAAGGTTTCCCGAGAGTCGATGCGGATTTTTTCGATCTTCGGGCTGACCAGGTCGCGCAAGGTACGCAGCGCCAGGCCGAGGTCTTCGTAGATCACGCTCGGCGCGCCGATGGTCTTGATCTGCTCGTTGATCTGATCCCAGAGCCTGCGCAGGTAACGGATGTCCATGAGGATTTCATCGGCACCGGCACCTTCTGCAGCCGTGCGCAGAATGAAGCCGCCCGCTTCCTTGATCCCTTCCCTGGCCACGCAGTCGGTGACTACCTGCTTGAGCCGTTCACGCTCGCCTTCGTCTTCGATTTTCAGGGAGATGCCGACATGTGCCGTACGCGGCATGTACACCAGGTATCGCGACGGAATCGACAGCTGGGTGGTCAGGCGTGCGCCTTTGGAGCCGATCGGGTCCTTGGTGACCTGCACCACCAGGCTCTGGCCTTCGTGAACCAGTGCGCTGATGCTCTCGACGGCAGGCCCTTCGCGCAGGGAAATCTCCGAGGCATGGATGAACGCCGCCCGATCAAGGCCGATGTCGACAAAAGCCGCCTGCATCCCCGGCAATACCCGAACGACCTTGCCCTTGTAGATGTTGCCGACAATCCCGCGCTTTTGCGTGCGCTCGACGTGAACCTCTTGCAGCACACCGTTTTCAACCACCGCCACGCGCGATTCCATCGGCGTGATGTTGATCAGGATCTCTTCACTCATGGCAGGGTCTCGTTCAGGCATTTTCACGATAATGGCCGCATCTTGTCAGTACGACGCTCAGAGCGCGTTAAGGGTTTGCCAACAGGGTATGCCGAAATGGCCCAGCAGTTCTGCGGTTTCGCACAGTGGCAAGCCAACCACCGCGGAGTAGCTGCCATCCAGCCCCGCCACGAACACCGCGCCGAGCCCCTGGATGCCATAACCGCCGGCCTTGTCACGGGGTTCGCCGCTGGCCCAGTAGGCCGCCGCTTCTGGCGCTTCAATGCGGCGAAAACGTACCAGGCTACGGATCACCCGGGATTCGCAACGCGCGCCATCCAGCACGGCGATACCTGTCAGAACTTCATGCTCGCGACCGGACAACATCATAAGCATGGCGCATGCGTCAGCTTCGTCCACCGGCTTGCCAAGAATTTTCCCGTCCAGCACTACGGCGGTGTCGGCACCCAGCACGCAATAGTCTGCGGCGCACACGACAGCATCACGCCCGGCCTCGGCCTTGCCTCGCGCCAGGCGCTCGACGTAGGCCGAAGGGGATTCGTCATTCAAGGGGGTTTCATCGATGTCCGCACTGATGGCGGAAAACGGCACGCCAATCTGCGTGAGCAACTCACGCCGACGTGGCGAGCCTGAGGCGAGAAATAGCTGTTTCATCACGACATCTCCCTGTCCAGTACACCCGTGCGGGCAAATGCCTGACCGATTTAGTTGATCTTGTAGCGTCGACGCAGCCCGCGCAAACCGTAGCTGATCCACGGCCACAGCAGGGCACTGACCAGAGCGGGCAATACCAGCGCCAGTGTTGGCTGGCGATTACCGGTGAGGGCGCTGAGCCATAGCTGAACCAGTTGGGCCAGGCCGAAGATCACCAGGATCACCAGGCTCTGCTGCCACATAGGGAACATCCGCAGGCGTTGTTGCAGCGACAGCACCAGGAAGGTGATGAGCGTGAGAATCAAGGCGTTCTGGCCCAGCAGCGTGCCGTAGAGCACGTCCTCGGCCAGACCCAGGCACCATGCGGTGACCATGCCGACTTTCTGCGGCATCGCCAGTGCCCAGAAGGCCAGCAGCAATGCCAGCCACAATGGGCGCAGGATTTCCATGAACTGCGGCAGCGGTGAGACGCTGAGCAGCATGCCGATGGCGAAGGTCAGCCAGACGATCCAGCCGTTTCGGGATGCAGTAGTACCGACCATTATTCTCGTCCCCCAGTGTTAGCCGGTGCAGAGACAGGCGGTTTGGCAGCCGGCCTGGTGACCGGCGGCTTTGTCACAACAGGCTTGACCGGGGTCGTGGCGGCAGGCGCCACCGGCGCGACGACCGCCGGCACAGCGGGAGCCGCAGGCGCAGTCGCTGCCGCCGGGACCAGGGCGGGTTTGGGCACCGTGGCAGGAATCATCGGGCCGCCACCGTACTGGTCCAGGGTTTCCTGGGCCTGGGCCGCTTCATTGGCACGCTCTTCGGCCGTGCGCCCGTCGCTGAACACCAGCAGCAGGTAACGGCTGCGGTTCAATGCGGCGGTGGGCACGGCGCGAACGATGGCAAATGGCTGGCCGGAGTCATGGATCACTTCCTTGACCGTGGCCACCGGGTAACCGGCCGGGAACCGCTGGCCCAACCCGGAACTGACCAGCAGGTCGCCTTCCTTGATGTCGGCCGTATCGGCCACATGGCGCAGTTCCAGGCGTTCCGGGTTACCGGTGCCGCTGGCGATTGCGCGCAGGCCGTTGCGATTGACCTGCACCGGAATGCTGTGGGTGGTATCGGTCAGCAGCAACACGCGGGAGGTATAGGGCATCAACTCGACGACCTGCCCCATCAGGCCACGGGCATCGAGTACCGGCTGGCCGAGGACCACGCCATCGCGCTCACCCTTGTTGATGATGATGCGATGGGTGAAGGGATTGGGGTCCATGCCGATCAACTCGGCCACTTCGACCTTTTCGTTGACCAGGGCCGAGGAGTTGAGCAACTCGCGCAGCCGAACGTTCTGCTCGGTCAGGGCGGCAAGCTTTTGCATGCGGCCCTGCAGCAGCAGGTTTTCGGTCTTGAGTTTTTCGTTTTCGGCGACCAGTTCGGTGCGGCTGCCAAACTGACTGGCCACACCTTGCCATAACCGCTGCGGCAGGTCGGTGATCCAGTAGGACTGCATCAGCACCAGCGACATTTGGCTACGCACTGGCTTGAGCAGTGTGAAGCGGGCATCGACCACCATCAGCGCGACCGATAGCACGACCAGCACCAACAAGCGCACGCCCAGTGAAGGCCCTTTGGTGAAAAGCGGTTTAATAAGCCGCTCCTCCCAGGCAAATGTTTTGTTTATTCATACGGCAGACCGGCCTGGATGCAGACTGACAGAAGATAAACGCCAACAGGCAGCACTGCAAAGTGCTGCCTGTGCGCTCAACAGCATAGATGCAACCCCGCGACTTATTCGCTGGAGAGCAGGTCCATGGTGTGTTTATCCATCATTTCCAATGCACGGCCACCGCCGCGAGCAACGCAGGTCAACGGGTCTTCGGCAACGATCACCGGCAGGCCGGTTTCCTGGGCCAGCAACTTGTCGAGGTCACGCAGCAAGGCGCCACCACCGGTCAGCACCAGGCCACGCTCGGCGATGTCGGAAGCCAGTTCCGGAGGCGATTGCTCCAGTGCGCTTTTCACTGCCTGAACGATGGTAGCCAGGGACTCTTGCAGAGCTTCCAGCACTTCGTTGGAATTCAGGGTGAAAGCACGTGGCACGCCTTCAGCCAGGTTGCGACCGCGAACATCGACTTCGCGAACTTCGCCGCCCGGGTAGGCCGTACCGATTTCCTGCTTGATGCGCTCGGCGGTGGACTCGCCGATCAGGCTGCCGTAGTTGCGACGCACGTAGGTGATGATCGCTTCGTCGAAGCGGTCGCCGCCAACCCGTACGGATTCGGCATAGACCACACCGTTCAGGGAGATCAGCGCGATTTCAGTGGTACCGCCACCGATGTCGACCACCATCGAACCGCGAGCTTCCTCTACCGGCAGGCCGGCGCCGATCGCAGCAGCCATCGGCTCTTCGATCAGGAACACTTCACGGGCACCGGCACCCAGGGCCGATTCACGGATGGCACGACGCTCAACCTGGGTGGATTTGCATGGAACGCAGATCAGCACTCGCGGGCTAGGCTGCAGAAAGCTGTTTTCATGAACCTTGTTGATGAAGTACTGCAGCATCTTTTCGCAGACGCTGAAGTCGGCGATTACGCCGTCTTTCATCGGACGAATGGCAGCAATATTTCCTGGAGTACGGCCGAGCATACGCTTGGCCTCGGTGCCGACGGCCACGACACTTTTCTGGTTACCGTGTGTCCGAATGGCCACAACCGATGGCTCATTCAGAACGATTCCGCGCTCGCGCACGTAAATAAGGGTGTTGGCAGTGCCCAGGTCAATGGAAAGATCGCTGGAAAACATGCCACGCAGTTTCTTGAACATGGGGAAAGGACCCTAGGCAACGCGTGGGTAAAAAAGTGCGGCAAACTCTAACAACGACAGGGATTTTGGGCAAGGCGCCAATATGTTAAATTGGCCGCTTTTCTGTGCACCAACCCCCACAATCGCGGCCTTATGACCGTAGAAATGCGGTAGTGTTCCGACAATCTAACACACGGACGCCGTCCGTTCTGTTTTCCACTGGAGATTCCCATGGCGCTTGAACGCTCCGACGTGGAAAAAATCGCTCATCTGGCCTGCCTTGGCCTCAATGATGCCGATCTTCCACACATCACTTCGGCCCTGAACAGCATTCTCGGGCTGGTCGACGAAATGCAGGCGGTCAATACCGACGGTATCGAGCCGCTCGCCCACCCACTGGAAGCCAGCCAGCGCCTGCGCGCGGACGTCGTGACCGAGACCGATCATCGCGAGGCCTACCAGTCCATCGCACCAGCGGTCGAAAACGGCCTGTACCTGGTTCCGAAAGTCATCGACTAAAGGGAAAGAGCCTGCAATGCATCAAATGACTCTGGCCGAGATCGCCCGCGGACTCGCCGACAAAAAGTTTTCTTCCGAAGAGCTGACCAAGGTCCTGCTGGCGCGTATCGCCCAGCTCGATCCACAGCTCAACAGCTTCATCAGCCTCACCGAGGACCTCGCGCTGCAGCAGGCCAAAGCCGCTGACGCCCGCCGGGCCAATGGTGAGAGCGGCGCCCTGCTTGGTGCGCCGATCGCCCACAAGGACCTGTTCTGCACCCAGGGCATCCGCACCAGCTGCGGCTCGAAGATGCTCGACAACTTCAAGGCGCCGTACGATGCCACCGTGGTTGCCAAGCTGGCCGCTGCCGGGGCCGTGACCCTGGGCAAGACCAACATGGACGAATTCGCCATGGGGTCGGCCAACGAGTCGAGCTACTACGGCGCGGTGAAAAACCCGTGGAACCTGGAACACGTACCGGGCGGTTCGTCCGGTGGTTCAGCTGCGGCTGTTGCCGCACGCCTGCTGCCGGCCGCCACCGCGACCGACACCGGCGGCTCCATTCGTCAGCCGGCCGCGTTTACCAACCTCACGGGCCTTAAACCGACGTACGGTCGTGTTTCGCGCTGGGGCATGATCGCTTACGCCTCCAGTCTCGATCAGGGCGGTCCGCTGGCGCGCACCGCCGAAGACTGCGCGATCCTGCTGCAAGGCATGGCCGGTTTCGATGCCAATGACTCCACCAGCATCGACGAGCCCGTGCCGGATTACAGCGCCAGCCTCAACAGCTCGCTGCAAGGGCTGCGCATCGGCGTGCCGAAGGAATACTTCAGCGCCGGTCTGGACCCGCGGATCGCCGAGCTGATCCACAACAGCATCAAGGAGCTGGAGAAGCTCGGTGCCGTGATCAAGGAAATCAGCCTGCCGAACATGCAGCACGCGATTCCTGCGTACTACGTGATCGCCCCGGCAGAAGCCTCCTCCAACCTGTCGCGTTTCGACGGGGTGCGTTTCGGCTATCGCTGCGAAGACCCGAAAAACCTGATCGACCTGTACAAGCGTTCCCGCGGTGAAGGTTTCGGCCCGGAAGTGCAGCGCCGCATCATGGTCGGCGCCTACGCGCTGTCGGCCGGCTACTACGACGCCTATTACCTGAAGGCGCAGAAGATCCGCCGCCTGGTGAAAAACGACTTCATGGCCGCCTTTAACGAGGTCGACATCATCCTCGGCCCAACCACGCCGAACCCGGCCTGGAAGCTCGGCGCCAAGAACAGTGACCCGGTCGCTGCCTACCTGGAAGACGTCTACACCATCACCGCCAACCTCGCCGGCTTGCCGGGCTTGTCCATGCCGGCCGGTTTCGTCGATGGCCTGCCGGTGGGCGTGCAACTGCTTGCCCCGTATTTCCAGGAAGGCCGCTTGCTCAACGTTGCGCACCAGTATCAGCTCAACACTGACTGGCACACCCGCACCCCAACCGGCTTCTGAGGAGAAACACATGCAATGGGAAGTCGTGATCGGGCTGGAGATTCATACCCAGCTCACCACCCGGTCGAAAATTTTTTCCGGTAGCTCCACCACTTTCGGTTCCGAGCCGAACACCCAGGCCAGCCTGGTTGACCTCGGCATGCCTGGCGTCCTGCCGGTACTGAACCAGGAAGCGGTGCGCATGGCGGTGATGTTTGGCCTGGCCATCGATGCCGAAATCGGCCAGCACAACGTGTTCGCCCGTAAAAACTACTTCTATCCGGACCTGCCCAAGGGCTACCAGATCAGCCAGATGGAACTGCCGATTGTCGGCAAGGGCCACCTGGACATCGCCTTGGAAGACGGCACGGTCAAGCGCGTCGGCATCACCCGGGCGCACCTGGAAGAAGACGCCGGTAAAAGCCTGCACGAAGAGTTCAATGGCGCCACCGGCATCGACCTGAACCGCGCCGGCACGCCGCTGCTGGAAATCGTTTCCGAGCCGGACATGCGCAGTGCCAAGGAAGCCGTGGCTTACGTCAAGGCTGTCCACGCACTGGTGCGTTACCTGGGCATCTGCGATGGCAACATGGCCGAAGGTTCGCTGCGTTGCGACTGCAACGTGTCGATCCGTCCGAAGGGCCAGGCCGAGTTCGGCACGCGCTGCGAAATCAAGAACGTCAACTCGTTCCGTTTCATCGAGAAGGCGATCAACACCGAAGTGCAGCGTCAGATCGAGCTGATCGAAGACGGCGGCAAAGTGATCCAGCAGACCCGCCTGTACGATCCGAACAAGGACGAAACCCGTCCGATGCGCAGCAAGGAGGAAGCCAACGACTACCGTTACTTCCCGGATCCGGACCTGCTGCCAGTGGTCATCGAGGACTCGTTCCTCGACGACGTGCGCACGACCCTGCCGGAATTGCCGCCGCAGAAGCGCGAGCGTTTCCAGGAGCAGTTCGGTCTGTCGGTCTACGACGCCAGCGTCCTGGCCACCAGTCGCGAACAAGCCGATTACTTCGAGAAAGTCGTGAGCATCAGCGGCGACGCCAAGCTGGCGGCCAACTGGGTGATGGTTGAGCTGGGCAGCCTGTTGAACAAGCAGGGCGTGGACATTGACCAGTCGCCGGTCTCGGCCGAGCAACTGGGCGGGATGCTGCTGCGCATCAAGGACAACACCATCTCCGGCAAGATCGCCAAGGTGGTCTTTGAAGCCATGGCCAACGGCGAAGGCAGCGCTGACGAGATCATCGACAAGCGCGGCCTCAAGCAAGTGACCGACACCGGTGCGATCTCGGCGGTGCTGGACGAGATGCTCGCGGCCAACGCCGAGCAGGTCGAACAATACCGCGCGGCAGACGAAGCCAAACGCGGCAAGATGTTCGGCTTCTTCGTCGGCCAGGCCATGAAAGCCTCCAAAGGCAAGGCCAACCCGCAACAGGTCAACGAACTGCTGAAAAGCAAGCTCGAAGGCTGATGAGAATGGAGCCAGCCTTCAAATCTGGCTCGACTCCTTGTGGGAGCCAGCCTGCTGGCGATAGCGGTCTGACATTCACCCTATCCGTGTCTGACACTCCGCAATCGCCAGCAGGCTGGCTCCCACATTTGTTTTCGGGAAACCTTGAATGAAGCGTCTACTGGGCCTTTGCGCCCTGCTCTCTCTGTTGGCCGGTTGCGCCAGCAACGACATCATCGATCCACACGGCTACGACAAAACCGGCACGGCTTCGTATTACGGCGCCAAACACCAAGGTAAACGCACCGCCAGTGGCGAGCGTTTCAACAAGAATTCCCTGACCGCAGCCCATCGCCAACTACCCTTCGGTACGCGCGTGAAGGTCACCAACCTGAGCAACGACAAGTCTTGCGTGGTCCGCATCAATGACCGCGGGCCGCACACCCGTGGGCGACTGATTGACCTTTCCCACGAGGCTGCCGCACGCCTGGGCATGCTCAGAAGCGGGACCGCCCGGGTGCGTGTGCAAGCCCTCGACGACTGACAGCTGGAGCGCCGACCATTTTCGGACTTGCAGATTTGCCCCTGATCAACGTGATTGAATTGCTCAGCGGCCTGGTTCTACTGATCGCCGGCGCCGAGCTGATGGTGCGGGCCGCCGTACGCCTGGCCGCACGCCTGCACGTGCGGCCGCTGATCATCGGCCTGACCATCGTCGCCCTCGGCAGCAGCGCGCCACAAATGGCCATCAGCCTGCAGGCGACCCTGGCACAGAACGTCGACATCGCGGTGGGCAGCGTCATCGGCAGCAGCATTTTCAACATCCTGGTAACGCTTGGCCTGTCGGCGCTGATTATCCCGCTGCGGGTGTCCCGGCAGGTGGTGCGCCTGGATATTCCACTGATGATCGGCGCCAGCCTGCTGGTGTTCATACTCGCCTGGAATGAAGAACTGACCCGCTTCGACGGCATGGTGCTGCTGGCCGCGCTGGTGTTGTACCTGGGCCTGTTGTTGCGCCAGTCGCGCCACTCGACGCGGCCGCCATCTCACGATGAAACTCGCCAGGCGCCCTGGTTCAGCAGCCTGCTGATGATCGTCGCCGGCCTGGGGATGCTGGTGTATGCCGGCCACTTGCTACTGGGCGCTGCGGTCGCGGTCGCGACTGATCTTGGGCTTTCGGAACGGATCATCGGCCTGACCATCGTGGCCATCAGCACTTCCCTGCCGGAATTGGCCACCTCGTTGATTGCGGCCTTGCGCGGCCAGCGTGAAATTGCCGTGGGCAACGTCATTGGCAGCAACCTTTTCAACCTGCTGGGCGTGCTCGGCGTCACGGCGCTGATTGCTCCGACGCCCTTGTCGGTCTCGCCCAACGCCCTGGATTTCGACCTGCCGGTGATGCTCGGCGTCGCCGCGCTGTGCCTGCCAATCTTCTACTCCGGTTACCGGGTGACGCGTGCCGAAGGCCTGGTTTTCCTGGGGCTGTACCTGGCCTACGGCCTGCATGTGGTGTCCTTCACCACCGGCATGCCGCTGGCCGGCAAGCTTGAACACCTGATGCTGTTTTTCGTCCTGCCGGCCCTGGGGGCGTTTGTACTGCTTACGTCACTGCTCGCCTGGCGTCGCCAACACCACAAAAAGGAAGTGCCATGACCGACAATAAAAAACCCGGCGTTGAAGTGCGTCGGCAAGTGATGGGCGATGCTTTTGTCGATCGCGCACTGGGCAATGCCACCGATTTTACCCAGCCGCTACAGGACTTCGTCAACGAGCACGCATGGGGCAGCGTATGGAATCGCGAGGGCCTGCCGCTGAAAACCCGCAGCCTGATCACCCTTGCCGCGCTGACCGCACTCAAGTGTCCGCAGGAATTGAAGGGGCACGTGCGCGGGGCGCTGAACAATGGCTGCACAGTGGAAGAGATTCGCGAGGCGCTGTTGCATTGTGCGGTGTATGCAGGAGTACCGGCGGCCATCGATGCGTTCAGGGCGGCGCAGGAAGTGATTGATACTTACCAGAAGCCGGAATGATTATTCGAAAGTTGTGGTGACAGGTCTGCCGCCATCGCGAGCAGGCTCGCTCCCACAGGGGAATGCATTCCAAATGTGGGAGCGAGCCTGCTCGCGATGAGGCCCTGGAGAACGCCGCAACCCCCTGGGCTAAATCCACCCGCCCCACTGCAACAAAAAGATCCCGACATTGGTGGTCACCGCCGCCATCAACGTGGTGATGACAATGATCGCTGCCGCCAGCTCATGGTTGCCATTGGCCTGGCGGGCCATGACAAAACTGGCTGCAGCGGTCGGGCTGCCGAAGTACAGGAACAAAATCCCCAGTTCCGCCCCGCGAAACCCCCACAGCCACGCGCCCAGCGTCGCCAGCACCGGCAGGCCGATCATCTTGACCAGGCTGGAACTGAGCGCCATCGAGCCACTTTTGCGCATCGCTGCCAGCGAAAGGGTGCCGCCAATGCAGATCAGGGCCAGGGGCAAAGTGGTCTGCGCCAGGTACTGCCCGGAGGTTTCCAGCCAGCCCGGCAGGCCGATCTTGAAATAGGCAAAGGGTGCCGCTGCAATCACGCTGATGATCAGCGGGTTGATCATCACGCTCTTGAAGATACTCCAGGGATCGGACTTGATCACCGGGCTGTACACCGCCAGGACGATAGTCGAGAGGGTGTTGTAGAACAGGATCACCAGCGCCGCGAGAATAGCCCCAAGGGAAATCCCGTAGTCGCCGTACATGCTCGCCGCCAGCGCCAGGCCGATCACCCCGTTGTTACCGCGGAATGCGCCCTGGGTGTAGATCCCGCGATCTTCCCGCGGACACTTCCAGATCGCCCAGCCCCAGGCGATGGCGAAACACACCAGTGTCGCCACCGAAAAATAGATCAGCAGTTCCGGTTGCAGGGCGGCATGCAGGTCGGCATGCAGGATGCCCAGGAACAGCAGCGCCGGCATGGTGACGTTGAACACCAGGGCCGATGCGGTGTGGATAAAGTTGTCGTTGATCCAGTCGATGCGTTTGAGCAGCACACCCAGAAACAGCATGGCAAACACCGGGGCGGTGATGTTCAGGGTTTCGAGGAAGATTGCCAGCATGCCGGAATTAACCTTGGGTGAGCGTCGTTAGGTGGCTAATGATAAGCCACCCCGAGCACATTAAGATCAAAAGATCGCAGCCTGCGGCAGCTCCTACAGAGTATTCCAATGTAGGAGCTGCCGCAGGCTGCGATCTTTTTCAGGCAACTCGGCCTCAGGTAATCGGCGCTGGGTTGAACAAGGTGATGTCGTTATGCAGCTTGTGCTGCTCGGCCCATGTCTGTTTCTTGCCGCTGGCAACATCCAGGTAATAGTGGAACAACTCCCACCCCAGGTCCTCGATCGAAGCCCGCCCTGTCGCAATCCGCCCGGCGTCGATATCGATCAGGTCAGGCCAGCGTTGCGCCAGCTCGGTGCGGGTCGAGACCTTCACTACCGGCGCCATCGCCAGACCATACGGGGTACCGCGCCCGGTGGTGAATACGTGCAGGTTCATCCCGGCCGCCAGCTGCAAGGTCCCGCAGACAAAATCACTGGCCGGGGTCGCGCAGAAAATCAGGCCTTTGCGCTTGAAGCGTTCGCCAGGGCCCAGCACGCCATTGATCGCGCTGCTGCCGGACTTGACGATCGAGCCCAGCGACTTCTCGACAATGTTCGACAACCCGCCTTTCTTGTTACCCGGCGTGGTGTTGGCACTGCGATCCGCTTCGCCCTTGGCCAGGTATCGGTCGTACCAGTCCATTTCCCGCACCAGTTCCCGCGCCACTTCCTCGGTTTCAGCGCGGGAGGTCAGCAGGTAGATCGCGTCGCGCACCTCGGTGACTTCGGAGAACATCACGGTGGCACCGGCCCGCAGCAACAAGTCCGAGGCGTAGCCCAGGGCCGGATTGGCGGTGATCCCGGAAAACGCATCGCTGCCGCCGCACTGCATGCCCAGAATCAGCTCGGACGCCGGCACGGTTTCGCGACGACGCTGGTCGAGCTTTTTCAAGCGAGTCTCGGCCAGCGCCATGATCTGTTCGATCATCTCGGTGAACCCGTGACTGGAATCCTGCAGTCGGTACAACCACGGGTCGCTCAGGTCTACCGAACTGTCCCCTTCGTGCATCACCTGCCCGGCCTGCAACTTCTCGCAGCCCAGGCTGATCACCAGCGCCTCGCCACCCAGGTTCGGGTTGCGCGCCAGGTTGCGCACGGTGCGGATGGGGATGTACGCGTCTGTTGCGGTAATCGCCACGCCACAGCCATAGCTATGGGTCAGCGCCACCACGTCGTCGACATGCGGATACCTGGGCAGCAACTCGTCCTTGATGCGCTTGACCGCATGATCGAGCACGCCGGTGACGCACTGCACCGTGGTGGTAATGCCGAGGATGTTGCGCGTGCCCACGGTGCCATCGGCGTTGCGATAACCCTCGAAGGTAAAGCCTTCCAGAGGAGCCTGCGCCGCCGGTACTTCGGTGGACAGCGGCAGGCTGTCCAGGGGTGGCGCGGTCGGCATGCGCAGTTGATCCTCATTGACCCAACTGCCGCGGGGAATCGGCTGCAACGCGTAGCCAATGGTCTGGCCGTAGCGAATCACCTGGCCACCCAGGGGAATGTCTTCCAGGGTGACCTTATGGCTCTGCGGCACAAAGTCCAGGGTTACCAGACCGTCCGCAAACGCTGTGCCCGCCGGCACGCCCTGATCGTTAACCACCACGACCACGTTGTCCCGCTCGTTGAGGCGGATGTAGCGCGGCGAGTCGGAATGTTCAATCAACTGCATGACGCCGCTCCTCAGGAATGCGCTTGAGACAATTTATTATGAGTTTCAGTACCGCTCACCGGCGGTTCCTTGAGCACCACGCGCTTGATCGGACCGACGATCACCAGGTAGCTGAACACCGCAACCAGTGCGTTGCAACCGACGAACACCAGTGCCCATTTGAACGAGCCGGTGGAGCTGATGATGTAGCCGATCACGATCGGCGTGGTGATCGAGGCGATGTTACCGAACGTGTTGAACAGGCCACCACTCAGACCGGCAATCTGCTTGGGCGACGTGTCGGACACCACTGCCCAACCCAGCGCACCCACGCCTTTGCCGAAGAAAGCCAGGGCCATGAAGCCGACGACCATCCATTCAACATCGACATAGTTGCACGCCACAATGCTGCTGGAGACCAGCAGGCCGGCAATGATCGGCGCCTTGCGAGCGAAGGTCAGGGAGTGCCCCTTGCGCAACAGGTAATCGGAAATCACCCCGCCGAGTACACCACCGATAAAGCCACAGATGGCCGGCAACGAGGCAATGAAACCTGCCTTGAGGATGGTCATGCCGCGTTCCTGCACCAGGTATACCGGAAACCAGGTGAGGAAGAAGTAGGTGATGCCGTTGATGCAGTACTGGCCCAGGTAGACACCGAGCATCATGCGGTTGGTCAGCAATTGGCGGATGTAGTCCCACTTCGGTCCGTCAGCCTTGGCGCCTTTGCCTTTGTCCTGGTCCATGTCGACCATGCCGCCGTTGTCGGCGATGTGCTTGAATTCGGCTTCGTTGATCATCGGGTGTTGACGCGGGCTGTAGATCACTTTCAGCCAGATGCCCGAGAAGATGATGCCGATTACGCCCATCACGATAAAGACGTGCTGCCAGCCGAAGCTGTAGACGATCCAGCCCATCAGCGGCGCGAACAGCACGGTGGCAAAGTATTGCGCCGAGTTGAAGATCGCCGAAGCGGTGCCGCGTTCCGCCGTCGGGAACCAGGCCGCGACGATGCGCGCGTTGCCGGGGAAAGAAGGTGCTTCAGCCAGGCCCACGAGGAAGCGCAGCATGAACAGCGCCACAACCGCCGTGGACATGCCGAACTCACCGACATAACCCTGCAACACGGTAAACAGCGACCAGGTGAAAATGCTCAGTGCATAGATTTTTTTCGAGCCGAAACGGTCCAGCAGCCAGCCACCGGGAATTTGCCCGGCCACGTAGGCCCAACCGAATGCAGAGAAGATGTAACCGAGGGTGACCGCATCAATGCCGAGGTCTTTTTGCAGGCTGGAGCCCGCGATGGCAATGGTTGCCCGGTCGGCGTAGTTGATGGTGGTCACCAGGAAAAGCATGAGCAATATCAAATAGCGGACGTGGGTCGGCTTGGTCGCTTGCATGTAGATGTACTCCCACTG
Organism: Pseudomonas sp. HY13-MNA-CIBAN-0226; assembly: GCF_040310305.1. NCBI lineage: Bacteria > Pseudomonadati > Pseudomonadota > Gammaproteobacteria > Pseudomonadales > Pseudomonadaceae > Pseudomonas > Pseudomonas sp. HY13-MNA-CIBAN-0226. The sequence goes on from NZ_JBEOPS010000006.1 coordinate 127,096, forward strand.
ATTATTTTTATGCGCGGGTGAATCTTTGGTGTTCGCCTGTTCCGCTTACATCGCGTGTTCGGCGAATCCCCGTAGGAGCTGTCGAGTGAAACGAGGCTGCGATCTTTTGATTTTTATAAGATCAAGATCAAAGGATCGCAGCCTTCGGCAGCTCCTACAGGGGTGTTGGTGTTATCGCAATAACACCGGGCATTGCATGCGTCAGGAGCCGATGTAGCTGGTTTTCACGACCGTGTAGAACTCTTGCGCGTAGCGACCTTGCTCGCGGGACCCATAGGATGAACCTTTACGCCCGCCGAATGGAACGTGGTAATCCACGCCAGCCGTCGGCAGGTTGACCATCACCATCCCGGCCTGGGAGTGGCGCTTGAAGTGGTTGGCGTACTTCAGCGAAGTGGTGGCGATGCCCGCTGACAGACCGAACTCGGTATCGTTGGCCATGGCCAGCGCGGCGTCGTAATCGGCCACTCGAACAATGTTGGCCACCGGGCCAAAAATCTCTTCGCGGCTGATGCGCATCGCGGCTTCGCTGTCGGCAAACAGGGTTGGCGCGAGGTAGTAGCCTTCGGTATCACAGGTCACCAGGCCGCCGCCGCTGACCAGGCGCGCACCTTCGGACTGGCCGATGTCGATGTACTTCATGTCCTGTTCAAGCTGCGCCTGGGAGACCACCGGACCAATATCGGTGCCGGTTTTCAGCGCATGTCCAACCTTGATCGACTTCATGCGCTCGGCCATGGCCTCAACGAATTTGTCATGAATTCCGGCGGTGACGATGAAGCGGCTCGAAGCGGTGCAACGTTGGCCGGTGGAGTAGAACGCGCTCTGCACCGACAGCTCGACCGCTTGCTTGAGGTCGGCGTCGTCAAGAATGATCTGCGGGTTCTTGCCGCCCATTTCCAGCTGCACTTTGGCCTGGCGCGACACGCAGCTGACTGCGATCTGCCGCCCCACCCCCACCGAACCGGTGAAGCTGATGCCATCGACTTTCGGGCTTTGCACCAGCGCATCGCCAACCACCCGACCGCTGCCCATCACCAGGTTGAACACGCCGGCCGGGAAGCCCGCGCGGGAGATGATTTCGGCCAGGGCCCAGGCGCAACCCGGTACCAGGTCAGCGGGCTTGAGCACCACGCAGTTGCCATAGGCCAGGGCCGGGGCGATTTTCCAGGCGGGGATCGCGATCGGGAAGTTCCACGGGGTGATCAAGCCGACCACGCCCAGGGCTTCGCGGGTCACTTCGACGTGGACACCCGGACGCACCGACGGCAGGTAATCGCCGGACAGACGCAGGGTTTCACCGGCGAAAAACTTGAAGATGTTGCCGGCGCGGGTCACTTCGCCAATGGCTTCAGGCAGGGTCTTGCCCTCCTCCCGAGCCAGCAGGGTGCCCAGTTCTTCGCGACGGGCGAGGATTTCAGTGCCCACTTTGTCCAGCGAATCGTGACGGGCCTGAATGCCCGAAGTGGACCAGGCCGCAAATGCAGCCCGAGCGGCGTCGATGGCGGCGTGGACCTGGGCCAGGTCCGCCTTGGCGTACTCGCCGATGGTATCGGTCAGCTCGGAAGGGTTGATGTTGGCGCAGTAATCACTGCCGGCAACCCATTCGCCGTTGATGTAATTGTCGAAACGCTTTGTATCTGCCACGGATCTATCTCCTCACGCAAAAGGCCGCTGATTGCTCAGCGGCCTTGCTCAATCAATTGTTATTGCGCGCCTTGCTTGTCGATCAGCGCAGCCAGAGCTTCGTACTCTTCTGGCAGCAGGTCGGTCAGCGGCGCACGTACAGGACCTGCGTCGTAGCCGGCAATTTTTGCCCCGGCCTTGACGATGCTCACTGCGTAACCGGCTTTGCGATTACGAAGGTCCAGGTACGGCAGGAAGAAGTCGTCGATGATCTTGCCAACGGTGGCGTGATCTTCGCGGGCAATGGCGTGGTAGAAATCCATCGCGGTTTTCGGGATGAAGTTGAACACCGCCGAGGAGTAGACCGGCACGCCCAGTGCCTTATAGGCAGCGGCGTACACTTCGGCGGTCGGCAAACCACCCAGGTAGCTGAAGCGATCGCCGAGGCGGCGACGGATCGACACCATCAACTCGATGTCGCCCAGGCCATCCTTGTAGCCAATCAGGTTCGGGCAGCGCTCGGCCAGGCGTTCCAGCAGCGGAGCGGTCAGGCGGCAGACGTTACGGTTGTAAACCACCACGCCGATGTTCACCGATTTGCACACGGCTTCAACATGGGCGGCAACGCCGTCCTGGCTGGCTTCGGTCAGGTAGTGCGGCAGCAGCAACAAGCCTTTGGCGCCCAGGCGCTCGGCTTCTTGAGCGTATTCGATGGCCTGACGGGTCGAACCGCCGACACCCGCCAGAATCGGCACGCTGGTTTCGCAGGTGTCGACGGCAGTCTTGATGATTTCCGAGTATTCGCTGGCCGCCAGGGAGAAGAACTCACCGGTGCCGCCTGCGGCGAACAAGGCCGAGGCGCCATAAGGGGCCAGCCATTCAAGGCGCTTGATATAGCCAGCGCGATTGAAATCGCCCTGGGCATTAAAATCGGTTACCGGAAAAGACAGCAGGCCGGAAGAGAGGATGGACTTCAGTTCTTGTGGATTCATTATTCGAACACCCTGGGTAGCGACGTATGTTGTTGGAATACCGTTCAGCTTTCGCCGAGTTGTAGGTCATCGTACAACTTAAAATTTAATCGTCAACTGCATTTCATCGTCAGGATGGGAATAAGTGAAAAGACCTAAAGCTGGATGGGTGCCGGATAGCTACGGCTGAGAGGTAGGTTGTCCGAGGATGTGAACCCTCAGAGCCGACGCGGGATGATCGCTGGCTTCATCGCGGGCAAGCCCGGCTCCCACAGGGAGCGTCGAGGGCCACACAACCGGATTTCACTCATGACTATTGCGGGAATGCGGCTGCTGGCGATCGCAGTGTTCCTGTCGCGTCGATAGTGGATGTGCCCCCGCCATCGCGGGCAAGCCCGGCTCCCACAGGTTTAGCCCCGCTGCGCCTCAGCCTCTTCATGGGCATGGCGCAGCCGTTCGCGGCTGTTGGTCAGGTGCAGGCGCATGGCGGCCCGTGCGGCATCGGAATCCTGGCGCGCGATGGCGTCGTAGATTTCTTCGTGCTCACGGCTCAGGCGGCTCATGTAGTGCTGCTGGTCGTCGTGGGCCAGCCGCGCCGAGTTGAGGCGGGTGCGCGGGATGATGCTGGTGCCCAGGTGCGTCATGATGTCGGTGAAGTAGCGGTTGCCGGTCGACAGGGCAATCTGCAGGTGAAACTGGAAGTCCGAGGCTACGGCGTCACTGGCATGGGCCGCGCTTTCGTTCAGGGCATCGAGCGCGGCACGCATCAAGGCTAACTGCTCGGCGCTGCGACGTTGCGCGGCAAGTCCGGCGGACTCCACTTCCAGGCTAATGCGCAATTCCAGGATGGCCAGTACGTCACGCAGGGTGACCACGGTGGCGGGATCGATGCGAAAGCCGCTCGGGCTTGGGGTATCGAGCACAAAAGTACCGATGCCATGGCGGGTTTCCACCTGCCCGGCAGCCTGCAACCGGGAAATGGCTTCGCGCACCACGGTGCGACTGACGCCATGGGCGTCCATGATCGCCGATTCAGTCGGCAACTTGTCACCGCGTTTGAGATGACCGTCGCGGATCTGCTCGGACAGCACCGTCACCAGTTCCTGAGCGAGGCTACGGCGCTTGCGAGGGAGACGTGGTGTGGCGATCGGGTTTTCCATGGTGAACATCGGTCTCGAAAAATTCGGTTGAAACCGCATCATAGCTCAACGCGGTTGTACGATCACCTCTACCCGTAGGAGCTGCCGAAGGCTGCGATCTTTTGATCTGGCTTGCAGATACCAAAGATCAAAAGATCGCAGCCTGCGGCAGCTCCTACGGGCGTATCGTCAGGCGGTGACTGGTTGCTCCACCAGGTGGCCATTGTCGATACGCACATGCCGCGGATGGAAGCGTTTGAGGCTGCTGCGGTGGCCGACGCTGACAATGCTCAAGCCCGGGATCTCGTCGATCAGCGCCTGATACAGCGAGGCTTCATCCTCTTCATCCATCGCCGACGTTGCCTCGTCCATGTAGAGCCACTGAGGCGCATAAAGCAGCGCGCGGGCAAACGCCAGGCGTTGCTGTTCACCCGGGGACAACATGCGCTGCCAGTGATTGGGTTCGTCCAGGCGGCCCAGCAGGTGCGGCAGGCGGCACACTTCCAGCACGTGGGCGTAGCGCTCTTGAGGGTATGTCTCGGCGACCTGTGGATAACTCAGCGCTTCACGCAAGGTGCCAATTGGCAGGTAGGGTTTTTGCGGCAGGAACAGGTACCGCTCGGCCGGCAGGCGAATGCTGCCATGGCCCCGCGGCCACAAATGCCCCATCGCCCGCAGCAGCGTCGATTTGCCGCTGCCGGAGCGGCCGCTGATCATTACACGATCCCCCTCCTCCACCGTCATGTCGGCGCCGGCCAGCAAGTGGCGACCATCAGCAAGATCCAGCCCCAGGTTGTGTACTTTTAACGCCGAGCCCGAATTCTGCACGTCGATGGCCTGCGGCTTTTGCTCATTCTCGGTCATGGCCTGACGGAAACTGAGCAGACGATCACAGGTGGCGCGCCAGGCCGCGAGGCTCTGGTACGCACTGATAAACCAGCTGAAACTCTCCTGCACGTTGCCGAATGCCGAGCTGATCTGCATCAGCTCCCCCAGCTCGATCTTGCCCGCGAAGTAGCGCGGTGCCGCAACCATGAATGGAAAGATGATGGCTGCCTGGCCATAACCGGCCGTGAAGAACGTCAAGCGCTTGGACACCTTCATGATGTCCCAGAAATTGTGCCAGACCAGGCCGAAGCGACTGCTCAAGCGACGATTTTCATTGGGCTCGCCGTCATACAGCGCAATGCTTTCGGCATTCTCGCGAATGCGCACCATGGAAAATCGCAGGTCGGCTTCGAAGCGTTGCTGGTTGTTGTTCAGGCCGATCAGGCGACGACCGATCAAATGCGTCAGCCAGCTGCCGATCACGGCATACACCAGCACGCACCAGAACATATAGCCGGGAATGGTAAACCCATAGACCTCGATACTGCCCGACACCCCCCACAGGATGATCGAGAACGATACCAGGCTGACAATGTTGCGCAGCAGGCCGATCCCCAGTTCCAGGGTGTTAGAGGTGAAGCTGTTGAGGTCCTCGGAGATGCGCTGGTCGGGGTTATCGGTGTAACCGCCTTGCTCGAGGTGGTAGTAGTTCTTATGGCCCAGCCAGCGGGCGAAGTGTTTTTCGGTCAGCCAGGCCCGCCAGCGGATGGTCAGCATCTGCGTCAGGTACAGCCGATAAACCGCGCCCACAATCGCGACGGCCGCGATCGCGCAGAAATACAGGATCAACCGCCAGAATGCTGCCTCATCCTTCTGTTGCAGGGCGTTGTAAAAATCCTTGTACCAGGTGTTGAACCACACCGAAATGCCTACGCTGACCAGCGATAGAACGATTACGGCGATCAGCAGCGTCCAGGCCTTGGCCTTCTCTTCACTGCGCCAGTAAGGCGTGATCATCGCCCAGACTTTGCGAAAAAACTGCCCGCGCACAGCATCATTGACCGCGGAGTACTCAGCGTTCTGATTCATGGAAAAGGCTCATTGGAAAAAAGAACATCACACGAACCGATCATAGATGATCGGCTCGTGTTGCAACGCGGTGTGACAACAATTGTTCAGCACCGGTTCAGCGCCGGACAGGGCGCTTCTGCAATTTGCGCTGCAGAGTACGCCGGTGCATGCCCAGGGCGCGGGCAGTGGCGGAGATGTTGCCTTCGTGTTCGGTCAGCACCCGCTGGATGTGTTCCCACTGCAAGCGGTCCACCGACATCGGGTTTTCCGGTACCAGGGTGTCGAGGTCGGCGTGCTCGGACAGCAGTGCGGCGAGGACGTCATCGGCATCGGCCGGTTTGCACAGGTAGTTGCAGGCACCGCGCTTGATCGCCTCGACGGCGGTGGCAATGCTCGAGTAACCGGTGAGGATCACCACGCGCATTTCCGGGTCCAGCTCCAGCAGCTTGGGCAACAGCACCAGGCCGGAGTCACCGTCCATTTTCAGGTCCAGCGCGGCGTAATCCGGCAGGTCCGCCTGGGCGATGGTCAGGCCTTCCTCGGCGGACCCGGCGGTGCTGACGCGAAAGCCGCGACGGGCCATGGCGCGGGCCATCACGCGGGTAAAGGTTGCGTCGTCGTCTACCAGCAGCAAATGCGGGAGTTCTTCGCCTTCGCCTTCGACTTGGATATCGTCACTCATGTTCGTCTCCTCGGGCGACACGGGGCAGGCGCAGCTCGGTGAGCGTGCCGCCTTCCTCATGACTATAGAGTTTCACTGAGCCGCCGGCGCGTGTCACGCTGGCCTTGCTCAAAAACAGGCCCAGGCCGAAACCTTTGCCCTTGGTGGTAAAAAACGGTTTGCCAATCTGCTCGGCGATGGCCAGCGGCACACCGGCACCGTGGTCGCGGATGCTGATGGTCAGGTCCTCGGCATTCCAGTCCAGCGTCACCTGCAACCCTTCCGGGCAGGCGTCGGCGGCGTTGTTCAGCAGGTTCAGCAAGGCCTGGGTCAGGTCCGGCGGTGGCGCCATGCGGGGCACGGCGCCCTGGCCGAGCCGCTGGAAGCGATAACTGGCTTCGGGGCGCATCAGGTGCCAGCGATTCAGGGCCTCGTCGAGCCAGTCGGTGACGTCCTGCATCTCCACGGCCAAGCGACGATTGGCTTCGGCGGCGCGCACCAGTTGCTGCAAGGTTTCCTTGCAGAGTTTCACCTGATCCTGCAGCACCTTCAGATCATCCTGCAACATCGGGTCGGGATGATCCTGCTGCATCTCTTTTAGCAGCACGCTCATGGTGGCCAAAGGCGTGCCCAGTTCGTGGGCGGCGCCGGCGGCCTGGGTCGCAACGGCCAGCAGTTGCTGGTCGCGCAGGCCCTCTTCTCGCCGAATGGCGCGCAACTCTTCCTGGCGACGCAGCTCCTCGGCCATGCGCGCGGCGAAGAAGGTGATCACCGCCGCGGCCAGGGCAAAGCTCAGCCACATTCCGTAAACCTGCAGGTTTTCCCGGGCGATGGGGAACGTCTGCAGGGGATAGAACCGCGCCAGCAGCAAGGTGTACATGGTCAATGCGATGCCGGACAGGATCACCGAATAGCGCCAGGGCAACGTCACGGCGGCGATGGTCAGCGGCACCAGGTAATAGGAAACGAAGGGGTTGGTCGAACCGCCGGAGAAATACAGCAGCGCACTGTGGATAAACAGGTCGCAGGCCAGTTGCACGGCGTATTCGAGTTCAGTGACGGGCCAGGAGGTGCGCAGGCGAATGGCCGTGAACGCGCACAACAGCATCGAGCAGCCGAGGGTAGCTGCCAGCTGAAACCAGGGCAGCGGCAGCAGGTCGAACCAGTAAGCCAGGCCCACGGAACCAGCTTGGGCGGCGAGTACCAAAGTACGAATGAACGTCAGCCGCCAGAGGTTCTGGCGAGTCGCGGAAGTGATTTGAACGGGGGCGAGCATGAGCTCTCCTGATGAGCGCTCCAGGCGGATCGCCAGGAGTATAACCAAGCGCGGGGGCTGGCAGGCAAAAGTGCGGCAAACGGCCACATGGCAGAAACCATGGTGGCGTCTATGAGACCGCTATCGCGAGCAGACTCGCTCGCACATTGAAATGCAATCCCTGTGGCAGCGAGCCTGCTCGCGATTGAGCGCGCAACGGTCACCTTCGATCTGTATAGAAGTTGTAACTGTGCGAACCGGCTCATTAAAGCTAGAGTCTGATGGTTTCACGCAGGCTCGGACCTTAACCCCTGCGCACCGCCCAAGGAGTTTTCATGCACACTTTCCGCCGTAGCGCCGCCCTTCTTGCCCTTAGTGTTGGCACCGTCGCCAGCCTGCCGGCCCTGGCCGCCGACGAGCTGCATTACAACCAGATTTCCCTGCGCGCCGAAGTCAGCCAGGAAGTGGCCCGCGACCTGATGATCGTGACTCTTTATACAGAAGAGCAGAACACCGACCCGGCCAAACTCGCCGCCGACATCAGCACCACCATGAACAAGTCGCTGGCCCAGGCCAAGCAGGTCAAGGACATCACCCTGCGCCAGGGGAGCCGTAACAGCTACCCGATCTACGACACCAAGGGCCAGAAAATCACCGGCTGGCGTGAACGTGCCGAGTTGCGCCTGGAAAGCTCCGATTTCGCCGCCCTGTCGAAGCTGACCGGCGAACTGCTGACCGACCTGAAAATGGCCGGCATGGACTTCGCCATCGCCACGCCAACGCGCAAAGCCAGTGAAGACGCACTGCTCAAGGACGCCGTCAGCGCCTTCAAGGCCCGCGCCCAGCTGGCCACTGACGCCTTGGGCGGCAAGGGCTACAAGATCGTCAACCTGAACCTCAACAGCAACGGTTATCCACAACCGTACATGCGCGGGCCGATGATGATGAAAGCCGCCAGCATGGACGCCGCTCCGGTGACCCCGGAAGTTGAGGCTGGCACCAGCCAGGTCAGCATGACGGCAGATGGGTCGATTGAAGTGTTGATGCCTTAAACCGCATTGATTGCCCTTGTAGGAGCTGCCGCAGGCTGCGATCTTTTGACTTTGCCTTCAAGATCAAAAGATCGCAAAGATCAAAAGATCGCAGCCTTCGGCAGCTCCTACGCGGAATGTGCCGATGACTGCCGCATACATGGAATCTGCCGACTACGCTGCATAAGTGGGATATGCCGGATACGCCGATGGCGAGGGTATAAATAAGTAACACCGCGCGCCAACCGGGGGCGCCAGACGTCCCGGCCGCCCCATGTAGGTGCGCGATATGCACCGAAAAAAACCTGCGCAAACGGTCAAATGCGCGTCAATTTACACATATGCGACATTAAGGTACGTTCGTGCCACTGTTTAATGCTTGTGGCCCCCCTGCATCTTGCATTGGGTATGGCCCCTGCATAAGTATCCGCAGGCACGACTCACGAGGTCGTCCTCTAATTCCAAAAATGACAACAAATCATGAGGCCACCATGCTCAAACACGCGGTCATTCCGTTTTTAGTCGGCGCCAGCTTGTTAGCTGCCGCACCTTTCGCCCAAGCGGCGACTAACCTGGTGTTTTGCTCCGAAGGGAGCCCGGCCGGTTTTGATCCTGGTCAGTACACCACCGGAACCGACTTCGACGCCTCTGCAGAAACCATTTTCAACCGCCTGACCCAGTTCGAGCGCGGCGGCACCGCCGTGATTCCTGGTCTGGCGACCAGCTGGGACATCGCTGACGATGGCCTGACGTACACCTTTCACCTGCGTGAAGGCGTGAAGTTCCACACCACCCCGTACTTCAAGCCGACTCGTGAGTTCAACGCCGACGACGTGCTGTTCACTTTTAATCGCATGATTAACAAGGACGACCCGTTCCGCAAAGCGTACCCGACCGAATTCCCGTACTTCACCGACATGGGGATGGATACCAACATCACCAAGATCGATAAAGTCGACGATCACACCGTCAAATTCACCTTGAAAGAAGTCGACGCTGCGTTCATCCAGAACATGGCCATGAGCTTCGCCTCGCTGCAATCCGCCGAGTACGCTGCCCAGCTGCTCAAGGACGGCAAGCCTGCCGACATCAACCAGAAACCGATCGGCACCGGCCCGTTCGTGTTCAAGAGCTACCAGAAAGACTCCAACATCCGCTACACCGGGAACAAGGACTACTGGAAGCCTGAAGACGTCAAGATCGACAACCTGATCTTCGCCATCACCACAGACCCGTCGGTACGTATCCAGAAGCTGAAGAAGAACGAGTGCCAGGTCACTCTGTTCCCGCGTCCGGCTGACCTCAAGGCGCTGAAGGAAGACAAGGCGCTGAAGATGCCTGACCAGGCTGGTTTCAACCTGGGCTACATCGCTTACAACGTGATGGACAAGGTCAAAGGCAGCAACGAGGCCAACCCGCTGGCTGACCTGCGCGTGCGCCAGGCGCTGGACATGGCGGTCAACAAACCGCAGATCATCGACTCGGTTTACCAGGGTGCGGGCCAACTGGCCGTCAACGCCATGCCGCCGACCCAATGGTCCTACGACACCACCATCAAAGACGCCAAGTACGACCCTGAGAAAGCCAAGGAGCTGCTCAAGGAAGCCGGCGTCAAGGAAGGTACCGAAATCGTCTTGTGGGCCATGCCGGTACAGCGTCCGTATAACCCGAACGCCAAGCTGATGGCCGAAATGCTCCAGTCCGACTGGAAGAAAATCGGTCTGAACGTGAAGATCACCAGCTACGAGTGGGGCGAGTACATCAAGCGCTCCAAAGGTGGCGAGAACCAGGCAATGATCATTGGCTGGAGCGGTGACAATGGTGATCCGGACAACTGGCTCAACGTGTTGTTTGGTTGCGACTCGCTGAGTGGCAACAACTTCTCGAAATGGTGCGACAAGAAATTCGACGGCCTCGTGAAGGAAGCCAAGCGCACCACCGACCAAGGCAAGCGCACCGAACTGTACAAACAGGCACAACACGTCCTCAAGGACGCTGTTCCAATGACACCTATCGCTCACTCGACGGTGTATCAACCCATGCGCGCCAACGTGCAGGACTTCAAGATCAGCCCATTTGGCTTGAATTCCTTCTACGGCGTCAGCGTCAGCAAATAAGGTTCAACAACGGCGACGTCAATGACGTCGCCGTTGTTGTATCCACCGAGAGCGTAGGAAAGAGCCTACATCCAGGTCCGACGCCGACTCCAGCGCCGGCGCAGGACGCGTCTACTTTTCCTACGAATGTTTAGGACTCTACGCATTTACTGCCGGCCCGATGGCTCATACCGTCGGAGTCGACCAGCTCATGCGTGGGCTCTCGGTTTTGCTTCACGTAAATGGATTGCGCTCGACAAGATCCCCAAGTCCCCAGTCGGAACGACGGCTTGTCGAAAATACTCAGAGAACAGAGGGAGCGTCATGCGCCATACCTTGGTTTTATCCGCATTGCTGGGCACCGGCCTGTTGGCCGCTACGTCCATTAGCCAGGCTGCCAGTGACAGCCTGGTGTTCTGCTCCGAAGGCAGCCCCGCTGGCTTCGATACCGCGCAGTACACCACCGCGACCGACAACGACGCCGCCGAACCGCTGTACAACCGCCTGGCAGAGTTCGAAAAAGGCGCGACCAATGTCGTGCCGGGCCTGGCCACCCGCTGGGATATTTCCGAGGACGGCCTGAAATACACCTTCCACCTGCGCGAAGGCGTGAAATTTCATACCACCAAGTACTTCACCCCGAGCCGCGATTTCAACGCCGATGACGTGCTGTTCACGTTCAACCGCATGCTCGATCCGCAACAGCCATTCCGTCAGGCTTATCCAACTGAATTCCCGTATTTCAACGGGATGAGCCTGAACAAGAACATTGCCAAGGTCGAAAAGACCGGGCCTTTGACCGTGGTCATGACGCTTAACAGCGTCGACGCCGCGTTCATCCAGAACATCGCCATGAGCTTCGCTGCCATCCTGTCCGCCGAATACGCCGACCAGCTGCTGGCATCGGGCAAACCAAGCGACATCAATCAGAAGCCGATCGGTACCGGCCCGTTCGTATTCAAGAGTTACCAGAAAGATTCCAACATTCGCTACACCGGCAACAAGCAGTACTGGGACCCGAGCCGGGTCAAACTCGACAACCTGATTTTCGCCATCAACACCGACGCCTCGGTGCGGGTCCAGAAGCTCAAGGCCAACGAATGCCAGATCACCCTGCACCCGCGCCCTGCCGACGTCACCGCGCTGAAAAACGACCCGAAACTCAAGCTCATCGAGAAGCCCGGTTTTAACCTCGGCTACATCGCCTACAACGTTCGACACAAGCCGTTCGACCAGCTTGAAGTGCGCCAGGCGCTGGACATGGCAGTGAACAAGCAGGGCATTCTCAACGCCGTGTACCAGGGCGCCGGGCAACTGGCGGTCAACGCCATGCCGCCGACCCAATGGTCCTACGACGAGACTATCAAGGACGCCGCCTTCAACCCGGAGAAAGCCCGCGAGTTGCTCAAGGCCGCTGGCGTCAAGGAAGGCACCGAAATCACCCTGTGGGCGATGCCCGTGCAGCGCCCTTACAACCCCAATGCCAAGTTGATGGCCGAGATGCTCCAGGCCGACTGGGCAAAAATCGGCCTCAAGGTGAAGATCGTCAGCTACGAATGGGGCGAGTACATCAAGCGCACCAAGAATGGCGAGCACGACATCAGCCTGATCGGCTGGACCGGTGACAACGGGGACCCGGACAACTGGCTCGGTACGCTTTACAGCTGCGATGCCATTGGCGGCAACAACTACTCCATGTGGTGTGATCCGGCTTACGACAAGCTGATCAAGCAGGCCAAGATCGTCACCGATCGCGACCAGCGCACCGTGCTCTACAAGCAGGCGCAGCAATTGCTCAAGCAGCAAGTGCCGATCACGCCAGTCGCCCACTCGACGGTCAACCAGCCGTTGAGCGCCAAAATCGAAGGGTTCAAGGTCAGCCCTTTCGGTCGCAACGTGTTCTCGGGTGTCAGCATAGAAAAATAATCGATTAGCCGAAAAACGCTGGGGGCGCATTCCGCCCCCAAGCAAGCGTATTGCCTTTATTCGTCGATCTGGCGTAATGTAAACGTTTGCCTAGCGAGAAAAGTTCCAAACCAAATAGCCGGACCACAAAAAAAGGCCGGTATAAAAAAAGAGAAACCAAGGAGCTTTACCCATGAAACTGAGCAGCACCGCGTTACTGGCCCTGGCCATCAGTAGCATCACCGCCACGGCTTACGCCGAGACTCAGAGCCAGGAATTCACTCCGGTAACGGTCAACACCAAAAGCGCTCAAGCTGACGCCACTGGCTTCGTCGAAGGCCAATCCATCAGTGGCACTACACGTAACTGGTACGCCAACGAACAACTGAAACGTGGCGGCACGTTCAACTACAAAAAAAATGGCGTTTCGACCCCGACTGATCGTCGTATCAACTGGGTCCAAGGCACCATCATCAAGTACAACTCCGGCTTCACCGAAGGCACCGTCGGCTTCAGCACCGAAGTCGCCGCCTACAACGCCATTGCGCTGGAGCGCGACCGCGAGAACCTGGCATCCAACAACGGTGGCGCACCGGGTACTCGTCCAGGCGCGGGCAACAACCGCACCCTGACCCGCGAAGGCGGCGACGCTGAAGGCCAATGGAGCAAACTGGGCCTGGCCAACGTCAAGGCGCGCGTTTCCAACACCACCCTGACCGCCGGCCGCATGAACTTCAGCAGCCCGCAGGTCGACGTCATCGGTAACCGTGCCCTGCCTTCGAGCTTCGAAGGGATCGCGATCCACAGCGAAGAACTGAACAACCTGTCCTTCGACCTGGCCACCTTCGATCGCAACTCTCCGCGTACCGAAGAAAGCCTGAGCAAGTTCCGCTCCGAATACGGCGACTCCAGTGCCGAAGCCGATCACGTCAACACCGCCGGCATCACCTACACACCATTCGCCAGCCTGACCACCAGCCTCTGGGGCACCCAGGCCGAAGACCTGTGGAACCAGTACTACTTCGGCGCCAGCCACGTGCTGGGCGACAGCTCGGTACTGAGCCTGACCACTGGCCTGAACTACTACAAGACTGTCGACGAAGGTAAAAAACTGCTGGGCGAAATCGACAACGACACCTACTCCCTGTCGCTCGGCCTGACCCACCAGGCCCACAGCCTGACCTTCTCCTACCAGGAAGTGAACGGTAACGAGTACTTCGATTACCTGCACGAAACCAACGGCATCTACCTGGCCAACTCCCTGCTGTCGGACTTCAACGGCCCGAACGAGAAATCCTTCCAGATCGCCTATGGCCTGAACATGGCCGAATACGGCGTGCCAGGCCTGAAGTTCAACATCTACCAGGCTCGCGGCTGGGGCATCGACGGCACTCACTACAAGGGTGGCGGCTACGACGGCGTGCAGTCCATGGACGGCGAACACCATTACGAATATGGCATCGGTGCTGCTTACGCAGTACAGAGCGGCCCGCTCAAGGCCACCGCGATTCGCGCGACCTACACCGCGCACCGTGCCAGCGAAAACCAGGCTGATGGCAGCATCAACGAGTTCCGTCTCGTGACCACCATCCCGTTCAACATTCTGTAATGCACCTGCCCTGCGGCTGATTCAACGATGAATCGGCCGTTGGGCTTTTGTCTTTCAACCGATTGCAGAGGGTTCTTGATGAAAATGCTTCCCCTACGTGCGGCCATTGCGGCCGCGTTGCTGAGTGTGGCGGTAGGCGTTTCGGCCAAACCGCTGGTGGTTTGCACCGAAGCCAGCCCGGAAGGCTTCGACATGGTTCAGTACACCACTGCAGTCACAGCCGATGCAGTGGCCGAGACCATCTTTAACCGTCTGGCCGACTTCAAGCCCGGCACCACCGACGTGACCCCGGCGCTGGCCGATTCCTGGGACATCAGTGAAGACGGTCTGACGTATACGTTCCATCTGCGCCAAGACGTCAAGTTTCATACCACCGACTATTTCAAGCCGACTCGCAACATGAACGCCGACGATGTGGTCTGGAGTTTCCAGCGTCAGCTGGACCCGAATCACTCGTGGCACAAACTGTCGAGCGTGGGCTTCCCGTACTTCGAAAGCATGGGCTTCAAAGAACTGCTGAAAAGCGTCAAGAAAGTTGACGACAACACGGTCGAGTTCACCTTGACCCGCCGCGAAGCGCCGTTCCTGGCCGACATCGCCATGGCGTTCTCGTCGATCTACTCCGCTGAATACGCCGACCAGTTGCTCAAGGCCGGCAAGACCGGTGACCTGAACAACAAACCGGTCGGCACCGGGCCGTTCATTTTCCAGCGCTATAACAAAGATGCACAGGTCCGTTTCAAGGCCAACCCGGAGTACTTCCGCGGCAAGCCACCGGCCGAAGCGCTGATCCTGGCAATCGCCACCGACAACAACGTGCGCCTGCAAAAGCTCAAGGCCAACGAATGCCAGGTAGCGTTGTATCCAAAACCCGATGACATCCCAAGCATCAAGAAAGACGACAAGCTGAAAGTCGATGAAATGAATGCGATGACCGTCGCCTACATCGCCATCAACACCACGCACAAATACTTGAGTGATGTGCGCGTGCGCAAAGCCATCGACATCGCCTTCGACAAGGAAGCGGCGGTCAATGCCCTGTTTGGCAAAGGTAACGCGACGGTCGCGGTCAATCCGTACCCGGACACCCTGCTGGGCTACAACCACAGTCTGAAGAACCCGCCGCGTGATCTCGACAAGGCCCGCGCCCTGTTGAAGGAAGCCGGTGTACCGGAAGGCAC
Organism: Pseudomonas sp. HY13-MNA-CIBAN-0226; assembly: GCF_040310305.1. Lineage (NCBI taxonomy): Bacteria > Pseudomonadati > Pseudomonadota > Gammaproteobacteria > Pseudomonadales > Pseudomonadaceae > Pseudomonas > Pseudomonas sp. HY13-MNA-CIBAN-0226. Next base: position 142,469 of record NZ_JBEOPS010000006.1, read on the forward strand.
CGTGTTTACCCTGTTCACCCGTAACGGCGGCGGAGCGACCAACCCGAACCCGATGCTCGGCGCGCAAATGATGCAGGCCGATCTCGCCAAAGTCGGCATCAAAATCGACATACGGGTGATGGAATGGGGCGAAATGCTCAAACGCGCGAAGAACGGCGAGCACGACATGGTGTCTGCAGGTTGGGCGGGCGATAACGGTGACCCGGATAACTTCCTAACGCCTATGCTCAGTTGCGAAGCGGCGAAGAACGGCGAAAACTACGCGCGCTGGTGCAATGAAAAATTCCAGACCCTACTTGATGAGGCCCGCTCCAAGGTCGATCCGGTTGAACGCGCAGCGCTCTACGAGCAGGCACAGGTCATTTTTAATCAGGATCAACCTTGGATCAGCATCGCACACACTAGAATGTTTACCGCAATGCGCAAGAACGTAGAGGGCTATCACATCAGCCCTCTCACCACTAATAACTTCGCCACTACCCAGGTGAAGTAGATAAGAAAACTCCCGGTGTCCCTGACTCCAGGGACACCAGGCACGCCTAACCGGCTGATGAGGTACACCACAAGATGTTTAGTTTTATTGCCCGCCGATTGGGGTTATTGATCCCCACGTTCTTCGGCATCACCTTGCTGACTTTCGCGTTGATTCGCATGATCCCTGGCGACCCCGTGGAAGTCATGATGGGCGAACGCAGAGTCGACCCGGAAATGCATGCTCAGGCAATGGAACGCCTAGGTCTGAACAAACCCCTGTATGCCCAATACCTGGATTACATTGGCAAACTGGCTCAAGGCGATCTCGGCGAGTCGTTGCGCACCCGGGAAAGCGTCTGGACTGAATTCACTTCACTCTTCCCCGCGACCCTGGAACTGTCCATGGCCGCCCTGCTGTTCGCCGGCATCCTGGGCCTGCTGGCCGGGGTGATCGCGGCACTCAAGCGAGGATCCCTGTTCGACCATGGGGTGATGGGCATCTCCCTGGCGGGATATTCGATGCCGATCTTCTGGTGGGGCCTGATCCTGATCATGTTCTTCTCGGTGTCCCTGGGCTGGACCCCGGTGTCCGGACGGATCGACCTGCTCTACGACATTGAGCCGCGTACCGGCTTCATGCTGATCGACACGCTGCTGGCCGATGACGTCGGTGCGTTCCTCGATGCGCTGCACCACCTGATCCTGCCTGCCATCGTGCTCGGCACCATCCCGCTGGCGGTCATTGCGCGGATGACCCGTTCCTCGATGCTCGAAGTGCTGCGCGAAGACTACATCCGCACCGCCCGCGCCAAAGGCCTGTCGCCATCGCGCGTGGTATTCGTGCACGGTCTGCGCAACGCACTGATTCCGGTATTGACGGTAGTCGGCCTGCAAGTCGGCACTTTGCTGGCCGGTGCGGTACTGACCGAAACCATCTTCTCCTGGCCCGGCATCGGCAAGTGGCTGATCGAAGCCATTGGCGCGCGGGACTATCCCGTGGTGCAGAACGGCATCCTGTTAATCGCCTGCCTGGTGATTGTGGTCAACTTCGTAGTGGATATCCTCTACGGCTTTGCCAACCCACGCATCCGTCATCAGCGCTGAGATCATGACCATGACCACTCCAGCTTCAACTCCAGCGGTAGCAGTCGATCAAAGCCTGCTGTACCCGTCCCCGTACAAAGAATTCTGGCAAGCCTTCTCCAAGAACAAAGGCGCCGTCGCCGGCCTGATGTTCATGTTGCTGGTGATTTTCTGCGCACTGTTCGCCCCATGGGTGGCACCGCACAACCCGAGCGAGCAGTACCGCGACTTCCTGCTGACCCCGCCAGCCTGGCTGGAAGGTGGGCAGATGCAGTTCCTGCTCGGCACCGATGAATTGGGCCGAGACCTGCTGTCACGGCTGATCCAGGGCTCGCGCCTGTCGCTGCTGATCGGCTTGTCGTCGGTAGTGATGTCGCTGATTCCAGGTATTCTCCTGGGGCTGTTCGCCGGGTTTTTCCCGCGCTTGCTTGGCCCGTCCATCATGCGTCTGATGGACATCATGCTGGCACTGCCGTCGCTGCTGCTGGCCGTGGCGATTGTCGCCATCCTCGGCCCTGGCCTGATCAACACCGTGATCGCCATCGCTGTGGTGTCCCTGCCATCCTACGTGCGTCTGACCCGCGCTGCGGTGATGGGCGAACTGAACCGCGACTACGTGACCGCAGCGCGCCTGGCGGGTGCCGGTCTGCCACGCCTGATGTTCATCACCGTGCTGCCCAACTGCATGGCACCGCTGATCGTTCAGGCGACCTTGAGCTTCTCCTCGGCGATTCTCGATGCCGCGGCACTGGGCTTCCTTGGCCTTGGCGTCCAACCGCCAACCCCTGAGTGGGGCACGATGCTGGCTTCGGCTCGCGACTACATCGAACGCGCCTGGTGGGTGGTAAGTCTGCCTGGCCTGACCATTTTGCTCAGCGTGCTGGCAATCAACTTGATGGGCGACGGCCTGCGCGATGCGCTGGACCCGAAACTCAAGAACGCCGCCTGAGGAGATTCAAATGTCACTGTTAGAAATCAAGAATCTCAACGTTCGCTTTGGCGACAAGAATGCCGTGCCAGTGGTCGACGGCCTCGACCTCAAGGTCGACAAGGGCGAAGTCCTGGCCATCGTTGGCGAGTCGGGTTCCGGCAAGTCCGTGACCATGATGGCGTTGATGGGGCTGATCGAGCACCCAGGTATCGTGACCGCCGACGCGCTGAATTTCGACGGCAAGAACATGCTCAAGCTCAGCAATCGTCAGCGTCGGCAAATCGTCGGCAAAGACCTGTCCATGGTCTTCCAGGACCCGATGACCGCGCTGAACCCGAGCTACACCGTCGGTTTCCAGATCGAAGAAGTGCTGCGCCTGCACCTGAAAATGTCCGGCAAGCAGGCGCGCAAACGCGCCATCGAACTGCTGGAAAAAGTTGAAATCCCGGGCGCCGCCAGTCGTATGGATGCCTACCCGCACCAGTTGTCCGGCGGTATGAGCCAGCGTGTCGCGATCGCCATGGCGATTGCCGGCGAGCCGAAATTGCTGATCGCCGACGAACCGACCACAGCCCTCGACGTGACGATTCAGGCGCAGATCATGGAGCTGCTGCTGGCCCTGCAGAAAGAGCAGAACATGGGCCTGGTGCTGATCACCCACGACCTCGCCGTCGTTGCCGAGACCGCCCAGCGCGTGTGCGTGATGTACGCTGGCCAGGCGGTTGAAGTCGGGCAGGTGCCGCAACTGTTCGACATCCCGGCGCACCCGTACAGCGAAGCGCTGCTCAAGGCCATTCCGGAACACAGCCTCGGCGCCTCGCGCCTGTCCACGCTGCCGGGCATCGTTCCCGGTCGTTACGACCGTCCGCAGGGTTGCCTGCTGTCGCCGCGCTGCCCCTATGTGCAAGAAAATTGCCGCACCCAGCGTCCGGCCCTCGACCCGAAAAGCAACAGCCTCGCCCGCTGCTTCTACCCGCTGAATCAGGAGGTGGCGTAATGGCCGTCGTACTTACCGCCCGCGACCTGACCCGTCACTACGAAGTGTCCCGTGGCCTGTTCAAGGGCCACGCGACCGTACGCGCCCTGAACGGCGTGTCGTTCGAACTGGAGGCCGGCAAGACCCTCGCCGTTGTTGGCGAATCGGGCTGCGGCAAATCCACCCTGGCCCGCGCCCTGACCCTGATCGAAGAGCCGTCATCCGGCTCTTTGAAAATCGCCGGCCAGGAAGTCGCTGGCGCCGACAAGGCCCAGCGCAAGCAGCTGCGTAAAGACGTGCAGATGGTGTTCCAGAGCCCGTATGCGTCGTTGAACCCGCGGCAGAAAGTCGGCGACCAGCTGGGCGAACCGCTGCTGATCAACACCAACCTGAGCGCCGCCGAACGTCGCGAGAAAGTCCAGGCGATGATGAAGCAGGTCGGCTTGCGCCCTGAGCATTACCAGCGCTACCCGCACATGTTCTCCGGCGGCCAGCGCCAACGGATCGCCCTCGCCCGCGCGATGATGTTGCAACCAAAAGTGCTGGTGGCGGATGAGCCGACCTCGGCACTGGACGTGTCGATCCAGGCCCAGGTCCTGAACCTGTTCATGGACCTGCAGCAGGAGTTCAACACCGCCTACGTGTTCATCTCTCACAACCTGGCGGTGGTGCAACACGTCGCCGATGACGTCATGGTGATGTACCTCGGCCGCCCGGTGGAGATCGGCCCGAAGAACGACATCTACGAACGCCCGCTGCACCCCTACACCCAGGCGCTGCTGTCGGCCACCCCGACCATCCACCCGGACCCGAACAAGCCGAAAATCAAGATCGTCGGCGAACTGCCCAACCCGCTGAACCCGCCACCGGGCTGCGCTTTCCACAAGCGCTGCCCGTATGCGACCGAGCGCTGCAGTACCGAAGAGCCGGCGTTGCGTTTGCTCGACAACCGCCAGGTGGCTTGCCACTACGCCGAGCAGTTCCTCGACGGCGTGGCCTGAAAAATGTAGGCGAGAGCCTGCTCACAAAGATGGGGTGTCAGTCACTATTATTGTGGCTGACACACCGCTTTTGCGAACCGGCTCATTACCTGTTTGACCAAACCCCTTTTCCTGGAGTGCGCCCCAGCTCGATAGAAGGGGTTTTCTTTTATCTGTCGAGATAATGCAACTCTGGGAACGTTATATAATGCAGGATCAGCCTCGGCTTTACTCAAAATGAACATACGTTCCTGAGCAAATGAAAGCGGCACCTCCACCTCATCCTGATTACCGATCATTCGCTGTGCTCTCCAGACCTTTCGAACATCTCTCAACGCTTCAAACTGGGAATAAGACATGCCAGCCATATAACTGTCAGCCCGGCACCAATCAAACTGTTCAATTGGAAGGCCGCCACAGCCGAGTAATAGTTGAGCAACATCCCCCCCAGCAACGATCCAAGCGGCATCGCCCCCCAACTGATGAGCCTGACCACAGACGTCATGCGACCCAGCAAGTCCCGCGGCGTTTCCTCCTGACGCAACGTGATGTGCAAGATCGAATGTGCTGCGGCAGACACTCCGGAAAGCAGTAGCGCGATAGCAACGGCGACCTGGCTGATCCACATTTCTGAATAGGGTACCGGGATGAGCACCAGCGGAAGTTGTGCGCCTATTAAGGTAGCGGCCAGCATAAACAACCTCCCGATGCTCACCTTCACCCGCGAGATAACGATCGCCCCCACCAACGACCCCAGGCCGCCACAGCTCAGTACGATACCCACCACATACGCCGGTGAAGTCAGATCCCTGGTCAGATAGATGAACAGCATCGTCAACAGCGAGAAATACACCAGATGCCATATCGCGGCGCCGCTGGCCAACAACAGGATCTTACGGTTGCCAAATACAAAGCGAAGACCGGATAGCAAAGCCTCAAGCACTGGTTCATGGGTAACGGGAGGCTCATCAGCCTTCTTTACACTGACACCTTTGGTCAATACAAACGATACAAGGTAAGAGATGGCATCAACCACTAACGCCATAGTTGGCCCGATAAAACTGGCGATGGCCCCCGCCATCCCCGGCCCCCCGGTCGTGGCGATGGACTGGCTCATCGATAAACGAGAATTACCGGCCAACAACTGTTGGTCAGGCACTATCCGGGGAATAAAACTCCAATAGGCGATATCCGAGAACACGGTGACGCTGGCAATGAGGAAAGTACACAGAAACAGGGCTGCAGTACTCAGACTGTCAGCCCAATACAATAGGGGAATGAAAGCAACTAGAACAGCTCGTAGCACATCGCTTGCAAGCAGCAGGCGTCGCTGCGAAACCCGGTCGACCCATACGCCAGCAAACACACCGAATAACACTGGCGGAATACCTTGCAGCGCGAGCAGTGTACCCAATTCGACAGCATCGAACCCCAACATGCCAATCGCGAACAACGGAATGGCCACTGCCGAAATTTCGCTACCGACCAGTGAAACCGCTTGTGCAGCCCAGAGCAGTGAAAAGTTTTTCCCCAAGTCTTTAGCCATTGTCATGGCCAGCCCGATACATAGCTTCTCGCAGACTTTTCGGCCGCATGTCGACCCAGCGCTGCTCTATTTCATGCAGGCACTCATCCCTTGGACACGGACCAAATACAGACCTCCACCCGGCAGGAAGACATTTCCCTTGAGGCCATAGGGAATACTGTTCTTCCTCGTTCACAACCACAACATAGCCCGACTCGGCATTCGACGATGTCATACAACCTCCTCAGATCGAATGAACAGGAATGATTAGCGAAGGTTCAGCTTCGTGAGAGTTGAACCTGGATGCAGGAATGGCTTTCTGATTTCAGATGTTTTCAAGCAGCGTTTTCGGGTTGCGCTCGTCAACTCCTTCATCGTTTTAAGCAGCACCGGCTGGCGTTAAGTTCGTTCTTCAGGGATAAATTTCAACCGCACCAACTCGTTGAAATTATGGACTTATCCAACCAGACGAATCAGCAACTTCCAAAGGGATAAAGGCTGCGCCAACCTTAATTATTGCAATAATACTGACAACCAGATCGACGGAAGCCTCGGCATATACCCCGATGCGGGATTCATAGGTGGCCCCAGTTGAATGAAAAGGCTGGCAAGGTCATTCGACAGCCTATAAAGCTCTTGATACGCAATGGTTTTATCCACCCCCACTAATGCTTCGATCACGTTGACACTCTTCAAGCGTCGATCTAGTTTTCAATATAGACATCACACTCAATCGCACAATAGAAAAAAATCGATATATAAATTTACAGAAATAGCTGTAGGAACATTCTGTAGGTCCGCGCCACCGACAAGCTCTAAACCATCTCAATATGTTTCAAATAACTGCGTGGTATTTACCGGAAACGGTTTTGGCAATAACGAAAAATCTCTACCATCAGCCAGGGGGGGGGGTTAATACGGGCGACAGGAAGCCGTAACCATGCAGCGGGAAATGCACCCAAAATGAGGTGACTTATCCAAGCGAAGATTGAGAGGGTGTAGAGCTACGGCACCGAAGAACCGGCCCTGCGCCTGCTCGACAACCGCCAGGTGGCTTGCCACTACGCCGAGCAGTTTCTCGACGGCGTGGCGTGACGGCGGACTAAAGAACCTGTGGGAGCGGGCTTGCCCGCGATGGCGTCCCGCCAGGCGACTTTAATGTCACTGCGGCATCGCCATCGCGGGCAAGCCCGCTCCCACAGGGTCAGGTGTTGGTTGTCCAAAAACCTCTTCTGCCTCGACTGCGTAACGGTCGGAGTGAAGGGGTTTTCTTTTGCCCGAAATTACCTCTTACGTCTGGCTATCGCCTTCATCCGGGTCGTCGGAATCCGGCTCCTCGGTAGTGGAATCATCGTCGTCCGCGCTACCGCCCTGCCCCTGGTCACCGGGCTCGGATTCGGACTTGGCGATCATCAGGCCTGAGTGCCCTACCTGCCCGCTCGATGCCTGTTCACCGTGATCGGGGCATTCGGCCCGCGCTGCGGACATGCCAACGGACATAATCACCAAAACCTTTAGCAACAGCAAAATGCGTTGAAAAATGCTCATAGCCGAATTCATCCTTTTGGTTAAGCATGGGATGCCTGAGGGGCAGTCCGTGGAATTTAGTTCCGATTGAGTCGGTTCTCCAGATAGGACGTTAATGAAACAGCAGAATGCCGCTCACAAGCAGACTGGTTTTGCATAATGATTATGGCGAATCGATATGAGCCCGGTTTTACGGACGATGGAGGCGGCAATGTCGCTATTGCAGACACTGCTAGAACTGGAACAACGCCTGCTGGCGCAGGCCACGCGGATTGATGCCGAAGCGATTTCACAGTTGATCGACGACGACTTCACGGAGTTTGGCGCCAGTGGGGCCGTGTGGTGCAAAGCCGACGTGGTCGAGAGTTTGCCTGATCAGGTCTTCGTCCAACGCACCATCACCGAGTTCGCCGTTAAACCAATCTCGGCTGATACCGCCCTGGTGACCTACCGCTGCCTAACCGATGACAACACCACCTTGCGCAGCTCAATCTGGCGTCAGAGAGCAGGGCGATGGCAGATGGTTTTTCATCAAGGGACGTTTGTGCTCTAGCGCGCCAAGATCAAAAGATCGCAGCCTTCGGCAGCTCCTACAGGTATACGCCGAAGGCTGCGATCTTTTGATCTTCGCCAGAAACCAAAAACCCCGAGGCTTTCGCAACGGGGCTTTTGTGTGACAGCTCAACGCTTAGTGATGCTCACGCGTCGCACGGAATTTCACGTCCGGCCAGCGCTCTTCCATCAGCGCCAGGTTGACCCGGGTCGGGGCGAGGTAGGTCAGGTGACCGCCGCCGTCGACCGCGAGGTTTTCCACAGCCTTGACGCGGAATTCCTCCATCTTCTTCTTATCGTCGCAATCGATCCAGCGCGCCGAGTACACGGTGATCGGCTCGTAGGAGCACTCGACCTTGTATTCCTCTTTCAAGCGGCTGGCGACCACGTCGAACTGCAGCACACCCACGGCGCCGAGGATGATGTCGTTGCTGCGCTCGGGGAAGAACACCTGGGTCGCGCCCTCTTCGGCCAGTTGCTGCAAGCCTTGGCGCAGCTGTTTGGATTTCAGCGGATCGCGCAGACGCACACGACGGAACAGCTCCGGGGCGAAGTGCGGGATACCGGTGAAGCCCAGGACTTCGCCTTCGGTGAAGGTGTCGCCGATCTGGATGGTGCCGTGGTTGTGCAGGCCGATGATGTCGCCGGCGAAGGCTTCTTCCAGTTGCTCACGCTCGGAGGAGAAGAACGTCAGCGCGTCGCCGATCCGTACATCCTTGCCGGTGCGCACGTGGCGCATCTTCATGCCCTTTTCGTATTTGCCGGAGCAGATACGCATGAAGGCGATACGGTCGCGGTGTTTGGGGTCCATGTTCGCCTGGATCTTGAACACGAAGCCGGTGAATTTCTCTTCGATCGGTTCCACGGTACGCTCGTTGGCGACCCGCGCCAGGGGTTTCGGCGCCCAATTGATCACGGCGTCGAGCACATGATCGACACCGAAATTGCCCAGGGCAGTACCGAAGAACACCGGAGTCAGCTGGCCGTCGAGGAATTCCTGTTGGTTGAATTCGTGGCAGGCGCCCTGCACCAGCTCCAGCTGGTCGACGAAGCGGTCGTACTCGTCGCCCAGATGCGCGCGGGCTTCGTCCGAGTCGAGCTTCTCGATGATCTTCACATCGGTACGTTCGTGGCCGTGACCGGCGGTGTAGACGATGATGTAGTCGTCGGCCAGGTGATACACACCCTTGAAGTCGCGGTAGCAACCGATCGGCCAGGTGATCGGCGCAGCCTTGATCTTCAGGACCGCTTCGATTTCGTCGAGCAGTTCGATCGGGTCACGGATGTCGCGGTCGAGTTTGTTGATGAAGCTGACAATCGGCGTGTCCCGCAGACGGCAGACGTCCATCAGCGCGATGGTCCGTGGCTCCACACCCTTACCGCCGTCGAGGACCATCAATGCCGAGTCGACCGCCGTCAGGGTACGGTAGGTATCTTCGGAGAAGTCTTCGTGGCCCGGGGTGTCGAGCAGGTTGACCATGTGGTCGCGATACGGGAACTGCATGACCGACGTGGTAATGGAAATACCCCGTTGTTTTTCCATTTCCATCCAGTCGGAGGTGGCATGGCGGTCGGACTTGCGAGACTTCACCGTGCCGGCAACCGCGATCGCCTTGCCCATCAGCAGGAGCTTCTCGGTGATGGTGGTCTTACCGGCATCGGGGTGGGAAATAATGGCGAAAGTGCGGCGTTTCGCGACTTCGGCGGCCTGTTTGGTCATGGGAAATCGCCTGGCAGGTGATTCAAAAAAGGGCGGCGAGTATAGCTTAAAACGCGCCCCACGGACCACCGCTCGTACCCTCCCCCAAACACCTTCGGCAGCTCCGACGGTGGCTATTTGCTGTTATTTATGGAACCTTTTAAAAGGTGCAGACGTCCACTCCCCTGTTACAGCACTCGTGTCAGGGGCTGATAAATCAGCAAGTTGGCCTGACGAGGCTGCGCTTATGGCTCGATAAGCCGCACGCATTTCCCCTGTAGGAGCGAGCTTGCTCGCGATGGACGTCAACGATAACGCGGGCTATTTGGTTAACCGCGGTGTCGGGACATTTTTCGCGAGCGAGCTCGCTACTACAGGAAGGCGTGCGGCATGAGCTGCTTCTCGCGAACGTTGCATTGCCCGGCAGCCAGGAATGGCACTGCCACTCGGGACTGCGTTCGCCGACAAAGAAAAAAAGGAGTCCGCCTGTGGCTATTCGCTATGGCAAAGGGCTGATAGGAGGTGCGGTTGTCGTCGCACTCCTGGCCCTGCTGGTCCACTGGATCGGCATCAATACGATCGAACATTACCGCGACGATTTGTTGTTTTACCTGCAAGCCCATTTGATGCTCGTCCTCGCTTCCATGCTGGCCGCCCTTGTTGTGGGCATACCCGCCGGTATCTTCCTCAGTCGCCCAACCATGGTTGGCCGTGCTGAACGCTTCATGCAAATCTTCAACATCGGCAACACCGTGCCGCCCCTGGCCGTACTGGCCATCGCCCTGGGCATCCTTGGCATCGGCAGTGGTCCCGCGATCTTCGCCCTGTTCCTTGCCTCGCTGTTGCCGATCGTGCGCAACACCTATGAAGGCCTGAAAAACGTCCAGGGTTCGCTCAAGGAAGCAGCCGTCGGCATCGGCATGACGCCGACTCAAGTGCTGTGGCGGGTCGAACTGCCAAACGCCGTACCGATCATCATCGGTGGTGTGCGTGTGGCCCTGGCGATCAACGTCGGTACGGCACCGCTGGCCTTCCTGATCGGCGCCAACAGCCTGGGCAGCCTGATTTTCCCTGGCATCGCCCTGAACAATCAGCCGCAACTGCTGCTCGGCGCGGCGTGTACCGCCTTGCTGGCCTTGCTGCTCGATGGTCTGGTGACACTGGCCAGCCGCCTCTGGCTCGAACGCGGCTTGCGCCCGTCTTAAGCCTCGGCAAAGGAATATTTATGAAAGCTCTCCACCTGAAAGGCATGACCTTGATAATGGGCTGTGTCCTGCTGTTCGCAGGATTGGCTCAAGCCGCTGAAAAACCGGTGATTCGCATCGGCGCCCGGGTGTTCACCGAACAGACCCTGCTCGCGGAAATCACTTCCCAGTACCTGCGCACCAAGGGTTACGACACCCAGGTGACGGGCGGTCTGGGCAGCAACCTCGCTCGCAGCGCTCAGGAAAGCGGTCAACTGGACCTGATTTGGGAATACACCGGCGTGTCGCTGGTGGCTTACAACCACATCACTGAAAAGCTCGACAGCGCCCAGTCCTACGCCCGGGTGAAAGAACTCGACGCAAAAAAAGGCCTGGTCTGGCTCACCCCGTCGAAGTTCAGCAACACCTACGCCCTGGCACTGCCGGAAACCACCGCCAAGGCTTATCCGCAGATCAACACCATCAGCGAGCTGAACACGGTGATGCAGGCTGAGGCGAAGACTAACCACCTCGTCGCCCTGGACACCGAGTTTGCCAACCGTTCCGACGGCATGGCCGGCATGGTCGAGCTCTATGGCATGAACCTGACCCGGAAAAACACGCGCCAGATGGATGCCGGGCTGGTCTATACCGCCCTGCGTAATGGCCAGGTGTTCGCCGGCCTGGTCTACACCACCGACGGTCGCTTGAACGCCTTCAAACTCAAGTTGCTGGAAGACGACAAGCACTACTTCCCGGACTACACCGCAGCGCCGGTGGTACGCCAGGCTTACCTCGACGCTCATCCCAAACTCGCGGAAGAAATCAAACCGCTGGCCGAGCTGTTCGATGACGAGACCATGCGTGCTCTGAATGCGCGGGTCGACGTCGGTCACGAAAGCCCATCATCCGTTGCCGCCGATTTTCTGCGCCAGCACCCAATCAACTAAGGAGGAAAAGACATGGAATTTTTGAACGCCTTTTCCCATCTCGACTGGGCCCAGGTGGCGCATCTGACCTGGCAGCACATCACCCTGGTCGGCATTGCCGTGACCCTGGCGATCGTAGCCGGCGTGCCGCTGGGCATCCTGATGACCCGTTTCCCGACACTGGCCGGGCCGCTGCAGGCCAGCGCCACGGTGCTGCTGACGGTGCCGTCGATCGCACTGTTCGGCCTGCTGCTGCCGTTCTACTCGAAATTCGGCCAGGGCCTGGGGCCGATGCCGGCGATCACCGCCGTCTTCCTGTACTCGCTGCTGCCGATCATGCGTAACACCTACCTCGCCCTGACGGGCGTGGAACCTGGCATTCGCGAAGCCGCCCGCGGTATCGGCATGACCTTTGGCCAGCGCCTGCGTATGGTCGAGCTGCCGATTGCAGTGCCGGTGATCCTCGCCGGTGTACGCACCGCCGTGGTCATGAACATCGGTGTCATGACCATCGCCGCCACCATCGGTGCCGGTGGCCTGGGTGTACTCATTCTCGCTTCAATCAGCCGCAGCGATATGTCGATGCTGATCGTCGGCGCCGTGCTGGTCAGTCTCCTGGCCATCTTCGCCGACCTGCTTCTGCAATGGCTGCAACGCACGCTGACTCCAAAAGGACTGCTCAAATGATCGAACTTCAAAACCTCAGCAAGACCTTCCAAAGCAACGGCAAAGATGTGAAAGCCGTGGACTCCGTCAGCCTGACCGTCAATGAAGGCGAAATCTGTGTGTTCCTCGGGCCATCGGGCTGCGGCAAAAGCACCACGCTGAAAATGATCAACCGCCTGATCAAGCCCACCTCGGGCAAGATCCTGATCAACGGCGAGGACACCACCGACCTCGACGCCGTGACCCTGCGCCGTAATATCGGCTATGTGATCCAGCAGATCGGTCTGTTCCCGAACATGACCATCGAGGAAAACATCACCATCGTCCCGCGCCTGTTGGGCTGGGACAAACAGAAATGCCACGACCGCGCCCGCGAGTTGATGAGCATGATCAAGCTTGAACCCAAGCAGTATCTCAATCGCTACCCGCGTGAACTGTCGGGCGGCCAGCAGCAGCGGATCGGTGTGATCCGTGCGCTGGCGGCAGATGCGCCGTTGCTGTTGATGGACGAACCGTTCGGCGCGGTCGACCCGATCAACCGCGAGATGATCCAGAACGAATTCTTCGAGATGCAACGCGCGCTGAACAAGACCGTGATCATGGTCAGCCACGACATCGACGAAGCGATCAAGCTGGGCGACAAGATTGCGATCTTCCGCGCAGGCAAATTGTTGCAGATCGATCATCCGGACACCTTGCTGGCGCACCCTGCGGATGACTTTGTCAGCAACTTCGTCGGCCAGGACAGCACCCTCAAGCGCCTGTTGCTGGTGAAGGCTGAAGACGCGGCGGACAACGCGCCATCGGTCAGCCCGGAAACCCCGGTGGCCGACGCCCTGGAGCTGATGGACGAGCATGACCGCCGTTATGTGGTGGTGACGGATGGTGAGAACAAGGCGCTGGGCTATGTCCGACGTCGTGACCTGCATCGCCAGGCCGGCACGTGCGCGCAATACCTGCGCGAGTTCAACGCCACGGCGGCCTACGACGAGCATTTGCGCATCCTGTTGTCGCGCATGTACGAGTTCAACCGCTCGTGGTTGCCGGTGATGGACGCCGATCGGGTGTTCCTGGGTGAAGTGACCCAGGAGTCGATTGCCGAGTACCTGAGCTCCGGCAAGTCCCGTGGCGGCAAGACCAGCATTGTTTCGCCAGCCGAGACTGCGGTCGCCTGACAAAAAATAACTGTAGGAGCGAGCTTGCTCGCGATGCACTCAATGGCGCCGCGGGGTATCAGGTTCCCTGCGCTATCGTTGAGGTCCATCGCGAGCAAGCTCGCTCCTACACGTATTCAAATCTCCCTTCTTGGGGAACATCACACTGTCATGCAGGTCGGTTACATCAGTAACTGTCCAGGACCGCACGACGGAAGCGTGCAAAAACGCGACATTTTTTGTTGATCTCGAGCCCCTCACGCCCTAAAGTTCGCGCCGAACGTCCATGCTGGAAACGATCCATCCGGCTCAAGTACTGACGACGAGACAGCAAGGCCAAGGGAAGCACCGCCTCCCGTGGCCTTTTTTGCTTTCGGCGACATGCCTTGGGAAGTAGGCGAACCAAAGTGGGGATACGGAGGACGTTCATTTACACCCATTGACCAAATCAGTTTGCCCTTAGGAGTCTCCAGCATGTCGATCAACGTCGAAGATTATTTCGAGCGCGCCACCTTTGACAAAATGAAGGCGTTCGCCGACAAGCAAGAAACCCCGTTCGTGGTGATCGACACCGCGATGATCAGCCAGGCCTACGATGACCTGCGCGCCGGTTTCGAGTTCGCCAAAGTCTATTACGCGGTAAAAGCCAACCCGGCGGTCGAGATCATCGACCTGTTGAAAGACAAGGGGTCGAGCTTCGACATCGCATCGATCTACGAGCTGGACAAGGTCATGGACCGCGGCGTCAGCGCCGACCGTATCAGCTACGGCAACACCATCAAGAAATCCAAAGACATCCGTTATTTCTACGACAAGGGCGTGCGCCTGTTCTCCACCGACTCCGAAGCCGACTTGCGCAACATTGCCAAGGCTGCACCGGGCTCGAAAGTCTACGTGCGTATTCTCACCGAAGGCTCGACGACGGCTGACTGGCCTTTGTCGCGCAAATTCGGCTGCCAGACCGACATGGCCATGGACCTGCTGATCCTGGCCCGCGACCTCGGCCTGGTGCCTTACGGCATCTCCTTCCACGTCGGGTCGCAACAGCGCGACATCAGCGTATGGGACGCGGCGATCGCCAAGGTCAAAGTGATCTTCGAGCGCCTGAAAGAAGAAGACGGCATTGTTCTCAAGCTGATCAACATGGGCGGTGGCTTCCCGGCCAACTACATCACCCGCACCAACAGCCTGGAAACCTACGCCGAGGAAATCATCCGCTTCCTCAAGGAAGACTTCGGTGACGACCTGCCGGAAATCATCCTGGAGCCGGGCCGTTCGCTGATCGCCAACGCTGGCATCCTGGTCAGCGAAGTGGTGCTGGTTGCGCGCAAATCCCGCACCGCCGTCGAGCGTTGGGTATACACGGATGTGGGCAAGTTCTCCGGCCTGATCGAAACCATGGACGAAGCCATCAAGTTCCCGATCTGGACCGAGAAGAAAGGCGAGATGGAAGAAGTAGTCATCGCCGGCCCCACCTGCGACAGCGCCGACATCATGTACGAAAACTACAAATACGGCCTGCCACTGAACCTGGCAATCGGTGACCGTATGTACTGGCTGTCGACCGGTGCCTACACCACCAGCTACAGCGCCGTAGAGTTCAATGGCTTCCCGCCGCTGAAATCGTATTACGTGTAAGCGGTAGCCGCGCAAGACAAAAAGCCCATGACACGTCATGGGCTTTTTTGTGTTGAAACGCATTCCCTGTAGGAGCTGCCGCAGGCTGCGATCTTTTGATCTTGTTTTTCAAAGGCCAGATCAAAAGATCGCAGCCTGCGGCAGCTCCTACGCAGAATTGCATTACAGCTACGGTTTCGTCATTGCCAGCCGTTACAGGGCACCGCGTTCCAATTCGGTTTGGCGCTGGGCGTAGTCGGTTGCCAATGCGCGGATTTGCGGATCGGCGGCGCTCGCCAACGCCTGGCTCGCCACCCGCAGGAAATTCAGGTTGCCACCCGCCAGCGCCTTGCGCAACCAGCCCAGCGCTTCGGCGACATTGCCTTCATTCGCCAGCACCGCGGCATAACTGAACTGCCCGCGAAAATCGCCGCCAACCGCCGAGCGTCGATACCAGTCACGCGCCGCCTTCGGATCAACCGGGCAGTACTGGCCTTCTTCGAGATAACGCCCCAGCAGGTTCATCGATTTCGCGTGGCCAAGCCCGGCGGCACGGCGATACAAATCAAGCGCCTGGCGTTGATCTACCGCCACCCCACGCCCGGTTGCCAGCAGGTTGGCGTAGTTGTACATCGCCCAATCCAGGCCTGCGTCTGCGGCGATCCGATAATGCCCGGCCGCCACTACGGCGTCCGCAGCGCACCCCCACCCGTGTTCATGGCAGCGACCCAGCATGTTGCGCGCCATCAGGTGGCCGCGTTTCGCCGCGATCTCGAACCAGCGCAGGGCCAGTGGCAAATCCTGCTCGATACCTTGCCCGTCCAGCAGGATCTGCCCGAGCAATGCCTGGGCATCCAGGAGGTTCTCGCGGGCGGCGATCAGGATGGCCTGGGCAGCACGCGCCGGGCTTTCGTCGAGCATGGCCTTGAGCCGTTCACCGTCCAGAACTTCCTCGCGGCGCAATTGAAAAGTCATACCTCGACCCAGCGGCGCAGCAGGTTGTGATAGGTGCCGGTCAGGCGGATCAATGAAGGATGATCGGGCATGTCCTGAGTCAACTGACGGATCGCCCCGTCCATCTCGAACAGCAGCGCGCGCTGGCTGTCCTCGCGCACCAGGCTCTGGGTCCAGAAGAACGAGGCAAAACGTGTCCCGCGGGTAACCGCGTTGACCTTGTGCAGGCTGGTGCCGGGATACAGGACCATATCACCGGCAGGCAATTTCACCCGCTGGGTGCCGAAGGTGTCCTGGATCTCCAGTTCGCCGCCGTCATAGTCCTCGGGCTCGCTGAAGAACAGGGTGGCCGACAAGTCGGTGCGCACACGCTCGATACTGTTCTGCGGCTGGCGCACTGCGTTGTCGATATGGAAGTCGAAACTGCCGCCCGCCGTATAACAGTTCAGCAACGGCGGGAAGACCTTGTGCGGCAGGGCTGCGGACATGAACAGCGGATTTTTCCACAGCCGTTCCAGCATCGCTGCGCCGATTTCCTTGGCCAGTGGATGGCCTTCCGGCAGCTGCAAATTATGCTTGGCCTTGGCCGATTGGTAGCCCGCCGTGATTTTGCCATCCGCCCAATCCGCCTGCTCCAGGGCCTCCCGGATACGCTGCACTTCTTCTTTCGCGAACACGCCGGGAATGTGCAGCAACATGGAGGCAATACCTGCAGGCAAAGGGATGTCAATGGTATTGATTCTTATTGACTGTGTAAAACCCTCGCGACGAACGAATCAGCAAAAACCGTAAGGTTAAATTGTAAAGAATGTAAATTCAGTGCGAATAGTAATGTTTCGCAATTGATACGAATACCTGTTTACCCTATATTCCGCGACCTCAAATCCTTGGGGAGGGGAATTTCAATGTCACGCCAACAACTACAATCACCTGTCAGTTCACCGCGTTTGCTCGCGTCCGCAATTGGCGTGGCAATCACTGCCGGCTCCGCAGGCCAAATGGTTTTGGCCGCAGAGAAGACCGACGCCAAGGCGCAGGGCAACACGATCTCCCTGGACGCCACCTCGATCAACGCTGAAGCTCAGGAAGCGACCAGCTACAACGTCGAAAAAGCCTCCTCGCCCAAGTACACCGCGCCACTGGTAGACACGCCGCGCTCTGTCACCGTGATTCCGCAACAGGTACTCAAGGACACTGGCGCCCTGAACATGCAGGATGCGTTGCGGACTGTTCCGGGCATCACGTTCGGTGCCGGTGAAGGTGGCAACCCCCAGGGTGACCGCCCATTCATCCGTGGTTTCGATGCCCAGGGGGATACGTACCTGGACGGCGTGCGCGACACCGGCTCGCAAAGCCGCGAGATCTTCGCGGTAGAGTCGATCGAAGTCAGCAAAGGCCCGAACTCGGCCATTGGCGGCCGTGGCGCTGCCGGTGGCAGCATCAACATGGTGAGCAAGAGGGCCCATCTGGGCGATTCCCTCGACGGTGGATTCACCTGGGGTTCGGACCAGACGCAACGCTACACCTTCGACGGCAACTACCAGTTCACCGACACCGCCGCTGGCCGTCTGAACCTGATGAGCCACGAAAGCAACGTCGCCGGCCGTGATAGCGTCGACTACGACCGCTGGGGCATCGCGCCGTCCGTGGCTTTCGGCCTGGGTACCGACACCCGCGTCAATCTCGATTACTACCATCTGGAAAGCAACGACACGCCAGACTCGGGCATTCCGTACAGCATTCCGGTTGCCGGTTCTGCCGCGCGCACCAAGTCCAACCCGGACACGCCGGATGACGGTGGCGACAGCAGCAACTTCTACGGCCTGGACGGACGCGACTTCCGCAAGGGCCGCACCGACACCGCGACCATCGCCATCGAGCATGACCTGAACGATGCCCTGACCGTGAAGAACACCCTGCGCCACGGCAGCAGCATGCAGGATTACATCCTGACCCAGCCAGACGACTCCAAGGGCAACGTCAACAATGGCAGCGTCTGGCGTCGTGCCAACACCCGTGTCAGCAACACTGACACCACCACCAACCAGACCGATCTGTTTGGTGACGTGTACATCGCCGGGTTCAAGAACAGCTTCGCCACCGGTATCGAGTTGAGCCACGAGAAGAGTCAGAAGTCCTCGTACAGCGTCGACACCGATACCACTCCAGGCGGCAACCCAGTCACCACCAACTGCAGCCCTGCACTGATTGGCGCGCCAAGCGGCTACAACTGCACCTCGCTGTCAAACCCGAACCCGAGCGATCCGTGGAACGGCGCAATCTCGCGTAACTACGCCGGCACCGACACCTCCAGCACCACCCGCGCACTGTACGTGTTCGACACCCTGGAATTGTCCCAGCAGTGGCTGGTCAACATGGGCCTGCGCTACGACCACTTCGACACCAAGTACAAGACCTACAACGCTGCCGGCGCGACCGTGGTGACCAATGGCAACGCCTCCAAAGGCAAGGACACCAGCGAGTTCATCACCGGTCAGTTCGGCGTGGTCTACAAGCCGGCTGAGAACGGCAGCATCTACGCCTCGTACGCTACGTCAGCGACGCCGCCGGGCAATACCCTGGGCGAAGGTCAGGAAGGCAACCCGCTGGGTGGCACTCCGGATCGCACCGGCAACCTGCTGAGCAGCGACATGGAGCCGGAAACCACCAAGAACTACGAAATCGGTACCAAGTGGGATCTGCTCAATGATCGCCTGTCCCTGACCGCCGATATCTTCCGCACCGAAAAGGACAATGCTCGTGTTCAAGTGGACACCACGTCCTATGAAAACGCCGGCAAGACCCGCGTACAAGGTATCGAACTGTCGGCCAGCGGCAAGATCACTGACAAATGGCAGGTCTTCGCCGGTTACGCCTACATGGACAGCGAGCAAGTCGACGGCGGCCCACTGGGCGCAGCCAACGATGGCAACGAACTGCCTAACACGCCGAAAAACAGCGCCAGCCTCTGGACGACCTACCAGGTCACGCCGAAGCTGACCGTCGGTGGCGGCGCGTTCTACGTCGATGACGTGTTCGGCAGCGTGGCCAACACCACCATGGTTGATGACTATGTTCGCTACGACGCGATGGTTGCCTACAAGCTGACCAAAAACGTGGACCTGCAGCTGAACGTGCAGAACCTGACCGACGAAACCTACTACGACAAAGCCTTCTCGACCCACTTCGCCAACCAGGCGGCGGGCCGTACGGCATTGTTGAGCACCAACTTCCACTTCTGATAAAGGGTGAACTCCACCCATAGCAGGAGCGAGCTCGCTCGCGATGGACGTCAACGATGACGCGGGCAGCCTGATACCCCGTGCTGTTCTCGAGTTTTTCGCGAGCAAGCTCGCTCCTACGGGTAGCGCCGAGCGTTACCGCCTGGCCCCGTTCATCCAGATGAACGGGGCTTTTGTGCGTAATAGACAAGGCATCCCGTCAACCCACGGCATAATGCGCGCCGTGATGATTATTTTCGAACGAACAAGGCGAGCGACGTGTTGAAGAAAACCCTGTTCCAGCTGCACTGGTTTTTCGGCATCAGCGCCGGGCTGGTCCTGGCCCTGATGGGCATCACCGGGGCGACCGTGTCGTTCCAGGATGAAATCCTCAGTGCGCTGAACCCATCGGTGTTGCAGGTCCAGAAGCAGGTCGCCGGCGTCCTGCCGCCTGCCGAACTGGTGGAACGCATCGAAGCGGCCTCCGGCAAGAAAGTCTCGATGCTCAGCGTCGAAACCGACAGCGGCGCAGCGGCCAAGGTGTTCTTCACCCCCAAGCCCGGCGAACGCCGCGGCGAGATGCGCTACTTCGATCCCTACACCGCCGAGTTCATGGGCGATGCCGCCGGCCAGGGCTTTTTCGGCCTGATGCTGCAACTGCACCGCTTCCTCGCCATGGGCGATACCGGCCGGCAGATCACTGGGGCATGCACGCTGATCCTGGTGTTCTTCTGCCTGTCCGGCCTGTACCTGCGCTGGCCCCGCCAGTGGAAAAGCTGGCGCGCCTGGCTGACCCTGGACTGGAAGAAAAAAGGCCGCAGCTTCAACTGGGACCTGCATTCGGTCGCCGGCACCTGGTGCCTGCTGCTCTACCTCCTGGCGGCACTCACCGGCCTGTCCTGGTCTTACGAGTGGTACAACAAGGGCCTGACCCGCTTGCTGTCCGATTCACCGCAAAATGAGCGGGTGCGCGGCGGACGCGGGCCTGCCCCCAGCGGTCCGGCGCCGACAGCCGACTACGCAGCCATGTGGAGCAGTATCTACAGCGCTGCGGGTCCCGCACTGAGCGCCTACAACATTCGCATGCCGCCTGTGGCCGGCCAGCCGGCGACCGTGTTCTATCTGCTGAACACCTCACCCCACGACCGAGCCTTGAACCAGATCACCCTCGATCCCGCCACCGGCATCGTCAAGCGGCATGACCGCTACAGCGACAAGAGCCTCAAGGCGCAGTTGCTGACCAGCATTTACGCCCTGCATGTCGGCAGCTACTTCGGGATTGTCGGGCGGGTGATCCTGACCCTCAGTGCCCTGACCATGCCGTTGTTCTTCATCACCGGCTGGTTGCTGTACCTCGACCGTCGACGCAAGAAAAAGCACATCAGAGACGCTCGCAACGGCCTTGCCCAACCGTCGGTCGACGCCCCATCCTGGTTGATCGGGTTCGCCAGCCAGAGCGGCTTTGCCGAACAGTTGGCCTGGCAGACCGCCGGGCAATTGCAGGCCGCCGGCTTGCCGGTGAAAGTGCAGCCACTGGCCAGTGTCAGCGAGCAGGACCTGCAGGATTCAAGCAACGCGCTGTTCGTGGTCAGTACCTTTGGCGACGGCGAAGCGCCGGACAGCGCCCGGGGTTTCGAGCGCAAGGTGCTGGGTCGCGCCATGAGCCTGGACAGCCTGAACTATGCGGTGCTGGGCCTCGGTGATCGGCAGTATCAACACTTCTGCGGATTCGCCCGGCGCTTGCACACCTGGCTGGGCGAGCATGGCGGCAAGACGCTGTTCGCCCCGGTGGAAGTCGACAGCGGCGACCCCTACGCCTTGCGTCACTGGCAGCAGCAACTCGGCCAGCTGACCGGACAGGCGCCCCTGGACACCTGGCAAGCACCCAGCTACGACAACTGGACGCTGACCCGCCGCGAACTGATGAACCCGGACAGCAGCGGTTCGCCGGTCTACCTGTTGGGCCTGACCGCCCCCACTGCCAGCGGCTGGCTCGCCGGTGACCTGGTGGAGGTACTGCCGCGTAACTGCTCATGGGCGATCGAGCACTTCCTCGATGGCCTGGGGATAGACGGTCGAGCCACCGTGACCCTCGATGGCCTGGCACAAACCCTGGAGCAGGCCCTGGCCAGTCGCCAACTGCCGCAGAACCGCGCGCATCTGGTCGGCCTGCATGCCCAGTCGCTGGTGGATGCACTGGTGCCGCTGGCCATGCGCGAATACTCCATCGCCTCGATCGCCGCCGACGGCATCCTGGAACTGATCGTGCGTCAGGAAGTGCACCCGGACGGCAGCCTGGGCGTCGGCTCCGGCTGGTTGACCGAGCACGCACCGGTAGGTGGCAGCATCAGCCTGCGGGTTCGCCGCAACAGCAGTTTCCACCTGCCAACCGAGCCGGTACCGATGATCTTGCTGGGCAACGGCACTGGCCTGGCCGGGCTGCGCAGCTTGCTCAAGGCGCGGATCGCCGATGGCCAGCAGCGGCATTGGCTGCTGTTCGGCGAGCGTAATCGCGAGCACGACTTTCTTTGTCGCGATGAGCTGCAGGAATGGCTGGTTTCGGGGGATCTGGAGCGTCTGGACCTGGCGTTCTCGCGAGACCAGGCGCAGAAGATTTATGTGCAGGACCGGCTGCGCGAGTCGGCCGATCTACTCAAGCAATGGCTGGCCGAAGGCGCCGTGATCTACATCTGCGGCAGCCTGCAGGGCATGGCCTCAGGGGTGGATCACGTACTCAACGAAGTGCTGGGAATTGAACACGTCGACAAGCTGATCGAGCAAGGCCGCTACAGACGCGACGTTTACTGAAACCCAAAATCCCGGGATATCCCCTGTGGGAGCAAAGCTTGCTCGCGATGGCGTCTCCAATCCAGCATTGATGTGACAGCTGGACCGCTATCGCGAGCGAGCTTTGCTCCCACAGTCGGCTCTGTGTGCGCCGCCGATACCCTGTAGGAGCGAGCTTGCTCGCGATGGTCGTTAACGAAGACGCGGGGAAGCTGATGCCCCGCGCTGCCCTCGGTCTTTTCGCGAGCAAGCTCGCTCCTACAGGGGACTGCTATCAGGCCTTGGCGGGCTCGAGTGCCAGTTCGACGGCTTCCGGGCGTTTGAGCAGCGCATAGGCCACCGCCGTCACCAGGCTCCCTGCGACGATCGCCAGCAGATAGAGCAAGGCATGGTTGATCGCATTCGGAATGGCCAGCACGAACAACCCGCCGTGCGGTGCCATGAGCTTGCAGCCGAAGTACATCGACAACGCACCCGTCAGCGCCCCACCGGCGATACTCGCCGGAATCACCCGCAGCGGATCCTTGGCAGCGAAGGGAATCGCGCCTTCGGAAATGAAGCACAGCCCCAACACAAAAGCAGCTTTACCCGCCTCCCGCTCTGACTGGGCGAACTTGCGCCGGGCGATGAAGGTGGCGATGCCCAACCCAATCGGCGGCACCATCCCGGCGGCCATGGTCGCGGCCATCGGTGCATAACTCTGCGATGCCAGCAGCCCTACCGAGAAAGCGTAGGCGGCCTTGTTGATCGGCCCGCCAAGGTCGACGCACATCATGCCGCCGAGCAACACGCCCAGCAGGATCGCGTTGGTGGTGCCCATGCTGTCGAGGAAGTGAGTGAGCCCTTCCAGCATCCCGGCTACGGGTTTGCCAACCACATAGATCATCACCAGGCCGGTGAACAAACTGGCGAGCAACGGGATGATCAGGATCGGTTTCAGCGCTTCGAGGCTCTGCGGCAATCGCGCATAACGATTGATCGCCTTGGCGGCATAACCGGCGATGAAACCGGCAATGATCCCGCCGATGAAGCCCGCGCCAAGGGTGCTCGCCAGCATACCGCCGATCATCCCCGGCGCGAGGCCCGGGCGGTCGGCGATCGAGTAGGCGATGTAACCCGCCAGCAACGGCACCATCAGTTTGAATGCGGTATCGCCACCGATCTGCATCAGCGCGGCAGCCAGGGTGCCCTCCTCCTTGAACGCGGTGATGCCGAACACAAACGACAAGGCGATCATCAAGCCGCCTGCCACGACCATCGGCAGCATGAACGACACGCCGGTCAGCAAGTGCTTATAGACGCCCGTCTTCTCCTGCTTGGCGGGGCCTTTGGTTCCACTCGCTGCAGTTTCCTGCGAGCCCTCGGCCAGCGCTTTGTTGAGGGTGGCCTCGGCTTGCTTGAGGGCGATACCCGTGCCGCAACGGTAGATTTTTTTCCCGGCAAAACGCTCGGTCGCCACCTCGATGTCACAGGCCAACAGCACCACATCGGCTTGGGCAATGGCCTCGGCACTCAGCGGATTGCGCGCGCCGACCGACCCCTGGGTTTCGACTTGCAGGTCGTAGCCCAGGCGCTTGGCCGCTTGCTGCAGGGCTTCGGCGGCCATGAACGTATGGGCGACACCGGTCGGGCAGGCGGTAATCGCCACCAATCTCGGCGTGGTCTGGCCGGTGGGCAGTGCCTGGGCAACGGCTTCGGGGGCCTCGTAAATCTGCGCCTCATCAGCGCCCTTGCGCAGCACCGCCTCCACGTCCTGCAGGGCGTGGGCCGGAGTGCTCTGGAACACGCGCTTGCCGACGAATCTCGACATGTCCACAGGCGCACTGGTCACCAGCAATACCCACTCGGCCGCCTCCAGCGTGGCCGCCGACAATTGCCGCTCAGGGTGCGCCGCATCGGTAACTTCGACACTGGTGCTCCAGCCCTGACGCTGCGCTGCAGCATCCAGCAAACGGGCGCACAGCACACTGGTGACCATGCCGTTCGGGCAGGCCGTAACAATGGCTAACTTCATGACAATCCCTCTTATTGTTCTGTCAGGGGGCGTACGCGCACACCCTGTTCGAGCTGCGCCAATTGCGCGGTGTCGCCAATGCCGAAGCCAATCTGGGTCACGGCCATCGCGGCAATCGCCGTGGCGGTGCGCAGGGTCTGTTCAGGCGTGTCGGCGCTGAGCAAACCGTGGAGCATGCCGGCAAGCAACGAATCACCTGCGCCCACCGTGCTGGCGACGCTGACCTTGGGCGGCGTGGCGTGCATCGCCGAGCCAACGCTGAACCAGTTCACACCTTGCGCGCCATGGGAAATCACTACGTGCTCGATACCTTGCGCGTGCAAGCGACTCGCGACTTCGGCCTGCGCAGCCACCGACACCACTTCGCTATCGAATACCTCGGCCAGTTCTTCGGCGTTGGGCTTGATCAGCCAGGGTCCGGCCTTGAGCGCTGCGCGCAGGGCTTCGCCGCTGGTGTCGAGGGCCACCTTCAGGCCGAGATTCTTCAGACGCTCGATCAGTGCCTGCAACCATGCCGGGCTGACACCCTGGGGCAAACTGCCGGCGACGACGACCGCGTCATGATCGGGTGCGATTTCATCCAGGCGGTCAAGCAACGCCTGCTGCGCCGCGGCGCTGACCAGCGGTCCCGGACCGTTGACGTCGGTGATGCGCCCATCGCTCTCGGCGAGCTTGAGGTTGCTGCGGGTTTCACCCGGAACACGAATGAACGCATCGACAAAGCCGCGCCTGGCGAACAGCGTCTCGAATGCCTGGGGATTGTCTGCACCGAGAAACCCGCTGACCGTCAATTGATGCCCGAGGTCTGCCAGTACTTGCGCCACGTTCACGCCCTTGCCGGCCGCGTGGGTGTGCATCTCGTCACTGCGATTGACCTGGCCGGGTTCAAGGCGGGGCAGCTGGACAGTGAGGTCCAGTGCCGGGTTGAGGGTCAGGGTCAGGATCTTGGCCATTACAGGGCCTCCACTAGTGCGCGTACTTCATTCGCGCTGCCGACGGCCAGGGCCTGGCGGGCAACGGTTTGGGCCTGGGTGAGGCTGAGCTCGCGGATGCGCGCCTTGACCTCGGCGATGCTGCGACCAGAGACGCTCAACTCATCCACGCCGAGGCCGACCAGCACTGGCACCGCCAGTGGATCGGCAGCCAGCTCGCCGCACACACCGACCCATTTGCCATGCGCGTGGGCGGCTCGCACGGTGATGTCGATCAGTTGCAGCACCGCCGGGTGCAAGCCGTCCGCCTGCGCCGACAGGGTCGGATGACCGCGGTCGATGGCCAGGGTGTACTGGGTCAGGTCATTGGTGCCGACGCTGAAGAAGTCGACTTCCTTTGCCAGCACCGGCGCCAGCAAGGCCGCCGACGGCACTTCGATCATGATCCCCAGTTGCAGGTCCGCCACAGGGATTTCCAGGCGCAGGCGCTCGGTCATGTCCCGGGCCTGGCGCCACTCGTCGACGCTACCGACCATGGGAAACATGATGCGCAATGGCCGGTTGTCCGCGGCCCGCAACAAGGCCCGCAATTGCGCTTCCATGACCTTGGGACGTTGCAGGGTCAGGCGAATGCCCCGCACTCCAAGGAAAGGGTTTTCTTCCTTGGCGATCGGCCAGTACGGCAAGGGTTTGTCACCGCCGACATCGAGGGTGCGTACCACCAGCGGGCGACCGGCGAGGCCATCGAGCACGCGGCGATATTCCAGCTCTTGCGTGGCCTCGTCCGGCAGTTGCGGATGAGCCATGAAGATCAGTTCGGTACGCAGCAGGCCAATACCTTCGGCGCCCTGCTCCACGGCACTGGTGACACCCGCACTTTCGCCAATGTTGGCAAACACTTCGACGGCGTGGCCGTCGCTGGTCAGGGCCGGTTGATGCCGTTGCTCGGCGGCGGCCTTGAGCCGTTGTTCGCGGGTATCACGTTCTTCGGTAGCGCGCTGCAAGGTGGCGGCGTCGGCGTCCACGTGCAGGCGACCGCGCTGGCCATCCAGAAGCAATGGCGTACCTGGGGCCAGCAGCAACACGGCCGCGCCCGCACCGACCAGGGCCGGAATGCCCAGGGCCCGGGCGACGATTGCACTGTGTGCCGTAGCGCCGCCGCGCGCAGTGAGAATGCCGGCAACCCGCGCCGGGTCGAGACGTGCCACATCGGAAGGACCGACTTCGTCCATCACCAGGATGTAGGGTTGATCCGGCTCGCTCGGCGTCTCGATGCCACAGAGTTGCGCCAGCACCCGGCGCCCGATGTCCCGCAGGTCGGCTGCGCGTTCGGCGAGCAATGCATCCTGCAAGGCTTCCTGTTGCCGGGCCGCCGCTTCGATCACCGCCATCCACGCAGCTTCCGCGCTTTCGCCCTGCTTGAGTCGGGTGTCGACTTCGTCGGTGAGTTCCGGGTCGTCGAGCATCTCCTGGTGGGTGATGAAAATCTCGCGGATGGCCTTGGCCTTGCTCCGTTCGATCAACCCTTGAATGTCTTGCCGCACCTGGGCCAACGCCAGTTTGAGACGCTCGCGCTCGATGGCAGCCGACTCTCCCCGCAGCGGGTATTCGATGGCTTGCAGCACCTGGATATGCGCCGGGCCGATGGCGATCCCGGGAGCGGCGGCGATCGCCTGAACCAGGCTGCCGGATGCCGGTGCCAGAAGCACCTCGGCGATGTCGGTGAGCACTTCTCGCTGCTGGCTCACGGCGGGCAATGGCTCGACTTCCTCACCAAGGCCCTCTTCGATGGCAGCCAGCAGAGCGGGCAACGCGTCAGCGGCAATTCCCGGCTCGGCGACAAATTCCAGCACCTGACCACGGCGCGCGCCAAGGCTCAGCAGCTTGCTCAAACTCTTCACCGACACCGCGCTGTCCTGGCCATCGACGATGCGGACTCGGATCTCGCCGTCAAAACCCTTGGCCAGTTGAGCGAGGATCTTCGCCGGGCGTGCGTGCAGGCCATGGGCGTTGGCCAGGGCGATCCGTGCGCTTGGCCAGTCGGCAGGCAATTCCCCGCCCAGCACTTCGAGGACTTTGCGGCTGCTCGTTGCACGGCCCAGCTCATGGCCACGCCCTTCGATCAACAATGCGCACAGACGCTCGAGCAGGGCCTGATGCGCCTCGCCGAGGCTGGCCAGACAGAACAGGCCACTCAGCGGCTGGCCGAGGTAGCGCATCGGCTTGTCCGGCGTGACGAAGGCCAGGCCAGGACGCTTGACTGTCTGTTCGCTGTGCAGCCACCACAAACCATCGCCCAGCGGCAGCGCTTCAACCTGCTGCAGTACCGCAGCGAAACCATTACTCACACAATCCGCCTGGCGCAGTAGACGGGCACCGCGCCACACCAGCTCTTCGAAGTCGTCGGCGGACACACCCAGGCCAATCATCTGGGCATCCAGCGCCAGTTCCTGCGGTGCGCCCTGCAGGAGTTTGAGCAAGGCTTCGGCGCTGCTGGCACGACGCAGGGCCTGGCCCAGGTCGGTCTCGCCCAAGGCGCGGGTCAGCAGTTGCAGCAGGCGCAGGTGTTCATCGGATTTGGCCGCGATGCCGATCGCCAGGTAGACAATCTGCCCGTCGCCCCAGTCCACCCCTTCGGGGAACTGCATCAGGCGCACGCCGGTGGAAAACACCTGGTCGCGGGTATCCGGGGTACCGTGGGGGATGGCAATACCTTGACCGAGAAAAGTCGAGCCCTGGGCTTCCCGGGCTTGCAAGCCGGCGAGATACCCCTCGGCGACCAGTCCATCGGCAACCAGGTGCTGGGCCAGTAAATGCAACGCTGCGGACTTATCCACGGCCGATTGGCCCATGGATATCTGCTCAATAGTGAGCTCGAGCATGCTTTCTCCTTTTTGGCGCCGACAAGGTGCCAGGTATTGTTTTGGATAGTTCAGCTTAGGCGCTTGTTCAGCAAATTTGGCAGTTTCACGGCAGAACTGGCCAAGGCGCCTTAAACGTAGAAAATACGCCTGCTGAAACGTTTAATCTAGAAAGATTGGCACGTTACTCGATAATGTCCCATCCTTGAAGTCCAGATTGTCGGATGCGCTGCCACAATGGTCGCCTGCCTGAATCGGGTAGGATTGGCGAAAATGTCGGGCAAGCTCGAAAAAACAAGGAAAATCCGAGTTGAAACTCAGTGATATCGCCCAGTTGGCTGGGGTCTCCGTGACTACCGCCAGTTACGTCATCAATGGCAAGGCTGCACAGCAGCGCATCAGCAGCGCCACGGTCGAGCGCGTGCGCGCGGTAGTCGAACAGCATGGCTTCACCCCCAATCCACAAGCGGCAGGTTTGCGCAGTCGGCACACCCGCACCCTGGGGTTCATTCTGCCGGATCTGGAAAACCCCAGTTACGCGCGAATCGCCAAATTGCTCGAACAAGGCGCGCGGGCCCGTGGCTATCAGCTGCTGATCGCCAGTTCGGACGACGCACCCGAGAGCGAGCGGCAACTGTTGCAGCTGTTTCGCGCCCGGCGCTGCGATGCGCTGATCGTCGCCAGTTGCCTGCCCAGTGGCGACGACAGTTATCGCCAGCTGCAAGCCAAGGGAATTCCCATCATCGCGATCGACCGGGTCATGGAACCCGAGCATTTCTGTTCGGTGATCAGTGACGACCGCGAAGCCAGTCTGCAATTGACCCGCAGTCTGTTGCAGCCCTTGCCTACGCAGATTGCCCTGATCGGCGCGCGCCCTGAACTGAGCATCAGCCAGGAGCGTGCTGCAGGCTTCAAGCAGGCGTTGGCCGGGTTTGATGGCGAGGTGCTGATAGAGCACGGCGAGTCCTTCAGCCGCGAATGTGGCAAGCAGTTGATGGAGCAAATGCTGCAACGCCTGGGTCACCTGCCCGATGCACTGGTTACCACCTCCTATGTGTTGTTGCAGGGCGTGTTCGATGCCTTGCACGATTTCCCACTGAAATCCCGGCCGTTGCGCCTTGGCACATTTGGCGACACCCAGTTGCTGGATTTCCTGCCACTGCCGGTGAATGCCATGGCCCAGCAACATCAGCTGATCGCCGACAAGGCCCTGCAATTGGCATTGGCGGCCATCGAGCAGTCGGACTATCAACCTGGCGTGCAAGCCATCGCCCGGACCTTCAAGCAGCGTATTCGCCAGGACTGAATCGTGGAGCTGATCGATACCCACACCCACCTGGACTTTGCCGATTTCGACGCTGATCGCACGGCGCTGCTGGCTGAAACCCGCGCACTAGGTGTGCGGCGGATGGTGGTGCTGGGGGTTTACCAGGATAACTGGCAGCGGGTGTGGGACCTGGTGCAAAGCGATTCTGACTTGTACGCGGCGTTCGGCTTGCACCCGGTTTATCTGGACCAGCACCAGCCTGAGGATCTATCTGAACTGGGTGCCTGGCTTGAGCGCTTGGCCGGCCATCGACAGGTGTGCGCGGTGGGCGAGATCGGCCTGGATTACTTCATAGAAACCCTGGACCGCGAGCGCCAGCAGGCGTTGTTCGAAGCGCAATTGCAACTGGCAGCGGATTTCAACTTGCCGGCGCTGATCCATGTGCGTCGCAGCCATGCGGCCGTGATCGCCACGCTCAAACGCCTGCGCCTGAAACGCGCGGGCATCATCCACGCGTTTGCCGGCAGCAAGGAAGAGGCTCGCGAGTACATCAAGCTGGGGTTCAAGCTCGGCCTGGGCGGCGCCGCGACCTGGCCCCAGGCCCTGCGCATGCACCGGGTGCTGGCCGAGTTGCCCCTGGACGCCGTGGTGCTGGAAACCGACTCGCCGGACATGGCACCGGCGATGTACCCCGGCGAGCGCAACAGCCCGGCGCATTTGCCGGCTATCTGTGTGGCGTTGGCGGCGATCATGGGCGTCAGTGCAGAGCAGTTGGCGGCTGCCAGCAGTGCCAATGCGTGCGCAGTGTTCGATTGGACTATTCCAGCTCAGAGCGGCCTGTAGGAGCAAAGCTTGCTCGCGACTGCGGCATGACAGTCGACATAGGTGCTGAATGTCAGTCCGTCACCGCGAGCAAGCTTTGCTCCTACAGAGGTTGGCTCATACAAAAGTTTGCTTTCACAAAGCCTTGCTTGCGCTGAGTTTGCATCTGCAGGGCCAGCCGGGGTGTCACACCCGGAATGCGCTGATCAGCTGCTTCAACTCCACCACCTGGAGCGACAGTGCCCTGCTCGCGTCTTCGGTCTGGTGCGCCCCTTCGGCCGTCCTTTCGCCCGCACGGTTGATCTCGACGATGTTCTGGTCGATGTCATGCGCCACGGCCGTCTGCTGCTCGACGGCAGCCGCGATCTGCTGGTTCTGGTCGACGATCATGCCGACTGCGTCGAGGATGTTTTCCAGCGCCTGCTGGACTTTCTCCGACTGCCCCACGGTACCGCTGGCCATCTGATGACTGCTGCCCATGGCCTTCACCGCGGCGCCTACGCCACTGTGCAGCTTGCTGATCATTTGCTCGATTTCTTCAGTCGATTGCTGGGTGCGCTTGGCCAGGGTCCTGACCTCATCGGCCACTACCGCAAATCCACGCCCCTGCTCACCCGCCCGCGCGGCCTCGATGGCCGCGTTGAGCGCCAGCAGGTTGGTTTGCTCGGCAATGCTCTTGATCACTTCAAGCACGCGGCTGATGGCCTGGCTGTCGGTGGCCAGTTGATTGATCACCAGCACCGACTGGTCGATTTCCCCGGCCAGAGCGGCAATGCTGCCCTGTTGCGATTGCACGAGCCCGCGCCCGCTAAGCGTCTCGTCATTGACGCTGTGGGCGCTACTGACCGCTGCGGCGGCACTGCGCGCCACTTCCAGGGAAGTCGCCGACATCTGGTTCATGGCGGTCGCCACCTGCTCGATCTGCAGGCGCTGCCCCGCCACGGCCTGGTTGCTGCGCGCGGAGACGTTTTCGACCTGGCCGGCCTGGCGCTCGACTTCACCTACGGTGTGCCCCACGCGCTCGATCAAGTCGTGGATTTTCTTCACGGTTGCGTTGAACACCTCGCCCAACTCACCCAGTTCATCGCGGCTATTGGCGTTGAAGGTTACTGTCATGTCGCCGGCCGCGACCTTGTCCATCATCGCGCCCAGGTTCTTCAAGGTGGTGCGGGTGGACGCGTAGAAACCGCCATACAGATAGAAAATCAGGATGAACACAACCGATAACGCCACAGCCTGCAGCACCATGTGCGTGCGGTTCTGCTCAAGGCGTTGCTGCAGCTGGGTCTCGAGGAATTTCAGGGTGGCTTCATTGAGCTGGTAGGTCTGGCCCATCAGGCCCGTGACCTGGTCGTAGAAACCCTGCCACGGCGCGTCCAGCGTATCAGCCATGACCACCTCCTCTTCAAACAGCTCGCTGGCTTTTTTCAAGGTCGACTGGCTGACATCGGCTTGAGCCGCCAGGCTTTCCCTGGCCGCCTTGCTTGAACCGAGTGCGTCCTGCAGCTTCAGCCCATACTCGCCCTGGAGCTTTTCGATTTGCGCCAACAGCTCGTCGAAGCGGGTGCTCGACGCCGAATTGAGAAAGCCCTGCCCCAGGGAAAACGCACCCATGGCCCGCCCTTCACCCAGCAACTGGGTGACCGCAGGGGTAACGGTGGTAATGAGTTCCGTCAGTTGGCGCATGTCGCTTTGCGTATCGCGGCTCAGGCCGGCCTGACTGGCAATGATCTGGCTGAAAATCTGCGCGCTGCCAAGCAGCTTGCCGATCATGCCACTTTTACTCTGCACGGAGCTCTCGGCCTGCTGGGCCTTGAAGGCAGCGATCATTTCATCGCGCTTGGCCTCGAACACCGCAATCTGTTCCGGGTCCGACGACATGGCGCTCAACCCCTGCAGGCGTGCCAACAGGCTTTGTTCCAAAGCGCTGATTGTCGACTCGACGTTGCCGGCCTTGCCCGACTGCCCCAAGGTGACGTTGATCTGCACCAGGTTGTTGAGCGTTTCCAGATCCCGGCGCAGCGCCAGACTGCTGCCCAGCAGGTCGATGCTTTGCAGTTCGACCCGCGTGCCCTGGAATTCGCGATAGGAATCGCGCACCAGATAAAAGTTGGTCACCAGCATCGGTATGAGGAACAGCACGCTGATCAGGCTGAACTTCATGCCAAAGCTCAGGCGATTCATTAGCGCGACGGCGGGATAGAGCAAGCTCTTCACTGTGAAGTCTCCCTTGGATTTCTTATTGTTATTGGCAGGCGCACAGAGAAAGCAGATAGCCACTATTGAGCGCTGTCTCTGTATAGCTTAAATCGGCGGGAGTTTTTGTAACTTAAGGTTAACGACGAAGATCGTGTGCATCGATCTTCGTCGTCAGGGGGCAGGATTCAGGGAAGGACTGTCCACAGGGCGAAACCGGCGTACCAGAGCACGGCTGCGCGCAGCAGCAGCTCCCAGATCCGGTCGAGGCTGTTGATGCCGTCCGGGCCGACCACCGGTGCGGGGATCTCGCCGGCCACCAGGCCGACTTTTTCGATCAGCTGGGCCGCGCTGATGTCCCAGTTCAGCAGTTCGTGGAGCATGACCCGGCTGACCGCAACAAAGTTGCCGACCAATGCAAAGCTCGCCGCCAACAGGCGTACCGGTATCCAGTCGAAGGCATGGCGCAATTGCGCGGCACGCTCGGCGACTGCGGGGTTCTGGGAGTGGACTTCGGCCAGTGCCAGCAGGCGATAGCTCAGTGCAGCGACCGGGCCCAGCAGGAAGTACCAGAAGATCACCGCGAAGAAACTCTGGTAGGCCTCCCACAGCAAGTGCGCCTGGACGCGTTCGAGCAACTGTTCGCCACTGTCTGCGCAGATAGCCAGATCACGGTTCGCCACATGCCCGGCCGCTTGCAAGTCCTCCCGGCGCCAGGCGTCGCGGAAGGGGCCGAGGCCGGCGAGCAGATCGCCGCGGCCCAGGCTGTAGATCACCACCAGCAAATGCACAGGCAAGGCCAACAAGCCGTAGGCCACTGGATCGAGGACGACCAACAGCAGGCCCAGCAGCGCAACAGGCAGCAACACCAGAATCACCAGCACCAGCCATGGGTGGCTCGCCAGGCGGGGGCTGGCTTCAAGCTTGTGCAGTTCGCGCAACCATCCGCCGTCGCGCTGGACCCGATGACGCAGGGCCGAGAACTTCTCGATCCAGACCGCCAACAGCAACACCAGAAAACTCATTGTTGTTCCTCTTTTGCCAGGGCTGCGCGATAGCGTGCCCAGTCGAACGCTGGCCCCGGATCGGTCTTGCGACCGGGTGCGATGTCACTATGACCGCAAATACGCTGTGGCGTGATGGCCGGGAAAGCCCTCTGCAATTGTCGGGTCAGCCCCGTCAGCGCCTCGTATTGAGCGTCAGTGAAAGGCTGATCATCGGTGCCTTCAAGCTCAATGCCCACGGAAAAATCGTTACAAGTTTCCCGCCCTTCGAAAACCGAGACCCCAGCGTGCCAGGCACGCTCAAGGCAAGAGACAAATTGAGTCAGGGTGCCATCTCGTTCAATCAGAAAGTGCGCGGACACCCGCAGATCGGCAATCCCTGCAAAATACGGATGCTCCGTGACATCCAGGCGATTCTGGAAAAACGCCTGCACCTTGCCGGTGGCGAATTGCGCTGGCGGCAGGCTGATGTTGTGGATCACCAGCAGGGAAATTTCATCCGTAGGGCGCGCATTGAAGTTGGGCGAAGGACAGACCTGGGCACCTTCACACCAACCACTCGCGGGGTCCAACTGCATACCGGCTCCTTCAGGGTCGACTGTATTGGCCCCCAGTATGCCGCGATAGACCCTCCATGCGCGATCACTTGCCACGATTGATCTCCCCGCCCAGGCGACCAAATGCAGGTTTCACCAGCGCGCAGGGCTTCTGATGCCTTGGGTTGCCGCGTGCCATGGCCCTATAATCGGAGCACTTTGTTTGTGGAGCCCTTTATGCCGAATCTACGTCTCGCCGATTTGACTGCCGAAATCGAAGCCAACGTGCGCCGTGCGTTGCTTGAAGATATCGGCAGCGGCGACATCACTGCACAGTTGATCCCGGCAGAACGCCTGGCCAAAGCCACCATCATTACCCGTGACGCCGCCGTCATCGCCGGTACCGCCTGGGTCGATGCCGTGTTCCGGCAGCTGGACCCGCGAGTCGCCGTGCACTGGCAGGTGAGTGACGGCGACCGGGTGCAACCCAATCAGGCGCTGTTTCACCTCGAAGGCCCGGCGCGCTCGCTGCTGACGGGCGAGCGCTGCGCACTGAATTTCCTGCAACTGCTGTCGGGCGTTGCCACTCGCGCCCGGTACCTGGCGGATTTCGTTGCACACACCGAGGTCAAGCTGCTCGACACCCGTAAAACCCTCCCCGGCCTGCGCCTGGCACAAAAGTACGCGGTCACCTGCGGCGGTTGCCACAACCACCGCATTGGCCTGTATGACGCGTTCCTGATCAAGGAAAACCACATCGCGGCCTGCGGCGGCATTCCAGAAGCCATCAACGCCGCGCACAAGATTGCCCCGGGCAAGCCGGTGGAGATCGAGGTGGAAAGCCTGGGTGAGCTGAAGGAAGCGCTGGCAGCGGGTGCCGACATCATCATGCTCGACGAGCTGAGCCTGGATGACATGCGCGAAGCAGTGCGCCTGAACGGTGGCAAGGCGAAGCTGGAGGCCAGCGGCGGGGTCAACGAAAGCACGCTGCTGCCGATTGCTGAAACCGGTGTGGATTATATTTCGATCGGTGCGATGACCAAGGATGTGAAGGCGGTTGATCTGTCGATGCGCTTGAGTATCTGATTTCAATACTGTGGGAGCGAGCCTGCTCGCGATGAGCCTGAAAACACCGTGTTTACCCGGTAAACACGGGTTATCGTAAGCGCCCATCGCGAGCAGGATTGCTCCTGCAAGGGTCAGACGACGAGATTATTCATCTCGCAGTACTCGTCCCACTCCACGCCCAGGACTTCGGCTGCTTCCTTGTGCAAAACCAGGCGCGCAGCTTCGAACTCTTCCGGTGTCGAGGTGTACTTGAGCGTCAGCTCCCAGGGTTGCAGGCCCTGGGATTCTGCTTCGTCCTCGAACGCCCACTGGATCTGGTCTTTCTGATCGTCAGCGGGCAGGTCCTTGATCTCGTCAGCCAGCTGGGGGGACTCAAGCAAATACTTCTTCAGCGCTTCTTCGTGACGAGCTTCCTGGGACACTTCTTTAACGGTCATGGCGTTCTCTTTGATCGGGGGAATGGAAGATGGATCTGGATCATCAAGGATCTCTCTGACGCAAATAAACCGATTGAAGCCCGATTTGTCTGGCCTTCAGAACCATTCGTGGATCATCTGAAAACAACGTGTCGCTGGTGCCCGAGACAGGAATCGAACCTGCGACCTTCGCGTTACGAGTGCGCTGCTCTACCGGCTGAGCTACACGGGCAGTGGGCTAAACCTAGCACTGACTATAGAGTCAGGCAACTTCATACGCCCTAAAAACAAAAGATCGCAGCCTGCGGCAGCTCCTACATTGAAACCGAGTAGGAGCTGCCGCAGGCTGCGATCTTTTGATCTTTCTGTACAGAGCAAAAAAATGCCCCGCAGCGTTCACTGCGGGGCATTTTTTACAACGTCAAAGCTTTCAAGCGAAGGGGGTAATTAAACGCCCGAAGCCTTGGCAGCTGCCACGTCTTTGATGGAGAGCTTGATACGGCCGCGGTTGTCCACGTCCAGTACCAGCACTTCCACTTCCTGGCCTTCTTTCAGAATGTCGGTCACTTTCTCAACGCGAGCGTCGCTCAGCATCGAGATGTGAACCAGACCGTCCTTGCCAGGCAAGATGTTGACGAATGCGCCGAAGTCGACGATGCGCTCAACCTTACCCACGTAGATCTTGCCGATTTCAGCTTCAGCGGTGATGCCCAGAACGCGTTGGCGTGCTGCCTCAGCCGCTTCCTTGGTTTCGCCGAAGATCTTGATCGAGCCGTCGTCTTCGATGTCGATCGAAGCCTTGGTCTCTTCACAGATCGCACGAATGGTCGCGCCGCCTTTACCGATGACATCACGGATTTTGTCGGTGTCGATTTTCATCGCGATCATGGTCGGAGCGTTTTCCGACAGTTCGGTACGCGACTGGCCAATGATCTGGTTCATCTGGCCGAGGATGTTCAGGCGCGCTTCCAGGGCTTGGCCCAGGGCGATTTCCATGATCTCTTCGGTGATGCCCTTGATCTTGATGTCCATCTGCAGCGCGGTAACACCTTTGGCGGTACCGGCTACCTTGAAGTCCATGTCGCCCAAGTGGTCTTCGTCACCCAGGATGTCGGTCAGGATGGCGAACTTCTCGCCTTCTTTAACCAGACCCATGGCGATACCGGCAACCGGTGCCTTCATTGGCACGCCAGCGTCCATCAGGGCCAGGGAAGCGCCGCAGACCGAAGCCATCGAGCTCGAACCGTTGGATTCGGTGATTTCCGATACAACGCGGATGGTGTACGGGAACACGTCGGCGGCTGGCAGCATCGCCTGAACCGAACGGCGGGCCAGACGGCCGTGACCGATTTCGCGACGACCAGCGCCACCCATGCGACCACACTCACCTACCGAGAACGGCGGGAAGTTGTAGTGCAGCATGAACGGGTCTTTTTTCTCGCCTTCCAGGGTGTCCAGCAGCTGCGCGTCACGGGCGGTGCCCAGAGTTGCAACAACCAGGGCCTGGGTTTCACCACGGGTGAACAGGGCCGAACCGTGGGTCTTTGGCAGAACACCGACTTCGATGTTCAGAGGACGTACGGTCTTGGTGTCGCGACCATCGATACGTGGCTTGCCGTTTACGATGTTTTCGCGAACGGTGCGGTATTCGATTTCACCGAAGGCAGCTTTCACTTCGCTGGAAGAAGGCTGGCCTTCTTCACCGGACAGCTTGGCAACCACCTGGTCTTTCAACTCACCCAGGCGAGCGTAACGGTCGGCCTTGATGGTGATGGTGTAGGCCTGGGAGATAGCGTCGCCGAACTCGGCACGGATAGCGCCCAGCAGAGCGGTAGCTTCAGGCTGTGGAGCCCAGGCCCAAGTTGGCTTGGCCGCTTCGGCAGCCAGTTCTTTAACGGCGTTGATCACAACCTGGAACTCGTCGTGAGCAAACAGTACAGCGCCCAGCATCTGATCTTCGGTCAGCTCTTTGGCTTCCGATTCAACCATCAGTACGGCTTCCGAGGTACCGGCAACGACCATGTCCAGGCTCGAAGCTTTCTGTTGCTCGTAAGTCGGGTTCAGCAGGTAGCCGGTGCTTTCGTGGAACGCAACACGGGCAGCGCCGATTGGGCCATCGAAAGGAATGCCGGAGATGGCCAGGGCCGCCGAGGTACCGATCATCGCAGCGATGTCCGGATCGGTCTTCTTGCTGGTGGAGACGACGGTGCAGACAACCTGCACTTCGTTCATGAAGCCTTCTGGGAACAGCGGACGGATCGGACGGTCGATCAGTCGTGAAGTCAGGGTTTCTTTCTCGGAAGGACGGCCTTCGCGCTTGAAGAAACCGCCAGGGATCTTACCGGCAGCGTAAGTCTTTTCCTGGTAGTGAACGGAAAGAGGGAAGAAGCCTTTGCTCGGGTCAGCGGTCTTGGCGCCAACAACGGTCACCAATACGGTAACGTCGTCGTCAACGGTAACCAGCACTGCGCCGGAGGCTTGACGGGCGATACGGCCTGTCTCGAGGGTAACGGTCGACTGACCGAACTGGAATTTTTTGATAACCGGGTTCACGGTGTCCTACCTTCTTTGTGGCTCTTGGGGAACTTGTCTTCTTGCGAAATTCTTGGGCAATGTCGGGAATCGGCCCAACGCCTGTCCAGGGTAAAACGTGTATCCAGATAAAACTTGAGGCTGGGAGCCTGCCATGCGCCAGCGGGAAACCCGCTGACGCACAGCAAACAACCAACCTCATAGCGCAATCGCTTATTAGCGACGCAGACCCAGGCGACCGATCAGAGCGCTGTAACGGCTCACGTCTTTGCCTTTCAGGTAGTCCAGCAGCTTACGACGCTGGTTTACCATGCGGATCAGACCACGACGGGAGTGGTGATCTTTACCGTTGGCCTTGAAGTGACCTTGCAGTTTGTTGATGTTGTGGGTCAGCAGTGCAACTTGCACTTCTGGAGAACCAGTATCACCAACAGCTTGCTGGTAGTCGGCAACAATTTGAGCTTTTTCTTGAACGTCGAGAGCCATGAGGCAATCCTTTTATCAGGAAACTGTTTCAGAAAAACAGTCTCAATAGGCCAGGGACAAATCCCTGTATCTAAAAATGAGTAGTGACCGTGCCTATTAACAGCCACCCTCGTCCGGTCATTCTGACCGAATCAGTCGACGCGGCGCGATGCGCCCGTCTTCGCTCACTTCACCGATTCCGATGAAGCGACCATTGTGATCCTGTACCCGTACCATGCCGAACTTCGGCGCGTCCGGGGCTCGTACCGGCTGGCCGTTAAGCCAGTAGAACGAGCTGTGCTCCGAAAACTGCAGCAGTGGCCAATCCAGCAGGCCGCTGTCCGATGGCATCAGGAAGCGATCGACCGCTTCGTTACCGCCCTCGGCATGTACCGCTTCCAGCTCTTCAAGCGTGACAGTCTGCGCCAGCGTGAAAGGCCCGGCCTGGGTACGTCGCAATTCTGCAACGTAAGCGCCACAACCGAGTTGCTCACCGATATCCTCCACGAGGGTACGAATATAGGTGCCTTTGCTGCAATCCACCGCCAGCCGCGCAGTATCGCCTTCGAAGGCCAGCAATTCCAAGCGCGCAATAGTAACAGAACGCGGTTCGCGCTCCACTACTTCGCCTGCACGAGCCAGCTTGTACAGCGGCTGCCCGTCACGCTTGAGCGCCGAGTACATAGGCGGTATCTGACTGATTTGCCCACGGAATTTTGGCAAAGCCGCTTCGATATCGACGCGACCAACGGTCACCGGGCGCTCCTGCAAAACCTCACCTTCGGCATCCGCCGTGGTGGTGGTCTTGCCCAGCTGCGCCAGGGTTTCATAGGCCTTGTCGGAATCGAGCAGGTATTGCGAAAACTTGGTCGCCTCCCCGAAGCACAACGGCAATACACCGGTGGCCAGCGGATCGAGACTGCCGGTGTGACCGGCCTTCTCGGCGTTCAGCAACCAGCGAACCTTCTGCAACGCCGCGTTGGAGGTGAACCCCAGCGGCTTGTCGAGCAGGATGATGCCGCTGACGTTACGACGGATACGTTTGACCTGAGCCACCGATTACTCCTTGGCGTCTTCGGGTTCAGCCGCTACCGGGCGCTGACTGTCTTCAGCCACCGCACGTTCGATCAGGGCCGACAGGTGCGCGCCACGCACGACACTTTCGTCGTAGTGGAAGTGCAGCTGCGGAACGCTGCGCAATTTCATTTCACGGGCCAGCTGCATGCGCAGGAAACCTGCGGCGGAGTTGAGCACCTTGATGCTTTGCGCGATGTCTTCGGCGTTGTCCTGACCCATCACGGTGATGAAGATCTTGGCGTGACCGACGTCACGGCTGACTTCAACAGCAGTAATGGTGACCAGGCCGACGCGCGGGTCTTTGACTTCACGACGGATCAGCTGTGCCAGCTCACGCTGCATCTGATCGCCGATACGTTGGGTACGGCTGTATTCTTTTGCCATGTCTTGTTACCTGTTACTGCCCCACGGTGAAACCCGTGTGGTCTGAAAGCGGCAAACGCCCGGCCTGACAGAAGCCAGACCGGGCGTTGCGTTTAGAGTCCTGACACCTGGCCGCGCATCTGCATGCGGCGGCCTGGCGTGGCCCTTGAAGTGCGCGAGTTAGAGGCTGCGAGCAACCTGAACCTTCTCGAAGACTTCGATCTTGTCACCGACCTTGACGTCGTTGTAGCTCTTCACGCCGATACCGCATTCCATGCCGGCACGTACTTCGGCAGCGTCATCCTTGAAGCGGCGCAGGGATTCCAGCTCGCCTTCGAAGATAACGATGTCTTCACGCAGTACACGGATTGGACGGTTACGGTGAACGACACCTTCGAGCACCATGCAACCGGCGATCGCGCCAAACTTCGGCGAGCGGAACACGTCACGCACTTCAGCGATACCCAGGATGTTCTCGCGAACATCGCTGCCCAGCATACCGGTGAGGGCTTTCTTGACGTCTTCGATGATGTCGTAGATCACGTTGTAGTAACGCATATCCAGACCTTCCTGCTCAACGATCTTGCGAGCGCCAGCATCGGCACGCACGTTGAAGCCGAACAGTACAGCGT
Source organism: Pseudomonas sp. HY13-MNA-CIBAN-0226 (assembly GCF_040310305.1). NCBI lineage: Bacteria > Pseudomonadati > Pseudomonadota > Gammaproteobacteria > Pseudomonadales > Pseudomonadaceae > Pseudomonas > Pseudomonas sp. HY13-MNA-CIBAN-0226. Next base: position 182,913 of record NZ_JBEOPS010000006.1, read on the forward strand.
TGGAGGCCAGTGCCAGGTTGGCGTCGGACTCGGTGATACCACCGACACCGCCACCGACAACACGCACTTGCACTTCGTCGTTACCCAGGCCGTTCAAGGCACCGTTCAACGCTTCCAGCGAACCACGGACGTCGGATTTGAGGACGATGTTAAGCGTCTTCTTCTCTGCCTGGCCCATGTTTTCGAAGATGTTTTCCAGCTTGCCGGCGTGAGCACGAGCCAGTTTGACTTCGCGGAACTTGCCTTGACGGAACAGAGCCACTTCACGGGCTTTCTTCTCGTCCGACAGCACGCTCATCTCGTCGCCAGCGTCCGGGGTACCGTCCAGGCCGAGGATCTCGACAGGGATGGAAGGACCGGCTTCCTTGATTGGCTTGCCGTTCTCGTCGAGCATGGCACGTACACGGCCATAGTTCGAACCGACCAGCACCATGTCGCCTTGGCGCAGGGTACCGTCTTGAACCAGAACGGTTGCAACCGGGCCACGACCTTTGTCGAGACGCGATTCAACCACGACGCCACGGCCAGGAGCCGACGGAGTCGCTTTCAATTCAAGAACTTCAGCTTGCAGCAGGACAGCTTCGAGCAACTCGTCCACGCCGGTACCGACTTTCGCCGAAACCGATACGAACGGGGTGTCGCCGCCCCACTCTTCCGAAGTCACGCCGTGAACCGACAGTTCGCTACGGATGCGATCGAGATCAGCGCCCGGCTTGTCGATCTTGTTCACTGCAACCACCAGTGGAACACCGGCAGCCTTGGCGTGCTGGACAGCTTCAATGGTCTGCGGCATCACGCCGTCGTCCGCTGCAACTACCAGGATCACGATGTCAGTCGCCTTGGCACCACGAGCACGCATGGCGGTAAACGCGGCGTGACCCGGGGTGTCGAGGAAGGTGACCATGCCGCGTTCGGTTTCAACGTGGTACGCACCGATGTGCTGGGTGATACCGCCGGCTTCGCCAGCAGCTACCTTGGCACGACGGATGTAGTCGAGCAGCGAAGTCTTACCATGGTCAACGTGGCCCATTACGGTCACAACTGGCGCACGGGAGAACGTCTCACCTTCAAACTTCAGGGACTCGGCCAGGGAATCTTCCAGGGCGGTGTCGCTGACCAGGGTCACTTTGTGGCCCAGTTCTTCGGCTACCAGCTGAGCAGTTTCCTGATCAAGCACCTGGTTGATGGTCGCTGGAGTACCCAGTTTGAACATGAACTTGATGATTTCAGCAGCCTTGACCGACATCTGATTGGCGAGATCGCCAACAGTGATGGTCTCGCCGATCTGCACATCACGCACGACAGGGCCGGTTGGGCTCTGGAAACCGTGGGCGTTGCGTTTTTTCAGCTTGGCCTTGCCGCGACCACCACGACGGAAGCTATCGCTTTCTTCGTCGGTAGTACGTGGAGCAACCCGTGGAGCAGGCGCTTTCTCTTTGACCGAGGCACGATGCGGAGCGTTTTTGCGCTCGCCATCGCCACCACCGCTGCGACGATTGTTATCGTCTGCACGTGGTTTGTCCGGACGGCGCTGTTCGTTCTGCTTGTTACGAACGTCTGCAGACGGTGCTGGAGCAGCAGCCACAACCGGAGCGCTTTCACGCACAGGTTCGGCGGCCGCAGCAGGAGCCGCGACTGCGTCGTTGGTACCGGTTTGCGCAGGCTGGCGACGCGCTTCTTCTTCGGCGCGACGCTTGGTTTCTTCTTCAGCCTTCTGACGAGCAGCATTATCTACTGCGCGACGTTCATCCAGTTCGCGTTTGCGCTCGGCTTCGATTTCTTCCGGGCTGCGTTGTACGAAAACTTTCTTCTTGCGTACTTCAACGCTGATGCTTTTGCTGCCAGCAACACGCAGGGTGCTGGTGGTTTTACGCTGCAGCGTGATCTTACGTGGTTCTTCCACTTTCGCCTTGTGGCTGCTTTTCAAGTGAGTCAGCAAAGATTGCTTCTCACTGTCAGTCACATGTTCTTCGGCGGCGGTGTGCGGCAGACCTGCCTCACGCATCTGCTGCAACAGGCGCTCTACCGGTGTTTTGACCTCATCGGCCAGTTGTTTCACCGTGACTTGCGTCATGCACTTCTCTCCTCAGGCCGCGCCTAATTACTCGAACCAATGGGCTCGGGCGGCCATGATCAACTTGCCGGCACGATCATCGTCAATGCCGTCGATGTCGAGCAGATCGTCAATAGACTGCTCGGCCAGGTCTTCGCGGGTAATTACGCCGCGCACCGCCAGTTCCATCGCCAAATCCTTGTCCATACCCTCAAGCGAGAGCAGGTCTTCGGCCGGATGGGCGTCTGCCAGCTTTTCCTCAGTAGCGATGGCTTTGGTCAACAAACGATCCTTGGCACGAGCGCGAAGCTCGTTGACGGTTTCTTCGTCAAAGCCATCGATGTTGAGCATTTCCTCCACCGGTACGTAGGCAATCTCTTCCAGGCTGGTGAAGCCTTCATCTACCAGCACCTGTGCCAGGTCTTCGTCGACTTCCAGCTCGTCGATGAAGTTGCGCAGGATGTCGCCGGTTTCTGCTTGCTGCTTAGCCTGGATGTCCGATTCGGTCATCACGTTCAGGGTCCAGCCAGTCAACTGGCTGGCCAGACGCACGTTCTGACCTCCGCGACCGATGGCCTGAGCCAGATTGTCTGCGCCAACGGCGATGTCCATTGCATGGGCATCTTCGTCAACGATAATTGCCGCAACCTCAGCCGGGGACATGGCGTTGATCACGAACTGAGCCGGGTTGTCGTCCCACAGGACGATATCCACACGCTCGCCGCCCAACTCGCCCGACACTGCCTGGACGCGCGAACCGCGCATACCAATGCAAGCGCCCTGCGGGTCGATGCGTTTGTCCTTGGAACGGACCGCGATCTTGGCACGCGAACCCGGGTCACGGGATGCAGCCATTACTTCGATCAGGCCTTCAGCGATTTCCGGCACTTCGATGCGGAACAACTCGATCAGCATTTCCGGCGCGGTACGCGACAGGATCAACTGCGGGCCGCGGTTCTCGGTGCGGATTTCCTTGAGCAGCGCACGCAAGCGCACGCCAACCCGGAAAGTTTCGCGGGAGATGATGTCTTCACGAGCCAGCAACGCTTCTGCGTTGTTGCCCAGGTCGACGATCACGTTGTCGCGGGTCACTTTCTTCACGGTGCCGGAGATGATTTCTCCCAGGCGCTCGCGATAAGCATCAACGACTTGAGCGCGCTCGGCTTCGCGAACTTTTTGCACAATGACCTGCTTGGCGGTCTGTGCAGCGATACGGCCGAACTCGATGGACTCGATCTTTTCTTCGACTACGTCACCGACCTGAGCACCAGGATGCGTTTCAGCAACCTTGCTTGGCCAGGTTTCGATAGCCGGATCGTCCAGGTCCGCTTCTTCGACTACCGTCCAGCGACGGAAAGTCTCATAGGCACCGGTGTGGCGATTGATTTCCACACGCAGATCGACTTCGTCCTCGAAACGCTTCTTGGTAGCAGTGGCCAGAGCCAGCTCCAGCGCTTCAAAAATTACGTTTGCCGGTACGCCCTTTTCATTGGATACCGACTCAACAACCAGCAGTACTTCTTTGCTCATCGTACGCCTCGCCTTTCGCAAGCCATTGGATCCGCGGGATCCGCGTCTCAGTCAAAACTGGGAATAATGTTGGCCTTGTCGATCATATCGATCGGCAACAGGAACTCATGGTCTTCTACCTGCACCACGACGTCCTGCTCTTCTACACCGCGCAGAAGGCCCTGAAAGTTGCGTCGTCCTTCAAAAGGCGAGCGCAGCTTGATCTTCACTTGTTCACCGGCAAATTTTGCAAACTGCTCAATAGTGAACAGCGGGCGTTCCATGCCAGGCGAGGAAACTTCGAGGGTGTATTCAACGGCGATTGGATCTTCAACGTCCAGGACACCACTGATCTGACGGCTGACAATGGCGCAGTCGTCCACCAGCACACCGCCCTCTTTATCAATATAAACGCGCAACATTGAGTGGCGACCTTGAGCCGAAAACTCAATACCCCAGCATTCATAGCCTAGGGCCACGACCACCGGGGCCAGCAAGGCCTGCAACTCTTCTAGCTTGCTCGACACCTGAACCCCCTCGTGCATGTATGTGCATGCTGTGCAAAATAAAAAAATGGGCGAAACGCCCATCCTTGAAACGCCGTCGAACAGCGGCGTTGAAAGTGTCCAGCTAACAAAAAGCCCCTTAAAAGGGGCTCTTTAAACTGGTTGCGGGGGCCGGATTTGAACCGACGACCTTCGGGTTATGAGCCCGACGAGCTACCAGACTGCTCCACCCCGCGACAAAGCTGGGGCGGAAGTATACGACCGATCCCTTCCAGGGTCAATGTAACCTTCCACCTACAAGAAAGCCCGCAACAGCGGGCTCTCCTGATAATTGGTACCGAGAAGGGGACTCGAACCCCTACACCCTATGGGCACAACCACCTCAAGGTTGCGTGTCTACCAATTCCACCACCTCGGCAATACTACGTTTGAAACCCTTCTTACTTCTGCTCTTGAGCTGGAGGCACGTCAGTCGCTGGAGTAGCCGACTTTTGCTCTTGAAGCACCGGAACATCATCAGAAGCCGGTTGTTGCTTTGGCACTTCCAACACTGCTGGATTTGGCAAACCTACTTGAGTCAGCTGGTGAGCTTTCTCTTTAGCAAAGTAACCTAACCCTAAGCTGGTTATGAAGAAACCTGCGGCAAGTATAGCAGTAAACTTACTAAGAAAGGTAGAGGAACCTTGGCTTCCGAACACAGTATTTGAAGCACCTGCTCCGAAAGACGCACCAGCATCCGCACCTTTACCCTGCTGAAGCAAAACCAGAGCAACTACGCCCAATGCACCCAGCAGATGAAAAACGACTACGACTGTTTCCAGCATTTTTTCAGTTTCCCGCGGCGCGAATGATCGCACCGAACTCATCTGCATTCAGGGAAGCTCCACCAATGAGCCCCCCATCGATATCCGGCATGCCGAACAGTTCGACCGCATTGGCCGCCTTCACGCTGCCGCCGTATAGAAGCCGCACACCTTGTGCGACCTCAGAATTTTCTGCCGCCAACTGAGCGCGGATGGCTGCATGCACATCCTGCGCCTGTTGCGGCGAAGCCGTTAGCCCTGTGCCAATGGCCCAGACCGGCTCGTAAGCAATGACTGCCTGGGCAAAGACACCAACACCCAGCTCCTCGATGATGCAGCCCAGCTGACGCCCGACCACTTCAAGAGTTTTTCCGGCTTCGCGCTGCTCGAGGGTTTCCCCTACACACAACACCGGAATCAAGCCACATGCCTGTGCCGCTGCGAACTTGCGGATCAGTGTTCCGTCCTGCTCACCCATGATCTGGCGGCGCTCGGAGTGTCCAACAAGAACCAGTGTACAACCTGCATCCACCAACTGACTCGGCGCAATCTCACCGGTCAACGCACCTTGCTGGGCTTGCACCGCAGCATTCTGCGCACCGACCTGGATCGGCAGGCCTTTCAAGCCATCAATCACTTGATTGATATGCAGGCAAGGCGGGAATACCGCTACATCAACACCGCTTGGCAAGGCCAGTTGACCCAGGCCGTTGATCAGCTCAGCGACGCTGGCGCGGGTACCGTGCATCTTCCAGTTACCAGCTACCATAGGGCGACGCATGCTGTACCTCGTCGGTCAAAGTGGGCGCAGATGTTACCCAACACAATCAAGGCTGGCAAGCCGAATTCAGGCAGAAACTTCAGTAACCAGCTTTGCCAGCTCTTCGGCGTAGCCGCGAACCTGTGTTTCGTCCTCGCCTTCGACCATGACACGCACCAGCGGCTCGGTACCGGACTTGCGCAACAGCACGCGTCCACGACCCGCCATGGCGTCAGTAACGCGCTGGCTGGCCTCCTTGACTGCCGGATGTTCAAGCGGGTTGGCGCCGCCGCCAAAACGCACATTGATCAGCACCTGAGGGCACTTGCGCAGCGCCTGGCGTGCCTGGGCTAGGCCTTCGGCGCGAGTCTTGAGCGCCATCAGCACTTGCAGCGCCGCAATGATCGCATCGCCCGTAGTGGTGTGGCTGAAGCACACGATATGCCCGGAGTTTTCGCCACCCACCAGCCAGTTGCGCTCGAGCAGGTCAGCAATCACATACCGGTCGCCGACATTGGCGCGCACAAAAGGAATCGACAGCTCAGCCAGTGCCAGTTCCAGCCCCAGGTTACTCATCAGGGTACCGACCACGCCGCCCTGCAGCTTGTCGCGCTCATGCAGGTCGCGGGCAATGATGTAGAGCAACTCGTCGCCATCAACGATGGCCCCGGTGTGATCGACCATCAACACCCGATCGCCATCGCCATCAAAGGCGATACCCAGGTCCGCATGCTCGGCCAGTACGGCAGCCTGCAACTGGCCCATGTGGGTCGAACCGCAATTGTCATTGATGTTCAGGCCGTTGGGCTGGGCGGAGAGCACTACGACTTCAGCCCCCAACTCACGGAATACGCTCGGCGCCACCTTGTAGGTGGCACCGTGGGCGCAGTCGAGCACGATCTTCAAGCCAGTAAAGCTGGTGCCGGTCGGGACGCTGCTCTTGCAGAACTCAATGTAACGACCCGAGGCATCGTTGATGCGCGAAACCTTGCCGATCTTGCTCGATTCAACCACGGTCATCGGGGTGTCGAGCAGCTCTTCAATCATCAGTTCGACTTCATCCGGCAGCTTGGTGCCCTTGCCGGAGAAGAACTTGATGCCGTTGTCGTCGTGGGGATTGTGCGAGGCACTGATCACGATCCCGGCTTGCGCATGGAACGTACGGGTCAGATAGGCAATGGCAGGCGTCGGCATCGGCCCCAGCAGCATCACATCGGCACCGGCCGACGTCAGGCCAGCTTCCAGCGCCGACTCAAACATGTATCCGGAAATGCGCGTGTCCTTGCCCACCAGCACCTTGCATGCACCCATCTTGCGAAAGGCCATGCCTGCCGCCCAGCCGAGCTTGAGCATGAAGTCAGGGGTAATAGGGTATTCGCCGACACGACCGCGAATGCCGTCGGTACCAAAATATTTCTTAGTCATAAGTTGCTCCATCACTCTTATTCGGCTGTTTCAACTGCGGTAATCATCCGCACTACATCAACTGTTTCGGCTACATCATGGACGCGCAATATACGCGCTCCCTTGGCGCACGCCAGTGCCGCCAGTGCCAGGCCGCCATACAGGCGCTCCCCGACCGGGCGATTCAACGCATGACCAATCATGCTCTTGCGCGAAACCCCGACCAGCAGGGGGCGCCCCAGGGCATGCAAAGCTTCCATGTGCCTGAACAAGCTTAGATTGTGCTGCAGGGTTTTGGCGAAGCCGAAGCCCGGATCCAGGATGATCCGCTCGGCTGGAATTCCAGCCAGCGCACACTGGGCCATGCGCTCGGCGAGAAACTCACCAACTTCTTTGGTCACGTCCTGATAATGCGGATCATCCTGCATGTCGCCAGGCTCGCCCAGCATATGCATGAGGCACACGGGCAAGCCGGTGGCTGCCGCGGCATCCAGGGCACCCTCACGACGCAGGGAGCGCACATCATTGATCAACCCGGCCCCCAGCCGCGCGGCTTCGCGCATGACTGCCGGGGTGGAGGTATCCACCGAGATGATCACATCGAGTTCGCGGCTGATGCGCTCGACGATAGGCGCTACGCGCTCGATCTCCTCCAGCGGAGAAACCGCCCTGGCACCCGGCCGGGTCGACTCACCGCCGACATCGATCAGGGTCGCGCCGGCGGCCACCATCGCTTCGGCATGGCGCAAGGCCGCATCGAGCTGGCTGTATCGGCCACCATCGGAGAAAGAGTCGGGAGTTACATTGAGAATGCCCATGACATGCGTATGGGCCAAATCAAGAACCCGGTTGCCGCAAGGCAACCGGGTTGAGGACTGAACAGAAGTCATTTCAAACCTTAAACGTCAGCAGCAGGACCGCCGATCGGTGTTTCCGGACGCGGATCCTGTACTGCCGGAGGAGTACCGGAAGTCCCTGTACCACCCGACCAGTCGCGAGGTTCGCGAGGAGTACGACCCGCCATGATGTCGTCGATCTGCTCAGCATCGATCGTCTCGTACTTCATCAGCGCATCGGCCATCGCATCAAGCTTGTCGCGGTTGTCCGTGAGGATCTGCTTGGCGGTGCCGTAGCACTGATCAATGATGCTGCGCACTTCGGAGTCGATCAGCTTGGCTGTCTCACCGGAGAAGCTTGCACTCTGACCACCGCCGCCACGACCAAGGAATACTTCGCCCTCGTCTTCGGCGTACATCAACGGACCGAGCTTTTCCGACAGGCCCCACTTGGTCACCATGTTCCGCGCAATCTGGCTGGCACGCATGATGTCGTTGGAAGCGCCGGTGGTGACACCGTCGAAGCCCAGGGTCATCTCTTCAGCGATACGGCCACCGTAGAGCGAGCAGATCTGGCTGATCAGCGCACGCTTGGACAGGCTGTAGCGATCTTCTTCCGGCAGGAACATGGTCACACCCAGCGCACGACCGCGCGGAATGATGGAGACCTTGTAGACCGGATCATGCTCAGGCACTACGCGACCCACAATGGCGTGGCCGGCTTCGTGATAAGCGGTGTTCTGCTTCTCTTTTTCCGACATGACCATGGATTTGCGCTCGGCGCCCATCATGATCTTGTCCTTGGCCAGCTCGAATTCTTTCATTTCGACGACGCGCTTGCCGGTACGGGCAGCGAACAGCGACGCTTCGTTCACCAGGTTGGCCAAGTCGGCACCGGAGAAACCCGGGGTACCACGGGCAATCACCGCAGGAGCGACATCGTCACCCATTGGCACTTTGCGCATGTGCACCTTGAGAATCTGCTCGCGACCACGGATATCCGGCAGACCGACCACAACCTGACGGTCGAAACGGCCCGGACGCAGCAACGCAGGGTCCAGTACGTCCGGACGGTTGGTCGCGGCGATGACGATGATGCCGTCATTCATTTCGAAGCCGTCCATCTCTACCAGCAACTGGTTGAGAGTCTGTTCGCGCTCGTCGTGACCGCCACCCATGCCGGCGCCACGGTGGCGACCGACGGCGTCGATTTCATCGATGAAGATGATGCAAGGCGCGTGCTTCTTGGCCTGCTCGAACATGTCACGAACACGGCTCGCACCCACGCCGACGAACATCTCGACGAAGTCGGAACCGGAAATAGTGAAGAACGGCACCTTGGCTTCGCCGGCAATCGCCTTGGCCAGCAAGGTTTTACCGGTACCCGGAGGGCCGACCATCAGCACGCCGCGAGGGATGCGACCGCCCAGGCGCTGGAACTTGCCCGGATCGCGGAGGAACTCGACGAGCTCGCCAACTTCTTCCTTGGCTTCGTCGCAACCGGCAACGTCAGCCAATGTGGTCTTGACCTGATCTTCGGAGAGCAGGCGTGCCTTGCTCTTGCCAAAGCTCATCGGCCCACCCTTGCCCCCTGCACCGCCCTGCATCTGGCGCATGAAGAACATGAACACGGCGATGATCACCAGGATCGGGAAGCTGGCCACCAGGAGTTGAGTCCAGATGCTTTGCTGCTCAGGCTGCTTGCCCTCGACAACGACGTGGTTATCCACGAGGTCACCGATCAGACCATTGTCCTGGATTGCCGGACGGATGGTCTTGAAGCTGTCGCCATCGCTGCGCTTGCCGGTGATGACATAACCATCAACGGCTACGCGCTCGACCTTGCCATCCTTGACCTGCTGGATGAAGTCGGAATAGTTGAGGGTCTGCGGCTCGTTAGGGCTGGAGAAGTTGTTCATCACCGTCACCAGGACTGCCGCGATGATCAACCACAGGATCAGATTCTTTGCCATATCGTTCAATTAACTACCCTCTGAAGCAAGCTCCGCTAATGGCGCGCGCTTCGCATGATATTCACCGGCCTAACTTACTACATTACGAACGGCGGTGGCAGGCGCCGTCTGTAACCCTTTGTGAAACACTTTCTACACAATATTCGCTATTGCCCGCGGGGCGAAATACGAAAATCCTATCGACCCGCTAAAAAACCTTATTCGGCAGGACGGCGATAGCCCCAAGCCAGCATGTATTGCTCGCGGGAACTGCCACGGGAAGAGTCCGGCTTGATCATCTGGACCTTGTCGAATTTCTGACGAGCGTCCTTCACGTAAGCATCAAACCCTTCGCCCTGAAACACCTTGATCACGAAATTACCACCCGGCTTGAGTATCCGGGCCGCCAGATCAAGCGCCAGCTCACATAGAAACATGGCTTTTGGCATGTCTACTTCAGGCGTACCACTCATATTGGGGGCCATATCGGAAATCACAAGGTCCACCTGCGAATTACCCACGGCTTCAAGGATCTGGGCGAGCACTTCGTCCTGGGTGAAGTCACCCTGGATGAAAGTCACGTCCGGAATACTGTCCATTTCCAGGATGTCCGAAGCGATCAGACGCCCCTGACCGCCGATCAGCCGACTGGTGACCTGCGACCAGCCGCCGGGCGCAGCACCCAGGTCGACAACGCTCATACCCGGACGGATCAGCTTGTATTTCTCCTGGACTTCCAGAAGCTTGTAGCTCGCACGCGAGCGGTAACCATCCTTCTGCGCCTGCTTCACATAGGGATCATTGACATGTCTTTTCAGCCAGCCAAGGCTTGTCTTGGAACGCGCCATTGGGCACCTCGATGATAAGGGTCGTGATTAATTGGGCGGATCCACGAGCCCTCGGGTAAAATGGCCGCCATTTTACAGAATCCAGACGAAAGGGTCAGATTATGCCGCTCACTCAAGAGCAGAAGAAACAGTACAAATCCATTGGCCACCATCTGAAACCGGTTTTGATCGTGGCGGACAACGGTTTGACTGAGGGTGTGTTAGCCGAACTTGAACGCGCTTTGGCGGATCACGAGCTGATCAAGATCAAGCTCAACATCCTCGATCGCGAATCGCGCCTGGCGTCCATTGCAGAGCTGTGCAAGGTCGGTAAAGCGGACCTGGTCCAGGTCATTGGCAAGATGGCACTGATTCACCGCAAGAACTTCAGCGTCAACAAGCAACTGTCGAACGTCCATCGCTTCAAGTGATGACAAGGGTCAAGGGTGTGCTTCGCGCACCCTGCCACTCCATCCAGGTACCGGCTGCAACACCAGCACCAGCCCGGAAAACCCCAGGACGAGATAGCTGAAAACCTGCCAGCTCACGGCATCCGGCCATCCCAGGCGCACAGCGACAAACATCCCGCACGCATACAGCGCCATCAACAGCAGTTGCCCGCGAATATCGCGCCATAGACTGGCAAGGCCCTCGGCCTGAATCAGCACCAAAGCCTGAAAAATCACACACGCTGCGGCAAACCCCACCATCAGCGCATTCAGCATGCCTGCAATTTCGTCGATCAGCAGCGGTGCCAGGCCAATCCAGCCCAGCACCGGCAGCAGACCGATATGCAACAGCCACAGGCCGCCTACCCATAACATCTGGGTCAGCTGCCAGAGCATCGCGCCCGCACGAAGCGGGCGCCATGGCTTATCAGATGTGGCGAACTTCGACAATCTCATACTCGATAACGCCACCCGGCGTCTTCACGGCAACCACGTCACCCTCCTCCTTGGCGATCAAGGCGCGGGCCAGTGGTGAACCCACCGAAATCTTGCCGAGTTTGAAGTCAGCTTCGTCCTCACCCACGATGTGGTAAGTGACGCGCTCATCCGTCTCGACGTTGGCGATCTCAACGGTGGTGCCGAAAATCACTTTACCGGTATGAGGAATGGAAGTGACGTCGATGATGACCTGGTTCTGAATCCGGCCTTCGATGTCACGAATCCGCGCCTCGACCATCCCTTGCTGCTCGCGGGCAGCGTGGTACTCGGCGTTTTCCTTCAGGTCACCCAACTCGCGGGCCGTCCCGATGTCCTGGCTGAGCTTCGGACGGACGACCTTGGTCAGGTGAGCGTGTTCTTCTTCCAGGGCTTTGGCGCCCTGGACGGTCATTGGGTACTTGATCATGCCTTTAATCCTGCGTGTAGATCCTGCAAGCGGCGCACGGTCTTCTCGGGACCGAACTTCAGCGCTTCGCAGATGGCTTCGCCAGCAGCAATAGTCGTGGTGCAGTAGATCTTGTGCTGCAGCGCGTTACGACGAATGGAGTACGAGTCGGCGATCGACTGACGACCTTCGGTGGTGTTGATGATCAGGGTGACTTCGTCATTTTTGATCATGTCGACCACGTGCGGACGACCTTCGGTCACCTTGTTCACACGGCGCACTTTCAGGCCTGCGGCCTCGATCAGCTTGGCAGTACCGGCAGTGGCAACCACTTCGAAGCCCAAGTTGATCAGATCACGGGCCACGCCTGCAACCAGTGGTTTGTCATCGTCGCGCACGCTGATGAACGCGGTACCGCCGGTCGGCAGCACTTCGCTGGCGCCCATCTGGGCCTTGGCGAATGCTTCGCCGAAGGTGTCGCCCACGCCCATCACTTCACCGGTGGACTTCATCTCAGGGCCCAGGATCGGGTCCACACCAGGGAATTTGGCGAATGGGAACACCGCCTCTTTCACGCTGTAGAAGTTAGGAATGATTTCCTTGGTGAAGCCGATTTCCTTCAGGGTTTTGCCGGCCATGACGCGAGCCGCGATCATTGCCAGGGAAACACCGATGCACTTGGACACGAAAGGTACGGTACGGGAAGCGCGCGGGTTGACTTCGATGACGTAGATGTCTTCGCCTTGCAGCGCCAACTGCACGTTCATCAGGCCGACAACGCCCAGCTCCAGGGCCATTTTCTTGACCTGTTCGCGCATCTCGTCCTGGATGTGCGCAGGCAGCGAGTAAGGCGGCAGGGAGCAAGCGGAGTCACCGGAGTGAACGCCGGCCTGCTCGATGTGCTGCATGATCGCGCCGATCACCACGTCGGTGCCGTCGCAGACCGCATCCACGTCCATCTCGATGGCGCAGTTGAGGAAGTGGTCGAGCAGCACCGGGCTGTCGTTGGACACTTTCACCGCGTCACGCAGGTAGCGCTTGAGCTCTTCTTCTTCGTAGACGATTTCCATCGCACGACCGCCCAACACGTAGGACGGACGAACCACCAGCGGGTAGCCGATCTTGCTGGCAGCGCGAATCGCTTCGTCTTCGCTGCGCACGGTGGCGTTTGGCGGCTGGCGCAGGTTCAGGCGCTCGACCATCTGCTGGAAGCGCTCACGGTCTTCGGCGCGGTCAATGGCGTCAGGGCTGGTGCCGATGATCGGCACGCCGGCTTCTTCCAGGGCTCGTGCCAGTTTCAGCGGGGTCTGACCGCCGTACTGGACGATCACGCCTTTTGGCTTCTCGACGCGGCAGATTTCCAACACGTCTTCCAGGGTCACTGGCTCGAAGTACAGGCGATCGGAGGTGTCGTAGTCGGTGGAAACGGTTTCCGGGTTGCAGTTGACCATGATGGTCTCGTAACCGTCTTCGCGCAGGGCCAATGCCGCGTGCACGCAGCAGTAGTCGAACTCGATGCCCTGGCCGATACGGTTAGGACCGCCGCCGAGGATCATGATCTTGTCGCGGCCCGAAGGTGCAGCTTCGCACTCTTCCTCGTAAGTCGAGTACATGTACGCGGTGTCGGTGGCGAACTCGGCCGCGCAGGTGTCAACGCGCTTGTAGACCGGGAAGATCTCCAGCTTGTGGCGGTGACGACGCAGCGCCTTCTCGGTCACACCCAGCAGCTTGGCCAGACGCATGTCGGAGAAGCCTTTGCGCTTGAGCTTGAACATCAGGTCGCGGTCGATGCTGGCCAGACCCAGGGTCTTGACCTTCTCTTCTTCCTTGATCAGATCTTCGATCTGTACCAGGAACCACGGGTCGATCATGTTCATGCCGAAGATGTCTTCGACCGACAGGCCGGCGCGGAAGGCGTCAGCCACGTACCAGATACGCTCGGCACCCGGCACGGTCAGTTCGCGCTTGAGGATGCTCATGCTTTCCGGATTGCTCAGGTCGAGCTTCTCGTCCAGGCCGCAAACGCCCACTTCCAGGCCGCGCAAAGCTTTCTGCAGGGATTCCTGGAAAGTCCGGCCGATGGCCATGACCTCACCTACCGACTTCATTTGCGTGGTCAGGCGCGCGTCGGCTTTCGGGAATTTCTCGAAGGCGAAGCGAGGCAGCTTGGTCACGACGTAGTCGATGGACGGCTCGAAGGACGCAGGCGTAGCACCGCCGGTGATTTCGTTCTGCAGTTCATCCAGGGTGTAGCCGATCGCCAGCTTGGCAGCGATGCGCGCAATCGGGAAACCGGTGGCTTTGGAGGCCAGTGCCGACGAACGGGATACCCGCGGGTTCATCTCGATGACCACCATGCGACCGGTGTCCGGGCAAATGCCGAACTGGACGTTGGAGCCGCCGGTTTCCACGCCGATCTCGCGCAGTACCGCCAGGGAGGCGTTACGCATGATCTGGTATTCCTTGTCCGTCAGGGTCTGTGCCGGCGCAACGGTGATCGAGTCACCGGTGTGCACGCCCATCGGGTCAAAGTTTTCAATGGAGCAGACGATGATGCAGTTGTCCTTCTTATCGCGGACAACCTCCATCTCGTATTCTTTCCAGCCGATCAGGGATTCGTCGATCAGCAGCTCTTTGGTTGGCGACAGGTCCAGACCACGGGCGCAGATTTCTTCGAACTCTTCACGGTTGTACGCGATACCGCCACCGGTGCCGCCCATGGTGAAGGACGGACGGATGATGCACGGGAAGCCAAGCTTCTCGAGCACTGCGTTGGCTTCTTCCATGCTGTGGGCGATACCCGAGCGCGGGCAGTCCAGGCCGATGGATTTCATCGCCTTGTCAAAGCGCGAGCGGTCTTCAGCCTTGTCGATGGTGTCGGCATTGGCGCCGATCATCTCTACGCCGAATTTTTCCAGGACGCCTTCGCGCTCCAGGTCCAGGGCGCAGTTCAGGGCGGTCTGGCCACCCATGGTTGGCAGCAGCGCGTCCGGACGCTCTTTCTCGATGATCTTGGCAACGGTCTGCCACTTGATCGGCTCGATGTAGGTGGCGTCGGCCATGTCCGGGTCGGTCATGATGGTCGCCGGGTTGGAGTTCACCAGGATGACGCGGTAGCCCTCCTCGCGCAGGGCTTTGCAGGCCTGGGCGCCGGAGTAGTCGAATTCGCAGGCCTGGCCGATCACGATCGGGCCAGCGCCGAGAATCAGGATGCTTTTTATGTCTGTACGTTTTGGCATGGGTTTGTCACTCAAATCCGCAGGTCAGTCGGCAAGCCGTCTTGTTCAATCTGTGAAGCCTTGAGGGGGCCGCCGATGGGGGCCGCCCTCAAGCTTTGCTGCATCAGGGCGAGCGATCAGCGTCGCTTGGCCATCTCGTTGATGAAGCGATCGAACAATGGCGCTACGTCGTTCGGGCCAGGGCTGGCTTCCGGGTGACCCTGGAAGCTGAAGGCGCTCTTGTCGGTACGCTCGATGCCTTGCAGGGTGCCGTCGAACAGCGATTTGTGGATCGCGCGCACGTTGGCCGGCAGGGTCGCTTCGTCCACCGCAAAACCGTGGTTCTGGCTGGTGATCATGACTACACCGCTGTCCAGGTCCTGCACCGGGTGGTTGGCACCGTGGTGGCCGTGGCCCATTTTCAGGGTCTTGGCGCCGGAGGCCAGGGCCAGCAGCTGGTGACCGAGGCAGATACCGAATACCGGGATCTCGGTTTCCAGTACGTCCTTGATCGCCTGGATCGCGTAGTCGCATGGCTCCGGATCACCCGGGCCGTTGGACAGGAACACGCCATCGGGCTTCATCGCCAGCACGTCGGCCGCTGGCGTCTGGGCCGGAACCACAGTGACGCGGCAACCGCGCTCGACCAGCATGCGCAGGATGTTCAGCTTCACGCCGTAGTCGTAGGCGACCACATGGTACGGCAGCTCAGAGGCGTCGATGGTCGCGTGGCTGTCGGTTTTCAGGTCCCAGACCGTCGAGCGCCACTCGTACTGCTCTTTGGTGCTGACGACTTTCGCCAGGTCCATGCCCTTGAGGCCAGGAAAACCCTGGGCGGCGGCAATGGCGGCTTCTTCTGAGATGTTGTCGCCGGCCATGATGCAGCCGTTCTGTGCACCTTTCTCACGCAGGATGCGGGTCAGGCGACGGGTATCGATACCGGCGATGGCCACGACATTGTTGGCTTTCAGGTAATCGGACAGGGACATCGTGTTGCGCCAGTTGCTCGCAACCAGTGGCAAGTCACGGATGACCAGGCCAGCAGACCAGACGCGGTCAGACTCGGCGTCTTCCGGCGTGGTGCCGGTGTTGCCGATATGCGGATAGGTCAGGGTAACGATCTGTTGGGCGTAGGAAGGATCGGTAAGGATTTCCTGATAGCCGGTCATGGCGGTATTGAACACCACCTCACCAACGGTTTGACCGTCGGCTCCAATTGCTTCGCCGCGAAAAATGCTGCCATCAGCAAGGGCGAGTATGGCTGGCTTAGTCAAGAAGACCTCCCGTAAATAAAGCCTGAAAGGGCGATCGCAGGTGTAAAAAAGCGGAGTGACGTATGGACACGTCACCCCGCTCATTCACTGAATTATTCTGCGCGCTTTTAGTGAACACACTAAAGCTGTAGCTTACAGAAAAAGGCCTTTTTGGTCTACCGTCAATGAGCCTTAAAGGCCGGAGAATGCGACAGGTCGTCGCTTGGCGGAGTAAAACCGGGCTCAAACGCTGCGCGCGAGCCCGATCTCGGGTGCATCTTAACGCAGGTCGAGCACGTCTTGCATGTCGTACAGACCAGGCTCACGCCCGTCCAGCCACAATGCCGCACGCACCGCACCCTTGGCGAAGGTCATGCGACTGGACGCCTTGTGGGTGATCTCTACGCGCTCACCGTCGGCGGCGAACAGCACCGTGTGATCGCCAACGATGTCGCCGGCACGCACGGTGGCAAAACCGATGGTCTCGCGCTCGCGAGCGCCGGTCTGACCCTCACGACCGTACACCGCAACCTTCTTCAGATCACGACCGAGGGCATCGGCAATCACCTCACCCATGCGCACGGCAGTGCCTGACGGCGCATCGACTTTATGCCGATGGTGAGCCTCGGTGATTTCGATATCGACATCATCACCCAGCACCCGCGCCGCCGTATCGAGCAGTTTCAGGCACAGGTTGACGCCGACGCTGAAGTTGGCAGCGAAGACAATTGGAATGTCCTTGCCCGCCTCGGCCAGCAGCTGCTTCTCTTCGACACTGAAACCCGTTGTGCCGATGATCATCGCCTTGCCGTGCTTGCGGCAGAAGGCGAGGTTCTTCAGGGTCACTGTCGGGTGAGTGAAGTCGATCAGCACGTCGAACTCGTCGGCCACCCGAGCCAGGTCACCAGACAGCGGAACGCCAATGCGACCCAGCGCCGCCAGCTCACCGGCATCCGCACCGACCAGCGTGCTGTCGGGACGATCCACAGCCGCCGTCAGGCCGGCGCCCGGGGTTTGCTGCACGGCTTCAATCAGGGTTTTACCCATGCGCCCGGCGGCGCCCATCACTGCAATACGTCGCATGCCCTTCTCCTTACAAATCGCCGAAGAAGCGCTTCACGCCTTCGAACCAGCCAGTGGTTTTCGGCGAATGGCTGTTATCGTCCGCCAGCGAGCTGCGGAACTCTTCCAGCAATTCGCGCTGACGACGACCCAGGTTTACCGGGGTTTCGACCGCCACCCGGCACATCAGGTCGCCAGCACCGCCACCGCGCACCGGCGCAACGCCTTTGCCACGGACCCGGAACTGCTTGCCGGTCTGGGTGCCCTCGGGGATCTTCAGCTTGACTCGACCATCCAGGGTCGGAATCTCCAGCTCGCCGCCCAGCGCCGCATCGACAAAGCTGATCGGCACTTCACAGAACAGATGCTTGCCGTCGCGCTGGAAGATCGCGTGCTCGCGCACGTTGATCACCACATAGAGGTCGCCAGTCGGGCCGCCCTGGGCGCCCGCCTCGCCTTCGCCGGACAGGCGGATGCGATCACCGGTATCGACACCGGCCGGCACTTTCACCGACAGGGTCTTGTACTCTTCGATACGACCGTCACCGTTGCAGGAATCGCACGGGTCGGAAATGATCTTGCCCTGGCCATGGCAGCGCGGGCAGGTTTGCTGTACCGAGAAGAAGCCTTGCTGCATGCGAACCTGGCCGATGCCGCCACAGGTCGGGCAGGTAACAGGCGCCGAGCCCTTCTTGGCACCCGAGCCATCGCACGGCTTGCAGTTGACCAATGTCGGAACGCGGATATTCACGGTAGTACCGCGCACCGCCTCTTCCAGGTTCAGCTCCAGCGTGTAGCGCAGGTCGCTGCCGCGCTGGGCGCCGCCACGAGCACCGCCGCGACCGCCACCGAAGAAATCGCTGAACACATCGCCAAAGATGTCGGAGAAATTCTGACCACCGAAACCTGGCCCACCGCCGCCCATGCTCGGGTCGACGCCAGCATGACCGTACTGGTCGTAAGCGGCGCGCTTGCTCGAATCGGACAGCACTTCGTAGGCCTCGTTGGCCTCCTTGAACATCTCTTCCGACGCTTTGTCATCGGGATTACGGTCCGGGTGATGCTTCATTGCCAGGCGGCGGTAGGCCTTCTTCAGGTCTGCTTCGCTTGAGCCACGCTCAACACCCAACACTTCGTAATAGTCACGCTTTGCCATAAGTCTTTGCACTCTTGAGGACGTCCGGCAAACCTCTCCTGAGCCTTGCCAAACTCGTTGAGCCCCAATACAGGCCCGGACCCAACTCACGTCAATTCAACGATCCTGGTCTTTGATTCATTGCGGTACTTGCGGCGCGAAAAGCAGGAGCATTCCCGGCCATACCAGCAACATACGAACGCTGCCGCATGCTGTAAAAAATTCTCGTACTCCAGACACGCCAACGCGGGAGCAGGCTCCCGCGCGGCGACATCCTACCAGTCACCGCCTGAAGGCAGTCAACCGGGCGACCAACAACTTACTTGTTGTCTTTGACTTCTTCGAACTCAGCGTCGACGACGTCATCGGCCTTCTCTGCCTTTTCGTCCTGCGGTGCAGCGCCTTCAGCAGGCTGGGCCTGTTCGGCGTACATCTTCTGTGCCACTGGAGCGGAGACTTTCGACAGCTCTTCAACCTTGGCTTCGATCGCAGCCTTGTCGTCGCCTTTGACAGCGGCTTCCAGGGCTACTACAGCCGCTTCGATTGCAGTCTTCTCTTCAGCGCTCACCTTGTCGCCAGCATCAGCGATCATTTTGCGAGTCGAGTGCACCAGCGCATCACCCTGGTTACGGGCAGCAGCCAGCTCTTCGAACTTGCGATCTTCGTCGGCGTTGGTTTCAGCATCGCGAATCATCTGCTGAATCTCTTCCTCGGACAGACCGGAGTTGGCCTTGATCACGATCGACTGAGTCTTGCCAGTAGCCTTGTCCTTGGCGCCTACGTGCAGGATGCCGTTGGCGTCGATGTCGAAGGTCACTTCAATTTGTGGCACGCCACGTGGTGCTGGTGGAATCTCGGCCAGGTCGAACTTGCCCAAAGACTTGTTCTGAGCGGCTTGCTTACGCTCACCTTGCAGCACGTGAATGGTCACAGCGCCCTGGTTGTCGTCGGCAGTCGAGAACACTTGCGATTTCTTGGTAGGAATCGTGGTGTTTTTCTCGATCAGCGCAGTCATCACGCCACCCATGGTTTCGATACCCAGGGTCAGCGGGCTGACGTCGAGCAGCAGGACGTCTTTCACGTCACCGGCCAATACTGCGCCCTGGATAGCAGCACCCATGGCAACGGCTTCGTCCGGGTTCACGTCTTTACGAGCTTCTTTACCGAAGAACTCGGTTACCAGCTTCTGAACCAGTGGCATACGGGTCTGACCGCCAACCAGGATCACGTCGTTGATAGCGCCAACGTCGATACCGGAGTCTTTCAGAGCGATGCGGCATGGTTCGATGGTGCGTTGAACCAGGTCTTCAACCAGCGCTTCGAGCTTGGCGCGGGAGATTTTCACGTTCAAGTGCTTCGGACCGGTAGCGTCTGCAGTGATGTACGGCAGGTTCACATCGGTCGAATTGCTCGAAGACAGTTCGATCTTGGCTTTTTCAGCGGCTTCTTTCAGGCGCTGCATCGCCAGCGGGTCACCCTTGAGGTTCATGCCGCTTTCTTTCTTGAATTCGTCAACGAGGTAGTCGATCAGACGAATGTCAAAGTCTTCACCGCCCAGGAACGTGTCACCGTTGGTGGCCAGTACTTCGAACTGGTGCTCGCCATCAACTTCAGCGATTTCGATCACGGAAACGTCAAAAGTACCGCCGCCCAGGTCGTAAACGATCACGGTGTGATCGCCCTTGGCCTTGTCCATACCGTAAGCCAGAGCCGCTGCGGTTGGTTCGTTGATGATACGTTTAACGTCCAGGCCCGCGATACGGCCGGCGTCTTTAGTGGCTTGACGCTGGCTGTCGTTGAAGTAGGCCGGAACGGTGATCACCGCTTCGGTCACTGGCTCGCCGAGGTAGTCTTCGGCGGTCTTCTTCATTTTCTTCAGAATTTCAGCCGAGATTTGTGGCGGCGACATTTTCTGGCCGTTCACTTCTACCCATGCGTCGCCGTTGTCAGCCTTGGCGATTTTGTAAGGGACCATCTTGATGTCTTTTTGTACGACTTCTTCGTCGAACTTGCGACCGATCAGACGCTTCACCGCGTACAGGGTGTTGTGCGGATTGGTCACTGCCTGACGCTTGGCCGACTGGCCAACCAGGATTTCACCATCGTTGGCGTAAGCGATGATCGACGGCGTGGTACGCGCGCCTTCAGCGTTTTCAATAACTTTGGCTTTGCCGTTTTCCATCACGGAGACGCAGGAGTTGGTAGTCCCCAGGTCGATACCGATAATTTTGCCCATGTTAACTCTCCCGAAACTTTGGATTTGGTTGCCGCAGCAGTGGTGGCTAACTGCGGTAGCACTTAAACGCTTGACTTCTAAATGGGGGCCTTGCGGCTAATTTCAAGCCTGCTCGTCAATAGAAGGCGAAACTGGCGCTGGGGCCTTGCTGACCACGACCATGGCCGGGCGCAGCAGGCGACCATTGAGCTGGTAGCCCTTCTGGAACACCTTGAGCACGCTGTTTGGCTCGACATCGGCGCTTTCCTGCATGGCCATCGCCTGGTGCAGAACGGCGTTGAACGGTTCGCCATGCGGGTCGATCGCTTCCAGCTGATAACGCTTCAGGGTGTCCTGGAACATTTTCAGGGTCAGCTCGATGCCTTCACGCATTGGGCGGATGCTTTCGTCATCCGGGTTGGACAACTCCAGGCCACGCTCCAGGCTGTCGATGATCGGCAGCAGGTCGCCGGCGAATTTTTCCAGCGCAAATTTGTGAGCCTTTTCTACATCCTGCTCGGCGCGACGGCGGACGTTCTGCAGATCGGCGGCTACACGCAAAGCCTGATCCTGAGCGCCTGCCAGTTGCTCTTCGAGCACTTGTACACGGGTCGCCAGGTCGTCACCCGAAGTCTCGGGCGCCTGATTGGCGTCTGGATTTTGCGTATCCACTGTCTGTTCGTCAGCCATAGATTTCTCCTTTCAATTACGTCCGCGAGCTCAACTCGCGCTTCTGCCCAGCTATATGGGGCCGCAAAAATCAGCTTCAAGGGCTCGACCGGATTAACCCTACAAAAAAGAGCTGCATTGTGATTCCACCCAGCACTAAGGGTTTCGTCGGATCAAGCAAATCGAGCTAAGCGAGGGCATTGTCAGCCAGAATGAAAACACTGTATAAATAACCAGACCTAACACCTGGGAGCGGCCCTTATGCTGGTGCACCTGTCTGTACATAACTACGCCATCGTTGAACATCTCGATCTGGAACTTGATCGCGGGATGAGCGTGATCACAGGGGAAACCGGCGCCGGCAAGTCGATCATGCTCGACGCCCTGGGCCTGACCCTGGGCGATCGCGCCGACAGCGGCGTGGTGCGACCAGGCGCAGACAAGGCCGACATCCTGGCCACCTTCGACCTGGTCGACATTCCGGAAGCCAGCGCCTGGCTGGCCGAGCGCGATCTCGACAGCGACGGGCCATGCATCCTGCGCCGGGTGATCACCGCCGAGGGCCGTTCCCGCGGGTACATCAATGGCACCCCCTGCCCCCTTGGCGACCTCAAGTCCCTGGGCGAACTGCTGATCGACATCCACAGCCAGCACGAACACCAGTCCCTGCTGAAAACCGACACTCACCGCCGCCTGCTGGACGAGTATGCCGGCGCAACCGACCTGGCCCGCCATGTTCAACTGGCCGCCCAGCGCTGGCGCCAGACCCGCCACGAGCTGGACCGCCTCTCCAACTCCGGCGACGAACAGCGTGCCCGCCATCAACTGCTCAGCTACCAGCTCGAAGAACTGGAAAACCTCGGCCTTGGCGAAAACGAGCTGGAACAGCTGGAGCAGGAGCACAAGAACCTGACCAATGCCGAGACACTCCTGGGCATTTGCCGCCAAGTGGTCGAGCAATGCAGCGAAAGTGATTCGGGAAATGTCTTGAACGCCCTGACGGCCAGCCTCAATCGCCTGTCGAGCGTGAACAACTCCATCGGCGCCCTGGGCGAAGCCAGCAGCCTGCTGACCAGCGCACAGATCCAGGTCGAAGAAGCCGTTGGCGAGCTAAATCGTTTCCTCGACAACTTCGATGCCGACCCCGCACGCCTGCAGTACCTGGAGGAGCGCCTGGATGCGATCTACACCATGGCACGCAAGCACCGCATCCAGCCGACCGAAGTCGCGGAAATGCAGCAGAAACTGCTGGATGAAATCGAGACACTCAATGCCAACGACGAATCCATCGAGCGCTTGAGTGATGAGCTGGCGTCTTACGCCCGTCATTATCACGAGAAGGCCCGTGACCTCAGCGACCTGCGCCACCAGGCCGCAGGCAGCCTGGCCAGCGCGGTTGAACAGGAAATCCAGCGCCTGGGCATGCCCGGCGGGCGCTTCAGTATCGAATTGCGCCCCAACACCAGTGATGAACTGCTGCCTAACGGGCTGGAGCAGGTTGAATTGCTGGTCAGCGCCAACCCCGGCCAGCCGCTCAAAGCCCTGGCGAAAGTGGCGTCGGGCGGCGAGTTGTCGCGGATCAGCCTGGCCATTCAGGTGATCACGGCCCAAACCTCTCGGGTGCCAACCCTGGTATTCGACGAAGTGGACGTGGGTATCGGTGGCCCCACCGCGGAAATTGTCGGCCAGTTGCTGCGTCGCCTAGGCGAACGCGGCCAGGTGCTGACGGTGACCCACTTGCCGCAGGTGGCCGCCCAAGGTCATCAACATCTGTTTGTGCACAAGGTGCGCGGGGAGGACGCGACGCGTACCGCCGTGTCCAAGCTCAGCAAGAATGAACGAGTGGAAGAAGTGGCGCGCATGCTGGGCGGCATCGACCTCACCAAGGAATCTCTCGCTCACGCAAAAAAAATGGTGGTTACCGCAAAAAACTAAAGCGAACCCTGTAGGAGCTGCCGCATGCTCGGGCCGCGTTCGGACGACCTTTTGACTTTGCCCCTTGTAATGCAAAGATCAAAGGATCGCAGCCTGCGGCAGCTCCTACAGGAACCGCTTGCAAACCCATACAAGCAGCAGAAAGCACGAAGGCGACCCTGGGGTCGCCTTCGCTCGTTTCGCGAACCGAAGGTTCGCGCGACATACTTACTTTTTCTTGCGTACGTACAGCACAAGATTGTGATCAACCATCTCAAAGCCATACTTGTCGACGATGGCTTTCTGCAGACGCTCGATTTCTTCGTCGAAGAATTCGATCACTTCGCTGGTTTCGACGTCGACCATATGGTCGTGATGCTTGCCGTCGTCCAGCTCGAAGACCGCATGGCCTCCGTCGAAGTTGTGCCGCACCACAAGGCCAGCTGCCTCGAACTGGGTCAGTACACGGTAAACCGTGGCCAGACCGACGTCCTCACCAGCCTCCATCAGCGCCTTGTAAACGTCCTCGGCACTCATGTGGCGTTGCTCGGCGGAATCGAGCATTTGCAGAATTTTGACCCGCGGAAGGGTCACTTTGAGGCCGGCTTTGCGTAGTTCGCTATTTTCAACCATGGTCAGCTTTCTCGCGATGCTGCTTCGCAGCTTCTCTTAATGCGGGTATGATCGGCGTTTACGTTGTCCCAGCCAAGATAGTGGAAGTCGCCCACCGATGCAAAACACCAAGCTCTTGCTAACCAGTTTCACCTTTGTGGGACTGCTCGCACTCGCCGGTTGTTCATTCCCCGGGGTTTACAAAATCGACATCCAGCAGGGCAATGTCGTCACGCAGGACATGATAGACCAGTTACGCCCGGGAATGACCCGTCGGCAAGTACGGTTTATCATGGGCAACCCCCTGCTGACTGACACGTTCCATGCCGATCGCTGGGATTACCTGTACAGCCTGCAACCCGGTGGCGGTGAACGCCAACAGGAACGCATTAGCGTTATCTTCAACCCAAATGACCAGCTTGTCAGCCTTTCCGGTGATTTCATGCCGGGAGTCAGCCGTGACGAAGCCATTCTCGGCCAGGATGGCGGCACTAATGTGACCGCACCTGCAGAGAACGTCGAGAAGCCGAAACCGGAAAAACCGGTCAAGCCAGGCTCGTTGCTGGACCAGATCCAGAAGGACGTGGACGGCGTAGAGACCGTTCCGGTCCCGACTCCAGAGCCTCTGGACACTTCGCCGCAATAATTTGCGACGCATTAAAAAACCCGGCATGCCGGGTTTTTTATTATCTGCGGTTCAGCGATTACTGATTACGCGCCCTGGCTTCAGCCGCTTTTGCTGCGCGCAGCCGCCGAACTTCCTTGGGGTCCGCCAGCAATGGCCGGTAAATCTCGATCCGGTCGCCGGCCTGGGCCAGCCGGCTTTGCGGATCGGCCACCACCTTGCCGAAGATCCCAAGCGGGCACTCGTCAAGATTAAGCTCGGGAAACGCTTCGCCAACCCCGGAGCGCCGCACAACCTCGCGCACGGTCAGCCCCGGCGGCACGCTCACCGCCAACAACAGCTGGCGATCAACGGCGGCGTACATCACCTCAACGTCGATCATGACCTCAACCATGCATTTGCTTGGCACGCTGGCAGAACGCATCCACCAGGGTGTTGGCGGCCTGGTTGAACAGCGGCCCCAAGGTGGCGCGAACGATCGGGCCGGCATAATCAAACGACAGATCGAGGCTGATCTTGCAGGCCTTCTCGCCCAACGCCTTGAACACCCAGACGCCATGCAGCTGATTGAACGGACCTTCTTCCAGGTTCATCTCGATGGACTGACCGGGCACCAGCGTATTGCGCGTCACGAAATGCTGGCTGAGGCCACCCTTCGCCACGCCGACACTGGCGCGCATATGCTCGGCAGAACTCTCCAGGACCTCGGCAGACGAACACCAGGGCAGGAATTCCGGATAGCGCGCCACGTCGTTGACCAGGTCATACAGCGCTTGCGCCGGATACGGCAGCAGGGCCGAACGTTGAATATGTGTCGTCATGTCAGCGTCACTTCCACAGCTGGGCGGCAAACACTACAAGAATGCCGATGGGCGCCACATAGCGCATCAAAAACAGGGACAGGGCGAACAGTGCCGGACGGCGGATCGACAATTCGTCGCGCACCGCCTCACGGCCCATTACCCAGCCTGCAAACACCACGAAACATAACCCGCCAAGGGGCAACATGATTCGCGAGGTGAAGAAATCGATCACGCCGAAGAAGTCCAATCCCCCGGCCGCACCCCATTGATAGAGGTGAAACATCCCGCCTTCGTTCACGAAAAACTTGGCTTGCTTCCAGATATTGAAGGAAAACACCGTGCCCAGCCCCACGAACCAGCAGGTGAAAGCCAGCCAGAACGTCACCCAGGCGCGGCTGACCTTGGTCCGTTCAACCAGGTAGGCCACCATCGGTTCGAGCAGGGAAATCGCCGAACTCCAGGCCGCAACGGCTACCAGCACGAAGAACACTACGCCCATCAGTTGGCCGAAGGCTACGTTGCCGAAGGCGAAAGGCAGGCTGACAAACATCAGCCCTGGACCTTCGCTCGGGTTCAGGCCGGCCGCGAACACGATCGGGAACAGGGCCAATCCGGCGACCAGGGACACGAAGGTATCCAGCAGCGCCACGCCGACAACCGTACCGGAAATCGATGAATCCTTGGGCATGTAGGCGCCGTAGATCATGATCGAACCAACGCCGACACTGAGGGAGAAGAACGCATGGCCCATCGCGGGCAGCAGGCCATCAAGGACTTTTTCCGGATGGAAGTCGAACATGAAATGCACGCCTTCCATGAAGTGGCCCGTGGTCATGCTGTAACCCAGCAACACCAGGATCATCACGAACAGCAGTGGCATCATGATACGCAGGCTGCGCTCGAGCCCGGCGACGACGCCCTTGGCGATCACCACGGCCGACAGCAGCATGAATATTGTGTGCCAAAGTGTCAGGCGCCAGGGGTCGGCGATGACATTACCGAAATACGCGCCGACCTGATCAGGTGTCACGCCCTGGAAATCGCCACGCCCCATGTCGATGATGTAATCCAGCGACCAGCCGCCCACCACACTGTAGAAAGACAGGATGAGCAACGCCGTGATCATGCCGGCGAAGGCCCCCCAGGACCACTTGCCCGAATGCCCGGCCTCGATGGCCAGCACCTTCAAGGCATTCGCCGGGCTTTGCCGGGCACGGCGGCCGATCAGGGTTTCGGCCAGCATGACCGGCACCCCGATCAGCGCGATGCAGGCCAGGAACATCAGCACAAAGGCGCCGCCGCCATAGACGCCGACCATGTAGGGGAATTTCCAGATACTACCCAGGCCCACGGCCGAACCGGTCGCGGCGAGTATGAAGACCCAGCGGCTAGCCCAACTGCCGTGGACAGAAACCTTGTCTGTCGACATCGTTATCACGCCCAAGCGTTCAAAAAAGAGCGCGCATTGTCCGGGATTCAATCAACCTGCTCAAGCACGTAGCGATACCGTAGCCGACTCGCTTGCAACTCCCTATAATGCCGCCCCTATGGCTAAACAGAAGAAACACCCCACAGGGACCATCGCGCAAAATAAAAAGGCGCGACACGATTACTTCATCGAACATCGGTTCGAGGCTGGTCTGGTCCTGGCCGGCTGGGAAGTAAAGAGTTTGCGGGCGAGCAAGCTACAACTGGTTGACAGTTATGTACTGCTCAAGGATGGCGAAGCCTGGCTGCTTGGCAGCCATATCACGCCACTGATGACCGCAAGCACCCACGTCATTGCTGACCCGACCCGCACGCGCAAGCTGCTGCTGAATCGGCGCGAGCTGGAAAAGCTGGCCGCCGCCGTGCAGCAGAAGGGTTACGCCTGCGTATGCCTGTCCTGGTACTGGAGCAAGCACATGGTCAAGTGCGAGATCGCTCTGGGCAAGGGCAAGAAGGAATACGACAAGCGCGACACCGAACGCGAACGCGACGCCGGTCGTGAGCTGCAGCGTGCGGTGCGGAACAAGGGCAAGGAAGATTAATTCTTCTGCCTGAAATGCGGCGCCTGCGAAAAGATCGCAGCCTGCGGCAGCTCCTACAGTTTTGTGCGAGCCCGATGAATCGGGTTGAAACAAAATCCATGTAGGAGCTGCCGAAGGCTGCGATCTTTTGCACTCAAAATCGTTCACATCCCTTTGCGCCGCTCCGCCCGAGCCATGCGCTGCACTTCCTGACGCACTTCCTCCAGCACCTCCTGCACATACAGGATATGCCTGCTGGACACCTCTCGCGCCTGCTCGGCACGCCCCTCGATAATCGCCAGGTACAGCTCCCGATGCTGAGTGATCAGCATGTCGCGGGTTTCCGTGCGCTGTTTGTACATCCCGCCGATGTTGGTCACGACATTACGCTTGAGCAGATCGAACAGCCCGCGAATCGTGTGCAACAACACGGCGTTGTGGCTGGCTTCGGCAATCGCCAGGTGAAATTTCGCGTCAGCGGCGCCTTCTTCCGCGCGACTGATTTCATCGTGTCGCGTGTAGCAGTCCTGCAATTGAGTGAATGCCGCAGTCAGGCGCTCGCGATCAACATCGGTAGCGCGCAGCGCTGCGTAATAGGCGCATGACGCTTCCAGGGTGTGGCGAAACTCCAGCAAATCGCGCTGGGCCTCGGGATTGCTTTCCAGCAGATGCAGCAACGGATCACTGAACGTCGTGCCCAGGGATTCGACCACATAGTTGCCACCGCCCTGACGGCTGACCAGCAAGCCCTTGGCCGCCAGTTTCTGGATCGCTTCGCGTAAAGACGGCCGCGAAACGCCGAACTGCTCGGCCAGCGCACGCTCGGCAGGCAAGCGCTCTCCGGCCTTCAGCGTGCCCTCGAGAATCATCCCCTCGAGCTGCTCGACAATATCGTCAGACAAACGGCGCTGCCGAATCTGATCAAACCCCATGACTCATTTCTCCACGATCCCGACCACTCGCCGGGCTCTCTATTCTGGCCTATCGGCGCTGCGCAGGCACCTGCCGGACACTGTTTAGTCGAACGAAAAATCGACCCGCCAGGCGCACCTAAGACGAAAGTTTGCGGGCGGCAAATTGACACACCCCTAGAAGGCTTTTACTCTAGCCAACAGCGATTGTAAATTGGTATTACCAATTATCCAAGCACGCTGACCAGTGCCTGACCAACAACAATTAGGGGCCACCCCATATGCAAACCTGGCAACAGCTCTATACCCCGCTCGGCAGCCTAGGCTTCTCCGCGCTCGCCGCCGTTATCCCCATCGTGTTTTTCTTCCTGGCGTTGGCGGTGTTCCGCCTCAAAGGGCACGTGGCCGGCAGTATCACGCTGGCGTTGTCCATCGCCGTCGCAATCTTCGCTTTCCAGATGCCCGTGGACATGGCGTTCGCCGCCGCAGGCTATGGCTTCGCCTACGGTCTGTGGCCGATTGCGTGGATCATTGTCGCCGCTGTGTTCCTCTACAAACTGACGGTCAAGAGTGGTCAGTTCGAGGTCATCCGCAGCTCGGTGTTGTCGATCACCGACGACCAGCGTTTGCAGGTTCTGCTGATCGGTTTCTGCTTCGGTGCGTTCCTGGAAGGTGCTGCCGGTTTCGGTGCGCCGGTAGCGATTACCGCCGCATTGCTGGTAGGACTCGGCTTCAACCCACTGTACGCCGCGGGCCTGTGCCTGATCGCCAACACCGCGCCAGTGGCCTTCGGCGCCTTGGGGATTCCGATCATCGTGGCCGGGCAAGTGACCGGCATCGACGCGTTCAAGATCGGCGCCATGACCGGTCGCCAACTGCCGCTGCTGTCGCTGTTCGTGCCGTTCTGGCTGGTGTTCATGATGGATGGCCTGCGCGGCGTTCGTGAGACCTGGCCTGCTGCGCTGGTCGCCGGTTTGAGCTTTGCCATCACTCAATACTTCACGTCGAACTTCATCGGTCCTGAGCTGCCGGACATCACCTCGGCCCTGGTCAGCCTGATTTCCCTGACGCTGTTCCTGAAAGTCTGGCAGCCAAAACGCGCCGCCGGCCAACACATCGCCGGCGCCGTCTCGGCCTCGGTGGTGACCGCCAGCGCCGGTGGTTTCGGCCAACCGCGCACCAGCGTGGCATCCCCTTACAGCCTGTTCGAAATCATCAAAGCCTGGTCGCCGTTCCTGATTCTCACCGTGCTGGTCACCATCTGGACCCTCAAACCGTTCAAGGCAATGTTTGCTGCCGGCGGCTCGATGTACAGCTGGGTGTTCAACTTCGCGATTCCGCACCTGGATCAGATGGTGATTAAAGTCGCACCGATCGTGACTGCGCCGACCGCCATTCCAGCGGTATTCAAGCTCGACCCGATTTCCGCCACCGGCACCGCGATTTTCTTCTCCGCTCTGATCTCGATGCTGGTACTGAAGATCAATTTCAAAACTGGTCTTACCACTTTGAGAGAGACCTTCTACGAACTGCGCTGGCCGATTCTGTCCATCGGTATGGTCCTGGCCTTTGCCTTCGTCACCAACTACTCGGGCATGTCTTCGACCATGGCGCTGGTATTGGCAGGCACCGGCGCGGCCTTCCCGTTCTTCTCGCCGTTCCTCGGCTGGCTGGGCGTGTTCCTGACCGGTTCCGACACGTCGTCCAACGCGCTGTTCAGCTCGTTGCAAGCGACCACCGCGCACCAGATCGGCGTCAGTGATGTGCTGCTGGTAGCGGCAAACACCAGTGGCGGCGTGACCGGCAAGATGATCTCGCCGCAATCGATCGCCGTGGCCTGCGCCGCGACCGGCCTGGTGGGCAAGGAGTCGGATCTGTTCCGCTTCACCCTCAAGCACAGCCTGTTCTTTGCAACGATCGTCGGCCTGATCACCTACATCCAGGCCTACTGGCTCACCGGCATGCTGGTGCACTAAGACCTAGAAGCAGCATCGAAAAAACCGACGCCGGACCACGACTCCGGCGTCAGCTATTCACAACCCGGTCTGTAAGGCTGCTGAAAGCTTCCCTCTCTATATTCAGCAGCCTCAGCGGACGGATAACCGGGCCCACCCGGAGACACGCCTGATGAGCGAGCTTTTTTACAACGCCGTGCCGAACGCCACCCGCGTGGCCCCGCCACTGCCTGAGCCTCGGCAATACCCCAGCGAGAAACCGTCACGGGTCTACCTGTTCGGGACCTGCGTGGTGGATCTGTTCTATCCCGAAGCAGGGATGGATGCGATCCGCTTGCTGGAACGCGAAGGCATTCGGGTCGAGTACCCGCAGGGGCAGAGCTGCTGCGGACAACCGGCCTACACCTCGGGTTACACCGAGCAGGCAAGGACCGTCGCGCGCTCGCAACTGGCGCTGTTCGCCGCAGATTACCCGGTGGTAGTGCCGTCGGGATCCTGTGCCGGGATGTTGCGCGAACACTATGCCGACTTGTTCAAGGACGAGCCGCAAACGCTGAAACAGGTTCAGGCCCTGGCGGCCCGGACGTATGAACTGGCCGAGTTCCTGCTGTTTGTCTGCAAGGTGCAGCTCAAGGACAGCGGCGAGCCGGTAAAAGTGGCGTTGCACACCTCGTGTTCGGCGCGTCGTGAGATGAACACCCACCTGCACGGTCGCGAGTTGTTGTCGCAACTGAGCAACGTGGAGCGAGTCGACCACAGCCACGAAAGTGAATGCTGTGGCTTCGGTGGGACTTTCAGCGTCCGTATGCCAGACATTTCCGGCGCGATGGTGGCTGACAAGACCCGGTCGCTGAAAGAGTCGGGCGCGCACCAGGTACTCAGTGCCGATTGCGGTTGCCTGATGAACATCAACGGCTCGCTGGAGAAACAGAAGGAAGCGTTGCGCGGCCAACACCTGGCCAGTTTCCTCTGGCAGCGAACCGGAGGTGTTCTATGAACGCTTCCGCGATTATTCCTACGGTTGCCGTAGAAGAAGATTTTCGCACCCGAGCCCACACGGCACTGGGTGACCCGCAGTTGCGAAACAACTTTCGCACGGCGATGGATTCACTGATGACAAAAAGGGCAGCGTCTTTCAGCGATGCCCACGAAAGAGAACACCTGCGAGCGCTCGGCAATGCCGTCCGCGCCCGTGCTTTATCCAAGCTGCCCGACCTGCTCGAGCAGCTTGAACAGAACCTGACCCGCAACGGTGTGACAGTGCACTGGGCGGAAACGGTGGACGAGGCCAATGGCATCGTCCTCTCGATCATCCGCGCTCACGAGGGGCGGCAAGTGATCAAGGGCAAATCGATGGTCAGCGAAGAAATGGAGATGAATCATTTCCTTGCTGATCGGGGCATTGAATGCCTGGAATCGGACATGGGCGAGTACATCGTCCAGCTCGACCACGAGAAGCCTTCACACATCATTATGCCGGCAATCCACAAGAATGCCGGTCAGGTCGCGTCCTTGTTCCACGACAAACTTGGCGTGGAGTACACCAAGGACGTTGACCAACTCATTCAGATCGGTCGCAAAGTCCTGCGGCAGAAATTCTTCGAGGCAGACATCGGCGTCTCCGGTGTCAACTTCGCCGTGGCCGAAACCGGCACCCTGCTGCTGGTGGAAAACGAAGGCAACGGGCGCATGACCACCACGGTGCCGCCGGTGCACATTGCCGTCACCGGCATCGAAAAAGTGGTCGAGAACCTGCGCGACGTGGTGCCGCTGCTGTCGCTGCTGACCCGTTCCGCCCTCGGCCAGCCGATCACCACCTACGTCAACATGATCTCCGGCCCGCGCCAGGAACATGAACTCGACGGCCCGCAGGAAGTGCACCTGGTGCTGCTGGACAACGGCCGCAGCCAGGCTTTCGCCGACAGCGAGCTGCGCCAGACCCTCAACTGCATCCGCTGCGGCGCCTGCATGAATCATTGCCCGGTCTACACCCGAATCGGCGGCCACGCCTACGGCGAGGTGTACCCAGGGCCCATCGGCAAAATCATCACCCCGCACCTGGTGGGCCTGGCGAAGGTTCCGGACCACCCCAGCGCATCGTCGCTGTGCGGGGCGTGCGGTGAAGTCTGCCCGGTCAAAATTCCTATCCCCGCGTTGCTGCGTCGCCTGCGCGAAGAGAACGTCAAGGCCCCCGACAGCCCGAACCCGGTCATGCGCGGCCAGGGCAGCAAGTATTCGCGCAAGGAACGCTTCATCTGGAATGCCTGGGCCAGGCTCAACAGTTCACCGGCGCTCTATCGCCTGTTCGGCTTCTTCGCCACCCGCCTGCGCGCCCTCACACCGACCCGCCTGGGCCCGTGGACACAAAACCACAGCGCGCCAAAGCCGGCAGCCCGTTCATTGCACGACATGGCCCGCGAACATCTGGCCAGACAGGGAGATCGCTGATGAGTGCCAAGCACAATATCCTCGGCAAGTTACGCAACAGTCTGACGGGAACCACGCCGGTGCCTGACGACTTCGACGTCGAACTGCTGACAGCGCCCTACACCTACGCGCCCGAACAACGCATCCCGCAACTGCGCAAGCTGATGGAAGCGGTGCACACCGAGATCCACCTGACGTGCGATGAACAGTGGCCGGCACTGCTCGCGCAACTGGTCAAGGATCGCCAGCTACCCAGCTTGCTGATCGCACCGACCACTGCACACGGCCAACGCGTCACTCAGCATTGGGCGAACAATCCGCAGCTGCCAACACTCAAATCCTACAATCGTCCGATCGAGGAATGGAAAGCCGAGCTGTTCCACGACACGCCGGCCAGCCTGACCACGACCCTGGGTGCCATCGCCGCCACCGGCAGCCTGATCCTCTGGCCAACCCGGGAAGAGCCGCGATTGATGAGCCTGGTGCCGCCGGTGCATTTCGCCCTGCTGAAGGCGAGCGAAATCCGCGACAACTTCTACCAGGTGCAACAGGAATTCGAGTGGGCCCAAGGCATGCCGACCAACGCCTTGCTGGTGTCCGGCCCGTCGAAGACTGCTGACATCGAACAAGTGCTGGCCTACGGCGCCCACGGTCCGAAAGACCTGGTGGTTTTGATTCTGGAGGACCAATGACTTTACCGGCGGCTTTCCTGCGAGACGCGCAACAACTGATCCCCCAGAAGCGGCGCTTCGACGACCCGCTGTCGACGCTGGCCTTCGGTACCGACGCCAGCTTCTACCGGCTGATTCCCCAGCTGGTGATTCGGGTCGAGTCCGAAGACGAAGTGGTCGCACTGCTGAAGCTGGCGCAACGGGACCAGGTTTCGGTGACCTTCCGCGCGGCGGGCACCAGCCTGTCCGGCCAGGCAATCAGCGACTCGGTGCTGATCGTACTTGGGGATAACTGGAACGGCCGCGAGATTCGCGGCCAGGGCACACAAATCCGCCTGCAACCGGGCGTAATCGGCGCACAGGCCAACGCATGGCTGGCGCCGTTCGGACGCAAGATCGGCCCGGACCCGGCGTCGATCAACGCCTGCAAAATCGGCGGCATCGTCGCCAACAACGCCAGCGGCATGTGTTGCGGCACTGCGCAAAACACCTATCACACCCTGGCCGGCATTCGCCTGGTGCTGGCTGACGGCAGCCGCCTCGACACCGAAGACGCGGCCAGTGTCGCGGCATTCCGCCAGAGCCACGCAGCCCTGTTGGAGCGCCTGGCCACGCTGGGCCGTGAAACCCGCGCCAATACCGAACTGGCGGCAAGAATTCGCCACAAATACCGTCTGAAAAATACCACCGGCCTGTCACTCAACGCCCTGGTGGATTTCGACGAGCCTGTGGATATCTTGAGCCACCTGCTGGTGGGCTCCGAAGGCACGCTGGGCTTTATCAGCGCCGTGACCTACGACACCGTGATCGACCACCCCAACAAGGCCTCGGCACTGATCGTCTTCCCGGACGTTGAAACCTGCTGCAACGCGGTCAGCGTGCTGAAAAGCCAGCCGGTGTCCGCCGTGGAACTGCTCGACCGCCGCAGCCTGCGTTCGGTGCAGGACAAACCCGGCATGCCGGCTTTCGTACAGCAGCTGTCGAACAATGCCTGCGCCCTGCTGATCGAATCCCGCGCCGCGTCATCGAGTTTGCTGCAGGAACAACTGGCGCTGATCATGGCGTCGTTGACTTCCTTCCCCGTGGAAAAACAAGTCGATTTCACTGAAGACCCGGTCGAGAACGCCCGCCTCTGGGCGATCCGCAAGGACACCTTCCCCGCCGTCGGCGCCGTGCGTAAAACCGGCACCACGGTCATCATCGAAGACGTCACCTTCCCCGTGGAACAGCTGGCCAGCGGCGTAAACCGCCTGATCGAGCTGTTCGACAAACATCATTACGACGAAGCGATCCTCTTCGGCCACGCCCTGGAAGGCAACCTGCACTTCGTCTTCACCCAAGGCTTCAACAACCCGCAAGAAGTCGCGCGCTACCAGGCGTTCATGGACGACGTGGCGCAACTGGTCGCCGTGGAATTTGGCGGTTCGCTCAAGGCCGAACACGGCACCGGCCGCAACATGGCCCCCTTCGTTGAACTGGAATGGGGCAGCGATGCCTACCAGTTGATGTGGCAGCTCAAGCGCCTGCTGGATCCCGCCGGCGTCCTCAACCCGGACGTGGTACTCAGCGAAGACCCGCAGATCCATCTCAAGCACCTCAAGCCCTTGCCCGCCGCCGACGAGATTGTGGACAAGTGCATCGAGTGCGGCTTTTGCGAACCCGTGTGCCCGTCCAAGGGCCTGACCCTGAGCCCGCGCCAGCGCATCGTGATCTGGCGCGATATCCAGGCGAAAAAACGCGCCGGTGTCGACACCACAGAGCTGGAAGCCGCTTACGAATACCAGGGCATCGACACCTGCGCCGCCACCGGGTTGTGCGCACAGCGCTGCCCGGTAGGCATCAATACCGGCGAACTGGTGAAGAAGCTGCGTAGCCGCAAAGCAACCAGTAAGAAAACCGCCGACTGGCTGGAAGGCAATTTCGCCACCGCCCTGCAAGGCGCGCGCTTCACCCTGCACGTGGCCAACGGCGCCCGGATGCTCCTGGGTGCGCCGCGACTGGCGAAGGTGTCAGCGGCACTCAGCAAATTATCCAGAGGCCAGGTCCCGCAGTGGTCCAACGCCATGCCCCAGCCGGAAAAAGCCATTCGCTTCAGCCCGACCCTCTCGGACGACCGCCCCCGGGTGGTCTATCTGGCCGCCTGCGTCTCGCGTGTGATGGGCCCGGCAGCCGGTGATAACGAGCAAATGTCGCTCTACGACAAAACCCGCGGCCTGCTGGAAAAGGCCGGCTACCAGGTCGTGTTCCCAGACAACCTGGACAGCCTCTGCTGCGGACAGCCTTTCGCTTCCAAGGGTTACGCCGAGCAGGCCGAACACAAGCGCCAGGAACTCATCGGCGCACTGTTGCACGCCAGCCGCGGCGGGCTCGACCCGATCTACTGCGACACCAGCCCCTGCACCTTGCGCCTGGTCCAGGACCTGGGCGAAGTGCGCCTGGACCTGTACGACCCGGTTCGATTCATCCGCACCCACCTGATGGATCGTCTCGACTTCACCCCGCAGCAAGCGCCCATCGCCGTCCACGTCACCTGCAGCACCCAGCACCTGGGCGAGAGCCAGGCGCTGATCGACCTGGCGCGCAAATGCAGCACCAACGTGGTCATTCCGGAAGGCATTCACTGCTGCGGTTTTGCCGGCGACAAGGGCTTCACCACCCCGGAACTTAACGCGCACTCGCTGCGCTCGCTCAAGGACGCCGTGCAGCACTGCAGCGAAGGCATATCCACCAGCCGCACCTGTGAAATCGGCCTCAGCCAACACGGTGGAATCGACTACCACGGGCTGGTCTACCTCGTGGACCGCGTCACCCGAACGCGAGCGACCTGAAGAAAAATAGAACCCTTGCGCCTGGTTGTAGTCAACCAAGTAACCCGGCCCTGCCGGGCTCACCCAAACTCGGCAGCCCGTCCTGACGCCGGCCAAGCCCGGCGCCTCAGTTCAAGGAGATACACATGAAACGTTCTGTACTGTTAGGTCTGTTCGTTACTGCTTCCATGATGGCCTCCACCTCCTTCGCCGCGACTGAAGACCTGTGCGAAGTGAATCTGCAGACCATCGCCAATGCCAAGTCGCAGATCCAGGCGCCGGAAATCCAGACCCGTGTCGAGGCCAGCGTCCAGCAAGCCAAGGCGCACCAGGCCATGAACACCAAGGAAGGCACCGAGAAGTGCATCGCTGAGACCACCCAGACTATCCAGGACATCCAGAACGCCAGCAGCGGCAGCAATAAATGACCCATTCCCGGAAGGCGAACCTTCGGGTTGGCCTTCCGGGTTGGTTTGCCGTACACTGTACAGGCTTGTTGCTCACCAGATTCACGAGCAATGAGTTCGGGGCCGTTTAGGATTCGACGCCGGTCGCGAAACTTTAGGTGCATGCCGAGTTGGTAACAGAACTCGTAAATCCACTGTTGCAACTTCTTATAGTTGCCAATGACGAAAAATACAGCCAGGATTACGCTCTCGCTGCGTAAGCAGCCTTAGCCCTGAGCTCCTGGTGCCTTCGGGCCCAGCAATCACTAGGGGATGTCTGTAAACCCGAAGTGATTGTCATATAGAACAGAATCGCCGTGCAGTACGTTGTGGACGAAGCGGCTAAAACTTACACAACTCGCCCAAAGCACCCTGCCCTTCGGGTCGCTGCGGGTTAACTTAATAGAAACGGCTACGCATGTAGTACCGACAGCGGAGTACTGGCGGACGGGGGTTCAAATCCCCCCGGCTCCACCAAATCAACGAAAAAAGACGTCTTAGGACGTCTTTTTTTGTGCGTGGAATTCAGTGCAAGTATGGGTTTCAGGCGATTGGCTTCCGCAGATGCTTTTTGAATTCCAGGCGCTTTGGTGTCCCGTTGGTATCCCGAGCCTGAAGATTCGAGCAGCCACACCAATCCCCAAGACCTTCAAGGCCCCCAGCCTCACCCCACATCAATTGCTATCAGCGAACAAAAGCCCACCCCCAAACACCACCTCCTGTGGGAGCGGGCTTGCCCGCGAAAGCGCCAGATCATCCAAAACAAATCCAAATGACCCAGCACCATCGCAAGCCCACCTTCAGACTAATCTCCAGAATCCTCCCGCTCCCGCATCAAAACCTTCAACGAATCATCAACCAGCGCCTTACCCATAGCCGCCAGATAATGCGCAGCCCAAGCATGGCGCCCATTGTCCTTCGCATAAGCCGCATCCTCAGTCAGCGATTTGGCAAGGCAAAGAAAATCGGAAGCCATCGACAACGCATCACCAATGGGCACGCCACCAATGACGTGAAACATTGCTTGATTACCGAGGTAGATCGCGGGGGTGAAGCCGATGGTTTTGAGTTCGGGATTGTCGGTCATTTGCCACCTCCAGAGAGGGAGATGCAGTGGCCGAGGGTGGAAGGTGGGGCGTTACGCCACTGGGAACTGCGAAGAGGGGGAAGCCAAACTTCGTACGGTTTAATTCTGCGCATTATCCAACTCATTGATATGAGGAGCTGCCACGTTCGTTTCCACACGAATGGGTGACAGCTGTGCGCAGGGTGGAAAACCGGTAATCAAGGAAACCGGCACGCCCGAAGACGTCCCACGCACAGCCGCCATAACTCACGCCGCAGGCATAAAAAGACCTGCAGACATGATGGGAGCGCTGTTGCGCCTTGAATTACTCGGGTTTCCACACCCGGTCGCTGAGTTTGCAGCGACGGCGAAAGGGTATCGCGAGCGTTCCTCCCCTGCAACCACTGACAGCCTTGGACTGAATCCCGCAACCCACGAGATGACGCCTGAAGCGCTTCGCGGCGTGCGGGCTAACAGTCGGTTTGTTTCGTAACAGATCTTTGCAAGTATGCATCAGTCCCTGGCGCGCTCAGGAAGGGCAGACATTGATTTAGCAGTTAAACCACGCAGGCATTAATCCCAATCGCTACCGCCCCCCTGGGTCTGGCTTAGTTAGGGATTACGTTCAGACCGTCTTTTTTCTGGTAGAAATGCATTCCTGAAATTCAGAGAAAAGCGCGTACTTCGAGCGGACAACATCGAACGCCGGCGTCCGATGGTGGTTTGGTGGAGCGAGTACATCCAAAAAGCGCCGACAGGCAATTTGTCGGTGACGACTATCCTCGCAGACAGAAGCGCGATAGTCGTACCGACACACTGATCGTTAACTGTCCCTGGTGGTGATGCAACTGGGCGTCAGAGGACCTGGAGGTCTCGCACCGCTTCCGTGTGCTGACTGGCAACCCGCAACAGCGTCTGTGTCTCACCTGCCTGTCATGGGCGGGCCGTATGTGGGCATCCTCGGATGCGCCGGGGTCCAACTAGCCGGTACGCCAACCCATACGGTTCCGCCCACCCTGATTGGCGTCCGGAGGTTGAGCGCCTCATTCGCAAGCTCGACACTGACCAGTATCGTTTTATTCGGCTGAACTACCACGGTGAAATTCAGGATACGTTGATGGTGAGCGAATCCGGCGTGTATGCGCTCACGATCTATCACCACATCCCTGAAAACCGAAATCTTCGGCAGTGGTTGACGCATGAGGTCATTCCCGCACTACACAGCCTTGAATCAGATTTACACCTGGGCGCTCGGCATCACCTGGATCGCCGATTGGGTGCCACGTGTCAGCTCGCGGTACTCGTAGGTCACCTTGTCTGGCGCGACCTTTCCGGTGTAACCCTTCTTGATGTTGGCGACGATGTAGTTGAAGTCGCTCTTGCTGCGGGTGGTGACCACAATGTTGGCCTTGCTGCTGGCGCTGGACACGTAGTTACCCACTTGCGACAGCGGCTGCTTGATGCGTTTGTCGCGCTTTTTCACCAGGGTCTGCGGCACGTTGACCTGCATCGAGTCCATGCTTTCCACACTGGCGGCCCCGACGTCGTTGCGCTTGTCCGCCGGTACCGCTTCCTGGCGGGTTGTCAGTTGCACAACCGCGACATCACCCGACTGGCGCTCGATGGCCGCCTTGGCCTGCCGGGCGTTTTCCAGGTCCTTCTGACGACCCACGTAATAACCTGTCGGCGCGCCCAGGGCCGCGCCGATGGCGCAACCGGCGCCAGGGTTGCCACCCGTCCCGGCGGCAATCGCGGCACCGCCAATGCAACCGAGCACGCCGCCGACCGCCGTGCTGCCCATGGGCGAGTTCTGGCAACCACTCAACAACAAACCGGTACAGGCGAGCAACAGGGTTGATACAGCAAGTGCGCGCGACAAGGGCGACTCCTTTCGAGACTGAATATGAGCATTCATTGAGGCTGATAACCGTAGGTCAAGCCCCCGAGCAGGTGCAGGCGCACCCGTTCGTTGAGCGGGTAAAACACCGGCTGGACCTGGGCCGTCCACTGCACACTGTGGGCAATGATCCAGCCCATGGGCCCAAGTGTGGAGCCATTCTGCTGCTTGAGGTCGAGAAACAGCCGCTGCTCGGTCACCTTGTTGGTCCAGAGCATGGGCACCGTCAGCACCACCAGCGCATAACCGACAAAGGCGGCCGCGTAGAGCCTTGGCGGGACATAACACAGCGCCCGGGTGAAAAAGCCCAGGCACTTGAAGATGTGGGTGAAGGCGCCGAGCAAGGAAAACAACAGGGCGATCATCGGCACAATCAGCGCTCGGTAGCTGTCACGGCCGATCTGCGCCTTTTCGCCTCTGTCGCGGTAGTTTTGCGGGTCGACCAAGCGATCTTCGATCAGCTGCCTGGCATCGAAGCTGATGGTCGGCCGGTACACGGTTTGCTCGAAGTCGCTGGGCGACAGGTCGGGTTGCAAGGTGATCAAGTACGGCAAGTGCAACGCGTCGCGCCACTTGTTCTGGATCGGCAGCTGCGCAAAAAACTGCCCGCGCGGCAAGCCCGGCTCGATCCAGCGGCCGACCGACTCCAACCCGGCGGCATAGGCGCTACGGGCGTCCAGTTGCACGCGCCGGGCCACGGCGCGGTTGAAGCTCGCACGGTCGTTGGGGCGCCAATCGTCGGCCACCGCGATGCCCTTCTCGCGCAGCGACTGACGGACCGTGTTGGCATGGCGGTTCGGCACATTGTTGGGGGTCAGGCGGCGGTTGCGTTGCTTGAGGCTCTGCACGTAATCGTTCCAGGCCTGCTGCTGGTGCCGGGCGATGGACGCCGCGCTGATCGCCTCCAGGTAGCGCCGGCTGCCCTGCTGGTACTCGCGAAAGCTGTTATCCAGCTCGGCGAGAGATTCCTGGTAGCGGCGATAATTAACCTCGGCATCGCCGCGCACGGTTTCGGCGAACAACTCGAAGAACAGCTGCGCCTGCGGCTTGATGCGCTCCGTCAGGTGATCCTTCGACAGCAGCATGATGGGGAGCGTCGCCAGCAGGGTCTTGCCCTCGGGGCGCTGCAAATCCTCGGTCGTGAGATCCAGACCCGTCAGGCCGAAATCGCGATGCACCATCAAGTACGTCATCGGCACGCCCAAGGCCGCGCGCGCGCGCTCATCGGGCGTCGAGCGATCCACCAGGTGATTGACCAGCGCCAACTGCGCAAAGTACGTAGTACCCACGCAGCCGACGATCACCAGGGCCGCCCAGATCGTCGTGCGAAGACGGCTCCAGCCCAGGCGCAAACTCTTCTTCAGCACCGAGCCCAACCCCAGCAGGGCCACCGCTGTGCCGGCGATCAAGCGTCCGTAGACCTCGATGGACTCCACTTGATGTTGACTGGCCAGGCCGCCGACTACGTCCAGCAAACGAGCGTTGAAGCCCATTTCGACCATCAGGTACAGCAGCGTCAGGGTTAGCATCACCAGGACCAGCACACGTTCCTGGCGCCGTGGCAGGGGGTTCTTGTCTTTGCGTAGCCAGTGCATCAACGCACTGGCCAGCGAGCGGCGCCGCGCACGGTGACCCAATCGCTGGAGCAGTGTCAGGCTGGTCACGATTCGGTCTCCATCCTGGAGATCAGGTTGATCTCTACCCGGCGCCTCGGTGGCGTAGTCGCCTGGGCATGTTTGACGACCGCATCAGCCACCGGTTGCGGTAGCTGGGAAGGAATCGGCACTTTGGCCGGCGGTTTGGGCGCAGGCTTGGGTACTGGGGCAGGCACGGTCACCTTGGGGTTGGGCGCAGGCGGCGCGGAAGGCTTGGTGCGCGCAGTGGCCACGGGGGTCGCTGCGGTAGTGGGCACCGGCGCAGGCTTGGCGGCCACTGGTGGCCTGGGTGCGGGTGCAGCGGCAACCGCCGGCCGGGCCTTGGACAGGCCTTGCAGCAGCCCCGGCAGGTCGACCTTCATCGGCCCGCGGAAATTCTTGTCCTTCGAGGAATAGGTCCAGGCCTCGGAGCGTCGGTCATCCATCCGCATGGCGACGAAACTCTTGCCGTCCTCACTGCGCTGGAAAGCCAGCATGTCGCCACAGCTCCCCAGTCGATAAGGGCCCCAGACTGTCTTCCCGGAGATCACTATCAAGGCGGTTTGGGAGTCGCACTGCGCGGTGCGATAGCTCATGACCACCGCCGTGTCGCCGTCCAGCTCCATCGTGGTTTCGACGGTGCTTTCACGCCAGTCGTCCGGCAGTTGCACCTGCATCTTGCGCTCATGCAGGCTCAAGTACGCTTGGCCAGCGGGGGTTTCCATGTGACTGAAAGGCCCGGCCACCGAATTGAAGCGACCGATCACCTGGTCGGCCTGCACCCCGAACGCGCTGCACAGCAGTACAAGCAACACACCGCGAGTAATTAGGCGGCCCAGCGTTCGCAGGGCTCTGATGGGTCTCAACATGGTCTTCCTTAACCGGGTACCTGGGCGCGCCGACATTCCGCTACGCGCCAGGATGCTAGCATAAAGCCACAAATTCGCGATAACCCGGCTTACCGGTGGACGACCCAGAGCCCCTTGCGTGAGCGCATCTGCGATGGGCGCTACGCCTGCGAAAGCGTGGAGTCACTGCTAATTGATCCAGCCCAGGCCCTGAGGACGACTTCTAAACTTGATGAGCAGTGTGCAGTGCGGATGAATTTTTCTTCACCCCACTGCACGGCGGCAACCGGTACATTGGCCCCGCTCATTCAAGAAACTACGGTTTGCCCGCCCTCCCGCGGGCTTTTTTTTGTCTGCGGGAAAAAAGATCGCAGCCTCGTTTCACTTGGCAGCTTCTACGGGGAGATTGTCGGCAATCGCGTGATTGCATCACCACAACGCGATGTCGTAGGTCAGGTACAGGCGCCAATTATCGCGATCGCTGGCGTAAGTGGAGCGGTAAGTCGCCTTGCGGACCTCCATGCCCACACCCTTGAAGGCGCTGTCC
The DNA here is from genome assembly GCF_040310305.1 of Pseudomonas sp. HY13-MNA-CIBAN-0226. Classification (NCBI taxonomy): domain Bacteria; kingdom Pseudomonadati; phylum Pseudomonadota; class Gammaproteobacteria; order Pseudomonadales; family Pseudomonadaceae; genus Pseudomonas; species Pseudomonas sp. HY13-MNA-CIBAN-0226. The sequence goes on from NZ_JBEOPS010000006.1 coordinate 225,619, forward strand.
TGGATGACATATCGCAGGTTGGTGTCCGACTCCCATTCGCGGGCTCCGCGGCCTTTATAGTCCCCGTTCTCGCCCTTGTAGTAGCGGGTCATGAAGCTCAAGCCCGGAAGCACAGCGGCGAAGTCATAGTCGTAGCGCAGCATCCAGGTTTGCTCACCGCCCTGGATGAACTTTCCTACACCGGCATTGGTGAATGAGTAGACCGTCGAAACGCTGGTGTAAGGCAGCGCCGTGTCGCCGGTCACTTTCTGGTAACCCATCCCGATGGCCTGCGCTCCCAACTTGTAGGTAAACAGACCGCTGAACATGTCGGCGTCGACCGCGCCGTTGCGTGCCTCGCCCGCGTCGTTGCTGATGAAGTACCGCAGGTCGCTGGTCAGGCTGCCGCTGCCCACTGGCAGCTTGTGCACCAGGCCGAGGAATTGCTGGCGGTAGAACTCGCGCATTTCACCGTAGTACCAGGTGCCGCTAAGGTTTGGCGTGAATTTGTAACTTGCGCCGGCAAAATCGAAATCAGTGCCTTTATCACCCGCGTAGCCCTGAGGATAAATATCGACGCTGTCCGACGAATTGCGCTGCTTGAATTTATCCAGGTGCCCGGTATGCAGATACAGATCGCGGATGCCCGTGTATTCGACCTGGGTGCCACGAAAGGTTTGCGGCAGCAGACGGCCGTCGTTGTAGACCAGCACCGGAATCTTGGGCAGCAGGTTGCCTGTTTTTACCACGGCATCGCCAATGCGCATTTTCGCCGTCACTCCCAGGCTGGAAAATCCGTCAGCCGCATGCCCGTCGTCATGCACCGGCAACAAGCCGGTACCGGCATGGGTGGGGCTCGAGTCGAGCTTGAGGCCGGCCAGCCCCAGCGCGTCCAGGCCAAAGCCCACGGCGCCCTCGGTATAGCCTGACTGCAAGTTGAGAAGAAAGCCCTGGGCCCACTCCCGGCGGTCGTTTCCACCATCACGATAGTCATCGTTGAAGTAGTAATTGCGCAGGGTCAGTTTGCCTTGCGAATCCTCCAGAAACCCCTGAGCCAGCAGCTGCGGTGACCAGCTCGTCAGTAGTGCGACGGGCACAATTGCGCCTCTCGTGAACAGCTCACGCATAACCATTTCCTCGGTGCCGTATTGTCGATTTTATGGGCAGTAGCAAAGGTCCCGCTGACGGGATATGTGTCGATAATCTTTGTGGTGTCGCGCTGGACTCAGCGGAGCATTGGGGCGGACACTAACGACTCATCCGCGCCTGCACAACGTTATGCGAGAAGCGCATCAGGCTATGCACAAGCTCGTTTTTCGCCAGCTCACGGCGGTTAAAACCAAGGGGATCCCCGCGTGAATCTCAAGCAACTCGAAGCCTTCAAGGCCATCATGTCCACCGGCTCGACCATCGGTGCCGCGACGCGGATGGGCCTGTCCCAATCGGCTGTCAGTCGCCTGCTCACGCAGCTGGAAGAGACCTTGGGCTTTGCTTTGTTCCTGCGCAAAAAGGGTCGTTTGATGGCGACCCCGGAAGCCGATGAACTGCTGGCTGAAGTGGCCGACCTGGTGGATGGCATGCAGCGTATCCAGCGGCTGGCCGACGAGCTTAGGGTCGGGCATTCGCGCAAGCGCCTGCTCAAGGTGGGCGTGCCGACCAGCATGACCCAGGAGCTGCTGCCGAAAATTGTTGCCGAGTTCCTGAAGGGGCACGAAGACATCGTGGTCGAGTTACTGACCGGCTCCTACGACATGATCGAACGGGCTGTGCTGGATCGTTCGGCCGATCTTGGATTCGTCCGCTTGCCCACGGAACTGGCGGATTTTGACATCGAGCCGGTGCTGGAAACCGAAGGGGTGTGCGTGATGCCGGCCGACCATCCACTGACCCGCCACGCGGTGATCGAGGTCCGGCATCTGCGCGATGTGCCGCTGGTCATGCTGGGCCGCCAACGGGCACTGCGCGCAGAGCTCAACCAGGTGTTTCGCGCGGTCAACCTGACGCCCCAGGTGCGGATCGAAGTGCACTCCGTCGGGGCCGCATGCAGCTTCGTCGCCGAAGGCCTGGGGGTGTCCATCGTCAACGGATTGCTGGCCAGTCACTTCGCTCATTTGCCGATTGTCACCCGACCGTTTCGGCCTGCCCTGCCCTATGCATTCGGCCTCGCCTTCCGTCGCGACGAGCCACGACCGAGTGTCGTCAGTGCCTTCGCCGAACACCTCAAACAGCGCCTGAGCGAGTCGTCCATCGCGGGCAAATAAGGACAAAACGCATAGCTCAACCCGCTTCACGCATAACGTTGTGGGCCTTGGATCTTTGGCCTAGTGTCCGCTCCAACAACAGCCGACACCAAAAACAATAACCGCGAGGGCGTCCCTGCCAGCCAGGGCAAGAATCATGAGCGAACCACAAATCACCATCACCCAGCCGACCGCCGCGCCCACGAAAGTGGATGCCGGCAATGCGAGCAAGCGCAAACCCGTCAACCCGGCAATCATCCTGCTGAGCATCGTGTTGCTCGCGGTCGCCTTCACCTATGTCGTCAACTCAGGGACCTTCCAGCGCCAGAACTCGCTGGTAGTGCCGGGCTCTTATCAGGTTCTGGAGAAGAGCCACTCGCTGACCCAGCTGTTTTCCATCGAACCGCGCAAGGCCACCGACAGCGTGGCCCGGCCGGTGTCGCTGGTCGAAGGTTTCATGGCGATTCCGCAGGGCATCGAGAAGCGTGCAGCGCTGATTTTCATGGTGCTGTTCATCGGCGGCATGTTCGGTGTGCTGAACAAGGCCGGCGTGATCGATGCCGGGCTCGAACGCTTGCTCGGATTGACCCGCGGCAACATCTACGTGCTGGTGCCGATGCTGATGCTGGTGTTCTCGGCCGGCAGTACCTTCATGGGGCTGGCCAAGGAGTTTATCCTGATCGTTCCGCTGATGGTCGCGATGGCCAATCGGCTCGGCTTGCCGAACCTGATCGGGCTGGCGATCGTCTGCATCTCGGTGAAGATCGGCTACCTGGCCTCCATCACCAACCCTGTAGCGCTCTCGGTCGCCCAGCCGATGGTCGGCTTGCCGATCTTCAGTGGCATGAGCATGCGGATCGCGGCTTATGCCCTGTTCCTCAGCGTGGGGATTGCGTTCGTGTTGTGGAGCATCCACAAGCAGGGCTTCGACGCCAGTGCGAAAATCAGCTTCGAACACAAACCGCTGCCGATGCGTCATTTGCTGAACCTCCTGGTATTGGGCTGCGGCATCGCTTTCATGGTCTTTGCCTCCACCCGGTGGCAGTGGAAATACCACGAACTGTCCGCGTTCTATCTGGCGCTGAGCATCGCCTTCGCCGGCATCGCCGGGTTGGGTGCGAGTGCTACGGCGAGTGCGTTCGTCGACGGCATGAAGAAGGTGTTGATTGCCGGCGTGCTGATCGGCCTGGCAACGGCGGTTGAAATCATCCTCACCACCGGGCAGGTACTGGACACCATCGTCAATGGCCTGGCGAGTGTGGTGAGCGATCATGGCCCGGTCGTTTCGGCCTATGCCATGTTCTTTTCGCAACTGGGGCTGGATGTGTTGATCCCTTCGACGTCCGGCCAGGCCGCCGTGACCATGCCGATTTTCGGCCCGCTTGGCCAGCTTTCCGGCGTCAGCCCGCAAACCACCGTGTATGCGTTCCTGCTGGGCAATGGCTTGACCAACATGATCACCCCGACCTCCAGTGGCCTGCTGGTATTGCTGGCGACCGCGCAAGTCGGTTGGGGCCAATGGGCTCGCTACATCCTGCCGCTGTTTCTCATCTACATGGTGCTGGCGATGATGCTCCTGGCCATCGCAGTGACCACCGGTTACTGACTGTTCACGGCGCTTGCGGTGATGCCGCAGGCGCCAGCGTCGACAAGGTTCTGATATGAATTCCCTTTCTGAAAAAGCTCAACCGGCCATGCACATCCTGCGCGACCAGTCAGTCCCAATGCGCGATGGCGTGCACCTGGCCACCGACGTCTATCTGCCGATAAACGCCGCAGGTCCATTGCCGGTCGTTATCGAACGCACGCCTTATGACAAAAGCAAACCCTCGCGCTCGGAGAAGCAGCTCGACGGCCAGCACATCTCCCGCGAGGCCATGGCTGCACGGTTTACCGAGCAAGGGTTTGTGGCGATCTTTCAGGATTGTCGCGGGCGTTATGCCTCTGAAGGGGTGTTCACCAAGTACACGGCAGAAGGCGAAGACGGTTTCGACACGCTCGCCTGGATCGTCAAGCAACCCTGGTGCAACGGTAAAGTCGGCAGCATGGGGTTGTCGTATGCGGCCCATACGCAGCTGGCGATGGCCTGCCTGCATCCGCCGGGGCTGAGCAGCATGGTCCTGGACTCGGGGGGGTTTTCCAACGCCTTCCAGTGCGGCATCCGTCAGGGGGGTGCGTTCGAACTCAAGCAGGCCACCTGGGCCTGGCGCCAGGCCAAGGAGAGCCCGGCAGCACTCGCCGATCCGCAGATTCGCGAAGCCCTGGAGCAGGAAGATATCCATCAATGGTTTGCCCGCATGCCGTGGCAGCCAGGCGAGTCGCCGATCCGCCACGTGCCGGAATACGAGGCGTACCTGCTTGAGCAATGGGCCCAAGGCAGCTTCAGCGATTACTGGCGCAAGCCGGGGATTTACGCCGAAGGGCATTACGCTGACTTGCCGGATATCCCGGTGCTGTTCATGTCGAGCTGGTATGACGCCTATGTCAGTTCGACGCTCGCCAACTACAGCGCATTCCAACGCCACACTAGTGCGCCACAGCATTTGATCATGGGGCCCTGGCTGCATGGTGACCGCAACATCAGTCACAGCGGCGATGTCGAGTTTGGTACGGCGGCGAACTTCGACGGGCAGGTGGCCGAGGACTGGCTGACGTGGCGGCTGCAATGGTTCGAGCGCTGGCTGAAGGACACTCCAACGCTAGCGCCAGCGTCGGCCCCGGTGAAAGTGTTCCTGATGGGTGGCGGCGACGGTACGGCTGATGCAACCGGCCGCCTGCAACATGGCGGGCGCTGGCTGCATGGGCAACAGTGGCCGCTGCCTGGCAGTGAGACAATGAATTTATATCTGCACCACGACCGGTGCCTGAGTGCCACGCCACCACGCGTGGATGAGGCGAAGCTGAGCTATCGCGCCGACCCTGACCACCCCGTCCCCACCGTCGGCGGCGCGCTCACCTCCGGCGCCCCGGTGTTTGTCGGTGGCGCGTTCGATCAACGGGAGCGGGCGGATTTTTTTGGCACCCGTGGCAACAATCAGCCCCTGGCAGAGCGGGCGGACGTGCTGAGCTTTCAAACCCCGCCATTGACCGAAGACCTGATCGTCGCGGGGCCTCTGCAGATAGAACTGTGGATCGACAGCGACGCGCCCGACACTGACTTCACCGCCAAACTGGTAGACGTCTATCCACCCAGCGCCGACTTCCCACAGGGCTACGCGATGAATATCACCGACGGCATCCGCCGCTGCCGTTATCGGGACTCGTGGGAAACCCCGCAACCACTGACACCGGGCAAGCGGGTCAAGGTGGTCATCGAACCGTTCGCGACCTGCAACCTGTTCAAGCGCGGCCATCAACTGCGTCTGGACATTGCCAGCAGCAACTTCCCGCACTTCGACGTCAACCCCAACAGCGGCGAACCCGAAGGCCAGGCCCATCACAAGCAAATCGCCACCAATACCGTACATATGAGCAAGGACTTTGCCTCGCGCCTGGTGCTGACGGTTCTTCCGCCAGACGTGTAGGAGACGGCTTGCTGGCGATCATCGCGACGCGGTTTGCCAGGCTGGACGCCATCGCCGGCAAGCCGGCTCCCACAAGGGTGCATCGTCGCCTGAAGATCAGTGTGGGAGCGAGCCTGCTCGCGATAGTGCCCCATCAGTTGCTCGCGATGGCGCCAGCTTCACGGGCGCTTCCAGCCGCGCGCGACCGTAGAACGCCAGCGCCGTCAGCAGGCAGGCCAGCCACACGAAGATCCCGGCCCAGAAGGTGTGGGACATGTAGTGCCACCCTTGCAGGACTCGGGTGGTGCCGTACACGAAACCCAGCGCCAGCGAGCCGTACATCAGCGCCTTGGAATAGCGCCAGCGATAACGACGCGCCACGAAGTACAGCGCCAGCATGGTGAAACCACCCGAGGCATGCCCGCCTGGCCAGCAGCGCCCTTCACCCGCGACTTTGAGCAGGTCGAAGTTCTGGTACCACTCCTTGTGCTCGATCTTGCCGCCGTACTGGGTGGTTTCAATCGGGCAGTACACGCTGGTGTGGCCCTTGAGGTAGTGGATGACGCCGGTGCTGATGGAAAACGCGAACACCACGTACAGGAAATCCCGACGGTGCCTGGTGGCAAATCGCAGCACCGGGGCCAGCTTGATTCGCTCCAGGAAGCGGATGAGCTTCGCATGCTTTTCAGCCTTCAGACGCGGCCATAAAAAGGACAGCAAGGCGCCGACGATTGCGATTTCACCGGTCCAGTTGGGGATGATGCGCGCCCATTTATGGGTGATTTTTTCGAACAGGTGCACGTGGTCCAGCGGGAAAGTCTGGCTGACCGGGTCATAAAAAAGATCATTGAAGGCGATGTCGATTCGGGTCAGGTCGAACAGCAGGAACACCGCGACGGCGAGGGCCAGCGGGATACCGAAATTGAAGGCATAGAAGCGCATGGATCGGCTCATTGGGTGGTCACCGAGCGCCAGTCGGAAGCTTCTACGAAGCCCAGCATGCGCGGCACGGTAAAGGCTTGGGCAGAGATGAACAGCGACGCCCCGTAACCGAGGGTAGAGACGGGCAGCTTGAGGTCTTTTTCCAGTTGCGCCATGCACTCGCTGTGCGTGACCAGAATCAGGTTGCGGCCCGGTACTTTATGCATCAGTGCATCCTTCAGCATGGTGCCCCGGCAATTGATCAACCACTCTTCACCGGCGCCCACTTTGTTGAACATGTACCCGGCCGTCTGCGCAGTACGCAGTATCGGGCTGTTGTAGACGTCCGCCTTGTCGAGCCCCAACTGCTCGAACTGCGCGCCGACGCCCACCGCGACACTGCGCGAGCGCGAGGTGATGCCGTCCTCGCCACTCAGGCACGCGGCGCTGGAGTGATCGCAACGCTCAACGTGGCGCACCAGGACGATCATGTCGCCCTTGGCCCAGCCATCGAGCAATGCCCGGGCGCCAGCAGTATTGCCATGGGCCAGGTCGGGTACGGCGGCGGGTGCCAACAGCCAGAGGGTCAACGGAATCACCAGCAGGGCAGACGCCAGGACCACGACCGTATTTCGATAACGGGTCAGCCAGCTCAGATCAATAGAGCGCTTTATGCCCAACAGACTCAGTCTTAATTCCACATCTGGCCGCCTCGCCGGCATGCATCATCTTCATTTGATGCCGCGAAGTTAGAGAGTGGGGCGTTGGCAGGGGGTGAAACGAATGTGAAAAAAAGCTTAAGAAAAGATCGCAGCCTCGTCTCACTTGGCAGCTCCTACAGCAGGCCCGCGGCGGGCTCCCTCGTAGTAGCTGCCAAGTGAAACGAGGCTGCGATCTTTTGACCTTCAGTTACCAGGCCAGCTGCCGATACCCCCCTGCTACCCATTTTTTGCTGGCTCTCAAAAACAACAATCTTCCAGCCTAACGACGATCAAGAAACACAACGTTCCTGGAGGAATTGTGATGAATAGCTGGTTCGGCAACATCAGCGTAAACCTGAAACTGGGCCTGGGATTTGGCCTGGTCCTGGCACTGACCTGCGTCCTCGCCCTGACCGGCTGGACGAGCCTGGGCGGGTTGATTGACCGCAGCAACTGGATGAGCGACATCACCCAGCTCAACGCTGGCCTGACCAAGCTGCGAGTGGTGCGCCTGCAATACATGCTGACCAACGGCGACGAAACCGCCGCGCAGAATGTACAGACCACCCTCGACGCGTTTTCCGCCCAGCAACAAGCGTTGCTGGTGAAATTCAAGAGCCCGGAAAACCTCAAGCTGCTGCGCGAGCAAGGCGCTCAGATCGACGCCTACAAAACGTCCCTGAACAAGATGCGCAGTGCCTACCGCTCCGGCAACAGCGCGCGCGACGCCATGGGCGCCAACGCCGAAATCGCCAATTCGCTGATCAATGCCATCAACACTCGCGTGCAGCAAATGCCGCCCGGCGACCAGCGCTTTGAACAGTTCCAGGCCATCACTGCGGCCAAGGAAGCCTTCCTGCTGGCCCGCTACGAAGTACGCGGCTACACCGCCACCACCAACGGCGAGACCGAGCAAAAAGCGCTCGGCCAACTGGACGCCGCGATTGCCAGCCTGAAACCGCTCAACGTGCATTTCGCTGATACTCAGCTCGACGCACTGCGTCAGCTGGAAACGTCGCTGGGCAACTACCGCAGTGCATTGCAGGCTTACAAGAATGCCAGCAGTGAGGCGGTTCAGGCGCGCAAGGAAATGACCGACGAAGGCGCGGCCATCGTGTCCCTGAGCGATCAGCTGTATCAAATCCAGCTCGACCGCCGCGACGTCGAAAGCGCACAGGCGCGCACCCTGCAATTGATCAGCACCCTGCTGGCGCTGCTGGTGGGCATCATTGCCGCTGTGCTCATTACCCGACAGATCACCGGCCCGCTGCGGGAAACCCTGGCGGTGGTCGAGCGTATTGCCGGAGGCGACCTTTCGCAGGACATCAAGGTCACTCGCCGCGATGAACTGGGCGTGTTGCAACAAGGCATCGCGCGCATGGGCGTGACCCTGCGTGAACTGATCAGCGGCATCCGCGACGGCGTCGCACAGATTGCCAGTGCCGCTGAAGAGCTGTCCGCCGTCACCGAGCAAACCAGCGCCGGCGTCAACAGCCAGAAGGTCGAGACCGATCAGGTGGCCACCGCCATGCACGAGATGACCGCGACTGTGCAGGAAGTGGCGCGCAATGCCGAACAGGCCTCGCAAGCGGCCGCCGCCGCTGATGGCGAAGCGCGTGCAGGTGACAAGGTGGTCAACGAAGCCATTGCGCAGATCGAACGCCTGGCCAGCGAAGTGGCGCGTTCCACCGAAGCCATGAATGTGCTGCAACAGGAAAGCGACAAGATCGGCAGCGTCATGGACGTGATCAAAGCCGTCGCCGAGCAGACCAATCTGCTTGCCCTCAACGCTGCCATCGAAGCGGCTCGCGCCGGTGAAGCCGGCCGTGGCTTTGCCGTGGTTGCCGATGAGGTTCGCGGGCTGGCCCAGCGCACGCAGAAATCCACCGAGGAGATCGAAGGCCTGGTGGCCGGTTTGCAGAACGGCACCCAGCAGGTATCGACGGTGATGAACAACAGCCGCACCCTGACCGACAGCAGTGTCGCCCTGACCCGCAAGGCTGGCCTGTCCCTGGAGTCCATCACCCGCACGGTGTCGAACATCCAGTCGATGAACCAGCAGATCGCCGCCGCGGCCGAACAGCAAAGCGCCGTGGCCGAAGAGATCAGCCGCAGCATCATCAACGTGCGCGACGTGTCGGAACAGACCGCGGCAGCGAGCGACGAGACGGCCAAGTCCAGTGTCGAACTGGCGCGCCTGGGTGGTCAGTTACAGATGATGGTGAGCCACTTCCGCGTTTGATCACGCGGTTGCGGTGAATGGCAGATCGTTTCGCCAAGCACCGCCGCTCCCATAAGGTTTACGTCGTTCACGAGTTCATCGAACGACACATATCCCTGTGGGAACGGAGTTGTGCCAGGCGGCGTTGCGAAGAAATGGTCTGACGGCCTGTGAAGTTCAGGCATCCCACGGGTTGATCACTTCAACTACGCAAAACTCGAAGTCCCGCACGTTTCGCGTGGCAATCGCCGCCCCATGGCTTCGGCAAATGGCGGCGATTTGCGCATCAGCCATCGAAACCGTTCGACCACTTGCCTCTGCGCCTGCTACCAGCGCCGCATACTCCACCGCAGCGTGAGCATCAAACGGCAGAATGCGTCCGGCGAAATCCTCTTCGAACATCGCCATCGCATGGGATTCCAGTTTCTGTTTGCGCTTACCGACCGGAAGTCGAGCGATGCCGTGCAGAATTTCCGCGACAGTAATCGCGCTGATAGCCAGCTCCATCGCCGGCTGCGAATCGACCCAATCCAGAACCTTTGAATCAGGTTCGACGCGCATAAACTCCGAGAGAACATTCGTGTCGAGCAAGATCATTCAGAAAAGTCCACCGCAGTCGCTTTTTCATGCCGTGATGGAAGGTTTAGCTCTGCTCCAGCGTCACCGGAAAATCGCTGGTGAATACGACTCCCCAAGCCACCAGCACGCTGCACGGGTGACAACGCCCGCCCCAGGATCAGACGAGCCTCCTCTTCCATGGAATGACCATGATGAGCTGCAGCAATGCGCAGTTGCTCCTTTATCTGATCGTCAAGGTTTCGAATTGTGATGCTCGCCATGACGCACTCCTGCAATCAATGAAATCATTGATTGCAGCGTAGCACGTTTTATTTGCAGGGCGTGCCAGTCAGCCCGGTAACCCGTGCAGGCTTGGCGCCTACCTCACCGCGTCCCACGCTGGCGCAACGCCGATGGCATGAAATAGGCGTCTTCGGGGATCGGCTGGGAGAAGTCCACGGTCTGCGGTTCTTCGTTATCCAGGTTCTGCACGTAGTAACGGCGCGCCTGCAGGTCGTGGAACACGTCCAGGGCGCTCCAGGTGGTGGGCAGGTCGTAGAAGTTCTTCAGGTAGCCCATCGACACCCGCCACAACTCCCCTCGCCCGTCGTACTGATCCACCAGCGCGGCGCCCCAGCTGTCTTCATCGAGGAACAGCACTCGTTTGGAATAGATGTGCCGCGAGCCGGGTTTGAGCGTGCCTTCCACGACCCACACCCGGTGCAGTTCGTAGCGGGTGTATTGCGGGTTGAGGTGGCCGGGGGTGAGCAGGTCTGAGTACTTCACCTGGGGGCTGCCTACCTTGTAGCTGTTGTAGGGAATGTAGACCTCCTGCTTGCCCTTGAGCTTCCAGTCGTAGCGGTCCGGGGAGCCGTTGAACAGGTCGGTGTCGTCGGCTGTGCGCAGGCCGTCCGACGAGGCGATCGGCGTGTCGTAAGCCAGGTTCGGTGCCCGCCGCACGCGGCGCTGGCCGGCGTCGTAGATCCAGGCCTGGCGTGGGTCCTTGAGCTGGTCCAGGGTCTCGTGGATCAGCGCCGCACCACCGGCCAGCCGGGCCGGGCTTTTGACGAAGGCCAGGTAGTAGAACAGGATGTTTTTCAGGTCGGCGAACTGGCCGCCCGGGCGGTAGTAGTTGAACAGCCCTTCCTGTTGCGAGGTCACCAGGGCGAAGCTGCCATTACGCTGCACCGGCGCTTCGGAGGCGCGTCGGACTACGTAGATCCCGCGATAGCGGGTGATGTGGTTCCACAACGCTTCTACGCCATCCTTGGGCACCGGGAAGGGTACGCCGCCATAGGCATCGGCAAAGCCGGTACCGCCATCGAGCAGCTTCGCGCTGGTGGCGTTCTTGAACGTGTTGTCGTACAGCCACTGCGGCGCCGAGCCCGAGCGACGACTGGTGTACACCGGCATCTGGAAGGTGTCGGGGTAGCTGTTGAACAGCGCGATCTGGCCTGCACTGAGGTGCGCCTTGTACTGGTCAAGGTTGGCCTTGGTGATGGTGAACAGTGGCTTGTCTGTTGCGTACGGGTCGGGGTGATGCTGGCCCGGTTTGTAGCCCGCGGGCGGCTGGGTGATGCCGCCGTCCCAGGCCGGAATGGTGCCGGCAGCGTTGCCGGCACGCTCGGCGCCCAGAGGGGTCAGTGTGGTCTTGAGTTGCTGCGCTTGCTGGGGCGTGATGGCTGCCAGCGCGCTGCCGGCAGCCAGGCTCAGAACCACGGCCAGCGTAGTGTTGATCAGTCGTGACGTATGCAACATGGACATTCTCCAAAATAGAAATCCTGTGGGAGCAAGGCTTGCCCGCGATCAACGATGACGCCGTTGACCCGGTCGCCTGCATCGCGAGCAAGCTTTGCTCCTACAGAGGCGCGCTCCCACCATTGAGTGCGCTTACCTGAACCGGGCCATCACAGGAAGTACTTGAGGTTGAACCCAACGTTGTCGCGGTCGCGGATACCGTTGTTCTGGCCTCCGCCGTAGAACTCGGTGTACTGCAACTCGGCCTCGAACCTGTTCTGGTAGTTGGCCTTGATGCCCAGGGTGTAGGCCTTACGCCCTTCGATGGTGTTGCCCGCCTGGTAGCTGTTGCCCTTGAAATCATCCTTGTAGACGACATAGGGCGAGACGTTGACCCCGGCATACACATCGTTCCAGGTGCCGTTGACCATGGCGGTGTAGCTGTAGGAGTTGCGGTTGACCTGGTCGCCGCGATCGCCGCCGGACACGTAGGAATAGTTGCCGGTGCCGGCGTAATAACGGGTGCTGCCGTCGTAGGCGGTGTATTGCAGGTTGCTGCCACGCAAGTGCTCGGACGCCAGTTCGAACACGCCGAACATCGAGTCGAACGACAGGCTCGGGCCGAAGTTGTAGATCGTCCCCAGGGAGGTGTTGAACGCTTCGACCCGCTCGCCGTTGTTGATCTGGCTGTCGAGCTGGACCATCTGCCCGCCGATATTGATCGTCTGCCCGGCAGCCGCCGCAGCAGCGCCGTTGGCCAGGTCGCCGATCAGGTCGTTGGTTGCGGCGACGCCGATCGGCAGGTTCGGCCGATAAGCCACTTCACCGAATACCGACGCCTGGCCCAGGGTAGTGTTGAAGCTGAAGCCATACATGCGAATGTCTTCGGCATAGCGCCGATGCGCCTGGATATTACCCAGGACGTCGGCGGTCGCCAGGCCGTTGGCCAGTTGCCCGGCCTGGCTGCCGGCAACCCCGGCGAGCAGATTGGTCAGGGCGTCCATGTCGATGCCCTGGTAACCACCAAGGTTGGCGGAGATGGTCGGCTCCTTGGCGTGATAGTTGACCATGTACAGCCCGAACTCGGTGCTGTTGAGCTGCTCGGCAATGTAGCGCAAGGCGAAGCCAAACTGCCCGTCGTTGCGGGCGTTGTAGTCCTTGCCCACCGACGCCACCTTCAGCGTATTGCCGAACGCCGGGGTCACGCCGTTTGCATACAGGCCGGTGGTACCCAGCGCCTGGTTGAGCAACGGGTTATTGCCCAGCGCGCTGTACAGGTCGATTACATTGCCGAAACCTGGCACCGGTGTATCCAGCGCAGTGCCGGTAAAATTGTTGTAGGCGGTGTTGCCGCCATCGGCGAACAGGTCGGTCTGGGCGTAGAAGGTGCCGACCGGATCGATGCGGGTTTCCTTCCAGTTGGTCTGGTAGAAACTCTCCATGGTCAGGGTGTCGGTCAGGCCGATGTTGAAGCTGAGCGCCTCGACCGGAATCAGCACTTCCTTGACCTCGGCACCGGGCAAACGGTACTTGGCGGCGTCCACCGGGTTGGTGGTGTTGATCCCGCCCCGATAGAAAATGCCCTCGCCCCAGTTGAACACCTGGCGCCCGAGGCGGCCCGTCACCGGCATCGATGCCACGTCCCAGTTGCCATACACGTAGGCGTCGAGCATCTCCACCCGGTTGCCGGCAATATCGCGGGTCTGGTCGGTGAAGTGGTCGTCCTGGGGATAACTCTGGCTCGGCTGCGAGGGACTGTTGTTGCGGTAGTAATCGTTGCGCTTGTCCATCAGCTGGGTGTCATAGAACGCGGTGCCGCGCACGAACAACCCGTAGTTCTGGTAGTTGGCCTCAAGCTCGGAAGTGATCTTGTACACCTCGGAAACCAGCCCGGTATCGAAGTTGCGGTTGCCGTCGTTGGTATTGACGTCATCGTTGGTTTTGTCCCGTCCCTGCACCCGCCACATGCGGCCATAAGACAAGGTGCTGTCAAACGAGCCGGTGACCTGCTGGTCGAGCACACTGAATTCCACGGCCTGTACCGCGTCCACCGCGCACAGTTGCATCAGCCCTGCCAGGCCTGCTCCGGTGATGCCGGCGCCAGACAGTTGTAAGCGCATCCTCATGGTCAGTTTCTCCTTCCCTGATTTTATTGTTGGGGTGTGCGGGCAACTTCGCCGCGATGGTCAGGGCGCCAACCCCGCCCTGACATAAATCCGGCTGTGCGCGCCGAAATGCCCCAGCAACTGCAACAGCTGCCGGTTGAGTTGCGGGTGGTCGTAGTCTTCGCGCGAGACCTGATTGCTGGCGCTGAAATCGGTGGTGGCCGGGGCGGTTGCCAGCCATTGTTCGATGGCTTCATCAAAGGCTGCGGACTCGGCGACGGCCTGGGCACTGACCACTTCACGCAGGTAGTCCACCGAGTACGGCGGGTAATCGGCGTCTTCAGCGAGCCTGGCGTATGCCGCGATCATCGGGTGCGGTTCTCCGGCTTTCAGTAGCCGCCGCAGCCAGGCGGCTTGATACTTCTCGACCTCCATGTGCCGGGTCGCGACGCGCTGGATGGCGGCGTGTTTGTCGCTGTCGAAACCCGCCAGGGCCTTGCCTTCCATGAGCAGAAGACTCGCCAGCCCGGCGCCGGGCAGTGGCTTGGCGTGATAGGGCTGGGTCAGGTCCTGTATGTGGTGCAGGCCCCAGCCAAGGAAGCGGTAACCCCAATACGAATGCCCCGTCGCGAAGGCCAGGCGCGCCAGTCCCATGTATTGGTAAGCGCGCCAGTGCGGCCAACTGCGCTGCAGAAAACCGGCAGCGGCGTACACCACTGGGCTCTCATGGAAGAAGCCCATGTGGAAGGGAGCCTGGGAGCTGTATTGAAAACGTGAGTCGCCAAAAGGCTGCGGGCCGAAGCCGTAGCGCCCGCCGACCTCGCCAGGGTTGTCGCTGAACAGATTGATGTCGTGGCCATAATCCGGTTCGTCGGCGGCGCTGGCCAGCACCGCCAGGGGCGGCAGTTTTTCGCCGGTCAGCACGTGGATAAAGCGCTGGCGATTCCAGGGCGAGAGGGTCTGCTCAACCATCACCTGGTTGGCCTTCAAGTGTTCGCGTTCGGGCAGGTCGCGTCCCGGCAGTGGCTGGATGACCATCGCCAGATGAATCTGCGGGTTGATGCGCAACGCGGTAAGGAAGGCGTGTTGCAGATTGTCCCCGGGTTCGGCGGGTAGTTTCAGGTCGTCGGGACGTGGCGGGTATTGGGCGAAATGCTGGCGGGCAAACTGCTCCTGCTCATCGAGCAATTGGGCCACTGCCGGGTACTGCTGGGCGAGGAACTGCTCCAGGGGCTCGACTTCCACCTGGGGCGCTTCGCGCAGGGCGGGCAACGCTTGCAATGCCAGGTAGCTGCCCACTGTGTGATTGGACCAGCCCCAGGCTGACGGGGCCGTGACACACAACACCAGCAGGATAAATGGCAGCTTCATTGCTCGGATTTCTTATTGGATGTGCAGTAGGGATGAGCCTAACAACCACACCTGGCCGTGACACTGTCCGATCCGGCCGAAAAAGTTCTCCGATAGCGCCATGGGTTGCTCAACGCATCAAGCCGGGTAACCCGTGATCTCGCGAATGCTTTGGTACAACGGTTTCAACTGACGATACATGCGCAGGTACACCTCCTTGTACAGGCGCTCGTAGGTCTGATGCGCCTCGGCCTGGGGCATGAATACCGCGCCGACCCGGGTCATCGCCGCCGTTGCCGTGGCAAAGTCCGCGTGCAGTCCCAGCCCGACGGCGCAGCAAATGGCCGCGCCCAGACCAGAGGCCTCGTACACATGCGGCCGCTCGGCAGGCAGGCCGAAAATGTCCGCCGTGAGCTGCATCGCCGCATCGCTCTGGGAACCTCCGCCGGCGATGCGCAAGCGCTTGATGGAGACCTTCGAGCGCTTCTCGATACTCTCCATGCCCTGGCGCAAGGCGTAAGCCAGGCCTTCGAGGATCGCCCGATAGATATGCGCGCGGGTGTGCACGTCGCCGAAGCCGATCATCGCGCCTTTGGCTTCGACTCCCGGCTCGCGAATGCCGGGTGACCAGTAGGGTTGCAGCATCAACCCCATGGACCCCGCAGGCACGGCATTGACCAGGGCGTCGAACAGTTGCTCCGGCTCCACCCCCTGCTCCCTGGCCTGTTGCATTTCCCGCAGGCCGAACTCGTTCTTAAACCAGCTGACCATCCAGTAACCGCGGTAGATCATCACCTCGCAGTTGTAGTGGTCTGGAACGGCCGCCGGATAGGGCGGGATCAGCGGGACGATTTCCAGGTAGCGCGAACGGGTGCTGGTGATGGTCGCCGTGGTGCCATAGGACAGGCACACCGTGCTGGAATCGACCACCCCGGCGCCCACCACCTCGCAAGCCTTGTCGGCACCGGCGGCAATCAGCGGCAGCCCTTCGGGAATGCCGGTGTGGCGGCTGGCAGTGGCGCTGATGTAGCCCAGGGTTTCGCCGGGCTTGAGCAGGCTGGGCAGTTGCTCGGGACGCACCGCCAGGGCCTGCCATTTCCAGTCGGAGGGCGCCGCCCAGCGCAGGCGCTTGAAGTCGAAGGGCAGATAACCGACGCAGCCGCCGACCGAATCGACAAAGCGCCCGCACAGGCGATGGGTGAGAAAGCCTGAGAGCAGCAAAAACTTGTCGGTCGCCGCCCACACTTCAGGCTGATGACGAGCGACCCAGTTGGCTTCGGCCTGGGCGCGAAAATAGTCCACGGTGGCCTGGGCACCCACCAGTTTGAACAGCCAGCCCCAGGGTCCCTTGATGCCGCCTTCGACCTCGGTCTGGCGCTGGTCGAGCCAGAGGATCGCCGGGCGCAGCGGGTTGCCCTGGGCGTCGACGTTGATCAGGGTGCCGCGCTGGGTGGTCAGGGAAACGCCGGCAATCTGTGCTCGATCAATCCCGGTCTGCGCCCACAGCAACTGGCAGGCTTCACCCAGTTTGGCCCAGTAGTAATCCGGGTCCTGCTCGGCCCACCCAGGCTGGGTGGAGTAGTAGGCTTGCAGTTCGACCTTGCCTTTGCCCAGCAGATTGCCCTGAAGATCGAACAGCAACGCCCGCACGCTTTGGGTTCCATTGTCGATGGCCAGCAGGTAACGCTTGTTCGGGTTGTCCATGGAGCTCTCTTCAATGGGCATGAGGGCCTGCATATCTGCGGTTTTTTACGGTTCGTGGCGGCCGGTTCATGGCAAGCCGTGCTGCCGCTGCCACAAGGCCCGGTACAGCTGCTCCTCCTGCTGCCAACGGGCATCATCCCAGCCCAGCCGGGGCTGGCACAGTTGGCGAATGGCGGGCAAAAACGCCTCGCCGCCGGCGCGCAGCAACAGCCCCAGGCGGGTGCGGCGCAACAGCAGGTCATCCAGGTGCAGGACCATTTCAGTGTCGCAGGCCAGCGCCAGTTCCGCCCACAAGGTATCAGTGGCGCCGACGGTGTCATGGCCCAACTCTTCGAGCAATTGCGCCAGTCGCGGCAGGGCTCGACCGTGACGCCCGGCCAACCGCCGCCACTGGTAGCTGCTGAGCCCCGGGATCACCAAAGGTGGCACGGCGGCAAACACTGGCGCGCCGTCATCGTTCAACGTACGCCCGAGCATCGGCGCACAGGCCTTGAGCACTTCAATGGCCTGCGGGCGGAATGTGGTCAGCTTGCCCCCCGCCAGCGTCACACAACCGGGCTCATGCCACAGCACATGCTCGCGGGTTTCGTTTGACGGTTTACCCTGCTGCTGGCCTGCAGCGCTGCCCACCACCGGGCGCACGCCGGACCAGGTCGACAGCACATCGCCAGCCACCACCCCGGCCTGGGGGAACTGCTGGGCGCAGGCTGCCAGCAGGTAGTCGAGCTCCTCAGCACTGATGCTGGCGCTCAGGTCCAGGTCGTCGTGATGATCCAGGTCCGTGGTGCCGACGACGGTGGCGCCTTCCCACGGAAAAACAAACACCGGGCGGCGGTCGCCGTGATGCAGAAAAGTGAAGGCCTGGGCCACCGGCAAACGCCACCCTGGCAGCAACAGATGACTGCCACGCAACGGTCGCAATTGACGGGGATGTTCAGGCGGTCGCAGACGTTCAGCCCAGGCACCGGTCGCCACCGCCAAAACGCCACAGCGCAGTTGCAGCCCTGCCCCGCCTTCGCAGTCCTCGACCTGCACCCCGCACACCCGCCCGCCTTCGCGCAGCAATTGGACGACTCGCAGGCCATTGAGCACGACCGCGCCGTCAGCACGTGCCTCGGCCAATACACGCATCACCAGGCGGGCGTCGTCGGTCAGCGCATCGACAAAACCGGAGCCGCCCAGCAAATCGTCTTCCTTCACTCCCGGTGCCATGTACCGCAGTTGCTGCGCGTCATGAAAACGATGATTACGCCTCCCGGCCAACGCGTCATACACGGCCAACAAACCACCCATGACGCGGGGGCCAGGAAAGCCGCCGCGGTAATGCGGCATCATGAAACTCATGGGCTCCACCAACCCTGGAGCTTCATCCAGCAGGCGCTGGCGCTCGCGCACTGAGTCGCGAGTAAGACGCCACTGGCCCTTGGCGATGTAACGCAAGCCGCCATGGACCATTTTCGAAGAACGACTGGAGGTGCCCCAGGCGAAGTCGCGCTGCTCCAACAACAGGCAGCGCCAGCCACGGCGCGCGGCCTCACGCACGATGCCGGCACCGCTGATACCGCCACCGATGACGATCAGGTCCCAGGCCTCATCCGCCAGGGTCGGCAGCGCGGCCTCTCGCCACGCGCCATTCCAGTCCGGGTTCATCGTCGTCACTCCTGCAGCAACGTGCCAGGGTTGAGCCGCCCGGCCGGATCGAAATGCCGACTCAACGCCTGCAAGGTGTCCATCGCCAGCGCCCCCTTCTCCCGCAGCAGATACGCCGCGTGGTCCTTGCCCACGCCATGCTGGTGACTGATGGTGCCGCCGTTGTCGACGATGGTTTGACTGGCGGCGTGCTTGAGCGCCTGCCAGCGTGCCAGGGTCGCCGGGTAATCCGCCGCCGGACGAAAGACGTAGGTGGTGTAGATGCTCGAACCTTCGCCATACACATGGGACAGGTGGGTGAACACGTGCACCTGCTCACCCTGGGCCGCAAGTGCAGCACGCAGGCTTTGCTCGATGCGCTCGAGCAGGTTGTCGACATTGCTCCAGTCGGTAGCGGTTTCCAGGGTGTCGACCACATAACCGGCGTTCCACAGGTTTTCCCGCAGGTAGGGAAAACGGAAGCGGTTCTGCGCCCATTTCTTGCCGAGCAAGGTACCGGTGAAGACTCCACCGAAGGCCTTCAAATGCTGGCGAGCCTGGCTGAGCGACAGCGCGTTCTGCCGGCGGTTGCCGGTGACGCCGAACGTCAACATGCATTTGCCGACGCCGGCTCCGCGCAGGGCGAGGTATTTTTCCAGCCAGGCAATCTGCTGCGGGTGACCGGCCAAGGCGAGCTGGGTTTCGGTTTCCAGGGCATTGGACAGGCGCAGCATCGACAACGGCACCCGCGCCTGGGCCAACTGCCGGATCGCCTGCAGCGCCTGTGACCAGTCGGGCAGGAAAACACTGTAGAAACGCTCATCGGCCGGCAGCGCACTGATTCGCACCTTGACCTGGGAAATGATGCCGAAGCGCCCCTCACAGCCGAGCACCACTTCGCGCAAATCGGGGCCTGCGGCCGAGGCCGGAAAGGTGGCGATTTCCAAGGGGCCGGCAAAGGTTTCCAGCGTGCCGCCGGCGAACAACTGCTCGATTCGCCCATAACGCAGCGACTGCTGGCCGCTGGAGCGGCTGGCGACCCAACCGCCCAGGGTCGACAACTCCCACGACTGCGGAAAATGCCCCAGGGTGTAACCACGGGCGCGTAGCTGACTCTCCACCTGCGGGCCGCTGGCACCGGGGCCGAAGGTGGCCAGCAGGCTTTGCTCGTCCAGGTCCAGCAAGCGATTCATGCGAGCCAGGGACACCGTCACCACTGGCCGCACCGAGTCTGGCGGGTTGATGTGCCCGGCCACGGAAGTGCCGCCGCCGTAGGGAATCAGGCAAAGGTCCTGGGTCTGGGCAAGCGCCAGCAACTGGCGGATCTGCCCGGCGCTGTCGGGAAAGGCCACGGCGTCGGGGTAGAGGCCGGGTGCCCCTTCGCGCAGCGCCAGCCAGTCTGGCAGGCTCTGGCCCCGGGCATGCAGCAGGCGATCATGCGGCTCGATACTGTACAGACCATGCGCCGCCAGCCGCGAAGCCGGTACCTTGGCCAGCGCCTCTTCGAGCGTTGCATCGGGCAATACACGACCGACACCCAGCCGCTCGGCGAGAAATCCCGCGCCCTGGGCCGGTAATTCGACCACCGTGGTTGCCTCTCCCCAGCCGTTCCAGCGTCGCATGCGTGTGTCCTTTTGCGGTTCTTATAAGTGATGTTTCAGACACCCATACTAGCCAGCCCGCCGAAAGTGTCACGGTCGCATCCGGCCACTTCGAGTAGCCAATTGAGTCAAACACCGCGCCAGGACTGGCCATTTACTTTAGCGGTAGTTTCACACTACCTTTCAGGGTATTCATCCGCACATGCGGGCCTTGATCAAAGGAACACGATCATGCAATCGCTGGGCTTCACTTCTGTTCCGCCACTGCTCAAATACCTGCGTTATGCCGAACAACTGGGTATCGCCACCGAGCCGGCGCTGGCGGCGGCCGGATTACAGGCGCAACAGTTGAGCGACAACAGCCTGCGGTTGCCGGGCGAGGTTCATGAGCGGTTGCTCGACTACTTCTGCGACCACTCGGCAGACCCGCTGTTCGGCCTCAACTCGGCGCGTTTCGTGCTACCCAATTCCTGGAGTGTGTTGGGTTACATCACCATGAACTGCGCGACTCTGGGCGATGCCATGAGCCGCATCATGCCGTTCGAAAAACTGGTCGGTGATATGGGCGTCAGCCGGGCCGAGGTACAGGACGCGCAGGTGCACCTGATCTGGACCTGCCGTCACCAACGCCCGCGCATTCGCCGGCACCTGGTGGAAAATGTCCTCGGCTCCTGGCTGCAGTACGCCCGCTGGATTGCCGACACCCAGCTGGCGCCGGCCGCAGTGTGGTTTGAGCACGCGCAGCCGGACGAAACCACGCTGGCGCACTACGAGGCGTTTTTCGACTGCCCGGTGCTGTTTGAGCAGCCCTACTCGGCGCTGATTGTGCCGCTGCCCTACCTGCAGCTGCCCTTGCGCCAGGCCGATGCGCAACTGCTGCGCACCCTGGAAGAGCATGCGCTGGGGTTGATGGCGACCCTGGAGGATGCGTCGCTGCAGGAGCGGGTCAAGGGCATTCTGCGCCAGCTGCTCAAGGAGGGGTTGCCGCGCAAGGAACAAGTGGCCGAACAGTTCGCCATGTCGGTGCGCACCCTGCAACGCCAGCTGCATCAGGCGGGTACTTCTTATCAACAGATCCTCGATGACCTGCGCCAGGAGCTGGCGGAGCATTACCTGCTCAACAGCACCCTGCCGATTCAGGATATCGCGCAGTACCTGGGGTTTACCGAGGCCCGGTCGTTTCATCGCTCGTTCAAGAGCCGGCGGGGAATGCCGCCAGGGGAGTTTCGCCAGGTTCATCGAAGTGCGGAGCCAAGCTGACGCGAACCTGTGGGAGCCCGGCTTGCCGGCGATGGCGCTGGTGAATGTCAGGCCGTCATCGCTGGCAAGCCAGGCTCCCACAGGGAATCGGGTGTCTGCGGGATTGGCGACTGGCGCAAATGACCCAGTCAGTCGTGAGTCACCCGGGCGCGCTTGAGCAGTTTTTTGCAGCGTTCGGACAGGTGCAGCACCCGCAGGTGTTTACCGGCCTTGGCGTAACGCTCGCGCAGGGTCATGAGCGCGGCAATGGCCGAGTAGTCGACGAAGCTCAGGTGGCGGCAGTCGATGGTCACCAGGTCGGGGTCGCTGGCGGGATCGAACTGGTTGAGAAACGGCGTGGTCGAGGCGAAGAACAGCGTGCCGTGCAGGTGATACAGCTTGCTGCCATCGGGCTCGATATGCGCATCGGCATACAGCTCGCGCGCCTGTTGCCAGGCGAAGTTGAGCGCCGCAATGACGATCCCGCAGAGCACGGCCGTTGCCAGGTCGGTGAACACCGTGATCACGGTGACCGCGACAATGACCAGCACGTCGTTAAGCGGCACCTTGTTGAGCACTCGCAGCGACGCCCAGGCGAAGGTCTGCTGTGACACCACGAACATCACCCCAACCAGCGCCGCCAGCGGGATGCGCTCGATCAGCGGCGACAGGAACAGCACGAACAGCAGGATCAGCACCCCGGCCACCACGCCGGACAGTCGACCACGGCCGCCGGAGCTGAGGTTGATCACGGTCTGACCGATCATCGCGCAGCCACCCATGCCGCCGAACACCCCGGAGACCATGTTGGCCGCACCCAGGGCCACACACTCGCGATCCGGATAGCCACGGCTCTCGGTGATTTCGTCGGTGAGGTTGAGGGTCAGCAGGGTTTCCAGCAGGCCGACCAGCGCCATCAGGATCGCGTAGGGGGCGACGATGCGCAGGGTCTCCAGGTTCCACGGGATGTCGGGCAGGGCAAAAGTCGGCAGGCCACCGGCGATGTGCGCCATGTCGCCGAGGGTGCGGGTCGGCAGGCCCAGCAGGAACACCGCCAGCCCCACGCCGAGAATCGCGACCAGCGCTGGCGGCACGGTACGGGTCAGGCGTGGCAGCAGGTAGACGATGGCCATGGTGACGGCCACCAGACCGAGCATGATGTACAGCGGCGCACCACTGAGCCAGGCGTCACCGCTCTTGAAGTGTTCGAGTTGTGCCAGGGCGATGATGATCGCCAGGCCGTTGACGAAACCGAGCATCACCGGGTGCGGCACCATGCGTACCAGCTTGCCCAGCTTGAGCAGCCCGAACGCCAGCATGATCAGCCCGCCCAATAGCACGGTGGCCAGCAGGTACTGCACACCGTGCTGCACCACCAGTGCGACGATCACCACCGCCATCGAGCCCGCAGCTCCCGAGACCATGCCTGGGCGACCGCCAAACAGCGCGGTGAGGGTGCAGATGATGAACGCACCGTAGAGCCCCATCAGCGGGTTGAGATGGGCGACCAGGGCAAAGGCGATGCATTCAGGGAGCAGGGCGAACGAGGTGGTGAGTCCGGCCAGGACATCGGCGCGCAGACGTTGTGTTTTCATGGGGTACCCAAAATTACGGGCCGCTGGGGCGTGGCCGGGAAAGAGGGTGAGGATGTTACGGAATCGGGGGAGATCAGGCTACTTTGGGGAACTCGGAAACGCCATCGCGGGCAAGCCCGCGATGAACGATGACTCGGTCTAGCGCAAACTCACACCATCTCGTCACGAATCCAGTCAACCACCGAAGTCCGCTGCGGTGCCCAGCCCAGCAGTTGCCGCGCATGCTGGCCGCGCACCCGGCTGTTGGAGCCCAGGCCATAGTTGGCCATCTCATAACCCCACTCGGCTTCGGCATCCTTCAGCGGCCAGTCCTGTGGCTCACCCAGCTTCAAGGCTGCCGCCATGGCCGTGGTCATGTCGATGAACGAGGCCTCGCCACTTTCGACGAAGTAGAAAGTACCGGGCACGTTGCGGGTCAGCGCCAGCAGGTACAGGGCAACCACATCCTCGATATGCACGTTGGACCAGATGTTCCGGCCGCTGCCAACATGGCGCACCACCCCGCTCTTGCGGGCCTGTTTGAGCAAGCGTGGCAATTGCACGCTGTCGCGCTTGACGCCCAGGCTGTGGCCGTAAATCAGTGTGTTGCAGATCACGGCCGAGTTCACGCCGTCCTGCGCCGCTGCCAGGATCAGGTCATCGATGGCAACCCGGGCGGCCTTGTCCACCGTCGGCTCTGGCAGGTTGTCTTCGAAGTAGATCACGTCGCTGGCCTTGCCGCCGGACGCATCGCCGACGATGCTCGACCCGCTGGTGTGCAAAAACACCTTGTTGGAACCGCGCAGTGCGTCAAGCAAGGCCTCCACCGCGCCGCGGTGGTCGCTGCTGGCGGCGTTGATCACGGCGTCGGCAGCCCGGGCCTGGGCGGCAAGCAAGGCGCTGTCGTCCAGCGTACCGATGACCGGGGAGATGCCCAGGGCGCTCAGCTCGTTGGCCTGCTCTGCGCTGCGAACCAGGCCGGTGACCTGGTGGCCAGCCCGGACCAGACCCGTGGCGATCGAACCGCCGATGAAACCTGCAGCGCCGGTGACGAATACGTTCATGGAGAAACTCCCTGCGTGAATAAGTGATGGGTCCAGTATTGAGCACCCCGCCCTCGGGAAACAGGCCGCAGCGCCCAAATCACTTTTGCGCTGGAGTCACGAATCAGCCGTTGAACTGCGCGTTGGCATACGCTGCCAGTTTGCCCTGGATGAAGTCGAGGAAGCATTGAATGCGCAGGGCAAGCTGCGAGTTGCGGTAGTACACCGCATTGATCGGCTGGCGATAACCGCTGTTTGAATCCTCCAGCAGCACCTGCAGGCGACCGGCGCGGATGTCCTCGATGGTCATGAAGTGCGACAGGCAGGCGATGCCCTGCCCCTCCAGCGCCAGATGGCGAATCGTCTCGCCACTGGAGGCGCTGATGCTGGCCTGGATCGGCCAGCGGTCGCCGTGTTCATAGCGCAAAGGCCACTGGTTGAGGCCCTCGTTCTGGGTGAAACCGAGCAAGCTGTGGGCGCTCAGGTCCGCCACGGCCGTGGGCGTCCCGTGCCGCTCCAGATACGCCGGGCTGGCGACGATGTGCAACGGGCTGCACCCCAGGGAACGCGCGTGCAGGGTCGAGTCGGCGAGGGTACCAATGCGGATGGCGATGTCAGTGCTTTGTTCGAGCAGGTCGATGAGCAGGTCGTTGCTGTTGAGCTCCAGCTGGATGTCCGGGTAGAGCCGGCGGAACTCGTCGATATACGGCACGATGGCGTGCAGCATGAAAGGCGCTGCCGCGTTGATCCGCAGGCGCCCGGACGGCGTCTGCTGGCGGGAGCTCAGGCGCTCTTCGAGTTGATCCATCTGGTCGAGGATCAGCTTGGCCTGCTCGAAGAAATACTTGCCCTCTTCTGTCAGGTCCATGCGCCGGGTGGTGCGGTTGATCAACGTGGTCTCGAGCTTGGCCTCCAGCCGCGACAACGTGCGACTGACCGCCGAAGGCGTTTGCCCCACCTGCTCGGCCGCAGCGGAGATCGATCCGCATTCAATCACGCAGACGAAAATCTGCAGTTCATCGGATCTGGCTTTCAAGGGTGTCCTCTTTTCACAATCGCCGTGGCATCTGTCGCCAGGATCACAGCCTGCGACGCTCGCAGTCCACTGTAGGAGCTGGCGCAGGCTGCGATCTTTCAGGCCGTCGCATCCGATAGTAGCCTGAAACCTTATGCAGACAGGCCAAACACCTCGCTCAGATGCTGCTCATAACGGGCAATGTCGGCTTCAATGTTCGGGCGCTTCATGACGTCAACGCACAGGAAGGTGGGCAGGCTGGTCATGCCGAGGAACTCGTTGGCCTTGTGGAACGGGAAGTACACCGCGTCTACGCCCTTGGCTTCAAAGAAGTCCGTCGGATCATCGAATGCCTGCTGCGGAGCATTCCAGGTCAGCGACAACATGTATTGCTTGCCCTGCACCAGGCCGCCGCTGCCGTACTTCTGCGAGGCATCGGAGCGGGTGCGGCCGTCGCTGGCGTAGAGGCTGCCGTGGCCTTCAGTGAACACTTCGTCGATGTACTTCTTGACGGTCCAGGGGGCGCCCATCCACCAGCCGGGCATTTGGTAAATGATCACATCGGCCCAGAGAAATTTGGCCACTTCTTCAGCGACGTCATAACCCTCGTCGATGAACGTGGTTTTCACGTCCATGCCGCCTCGGTCCAGAACGCTCAGTGCAGTTTCGTGCAGAGTGGTGTTGTAGCGACCCTCGGAGTGGGCAAACTTTTTACCGCCATTGAGCAACAGGACTTTTTTCATGAAAGGTCTCGGAAGGTCTGAATTCGATGGCGGCAGGGTATCGGCCCGCCTCGCGCGGAATAAGCCCTGATGTGACAAAACTCATTTGACCCACAAGCACGAATCCAGCACCTATTGTTGCCTTAGACTGCGATCCGATATGCTCAGGCCCTCCTCCGCTAGCCGCTGATCAGCAAGTGGCCGCCCAGCACGCCAAGGCCAATGAAAAATACCCGTTTGAACAAGGTGGCGCTGATGCGCTGGCGCAGCCATTGCCCCAGCAACATGCCCGCCACCGCCGGGATCAGCGCCAGCAACGATGCGCCCAGCTCGCCCCCGCCCAGAGCGCCACGCCAGAACAGGCCGGCGGCCAGGGCCAGGGTCGAGACGGTGAATGACAGGCCCAGTGCCTGCACCAGCTGGTCCCTGTTCAAGCCCAGCGCCTGCAGATAGGGCACTGCCGGAATCACGAACACGCCCGTGGCCGAGGTGATGACGCCGGTCAGCATGCCGCACAATGGGGCGAGCCAGCGTTCAGCACGGCTGCCGACCTGCAGGGTAGGCAGGAACAACCCGCTCAAGGCGTAAAGCAGCAATGCCGCGCCCAACCCCCGCACGACCCAGTGCCCGCCGGCCATACCAATCCACAGCGTGCCCGCTCCTGTGCCGAGGAAAATGGCCAGGAGCATCGGCCACAAACGTTTGACCAACTGCCGCAAATGCCCGCCGAATGCCAGCTGCCAGAGGTTGGTCAACGTCGCGGGAATGATCAGCAGCGCGGCAGCCTGCGCTGGCGCCATAGCCAAGCCAAGCAGACCCATGGCGATAGTTGGCAGGCCAAGGCCGATCACGCCCTTGATCATGCCGGCCAGCAGGAAGGTGGCGATCACCAGTATTGACAGGGCGAGGCCGAGGTTTTGATAGAACGCAGTCAGAGTATTCATGGGTCTATCGTGGTGCTGGGCAGGGGGGTTTGAAAAGCTGGCTTATACTGAGGGTGCCTCTTGCTGTGCCTGAGGCTAGGTTCCTAGTTGTGCCAGCCGGCGCTTTCGCGGGCAAGCCCGCTCCCACAGGGTGCGGGTGTCGTGCTCAAGATTGCGCAGCACCTCAATCACTGTGGGAGCGGGCTTGCCCGCGAAGGGGGCAACCCGAACAACACACCTCTATGGACCCACCATGCACTTCGACCTCACCGACCTGCGCCTCTACTTGAACATCCTCGACAGCGGCAACATCACCGCCGGCGCAATCCGCAGTCATTTATCCCTGGCGGCAGCGAGCGCACGCATCCGGGCGATGGAATCGTCCCTGGGAGTGGATTTCCTGGTGCGCGGCAGACGCGGAGTCACCCCCACCGCTGCCGGCAAAGCCTTGGCGCAACACGCCCGGTTGCTGCTGCAACAGGCCGACCGCCTGCAACAGGACCTGGCCGAATATGCCCAGGGCGTCAAAGGACAAGTCCGGTTGCTGTGCAACACCACGGCGATGAGTGAATACCTGCCCGAACTGCTCGCCGACTTTCTGCTCAGCCATCCCAACCTGGACATCGACCTGCAGGAATTGCCCAGTGCGCGCATCACCCATGCGCTACGCCAGGGCGCGGCGGATCTGGGCATTGTCTCGGATGCCGTGGACAGCAGCGACCTGCAAACCCGCCCGTTTCGCGACGACCCGCTGGTATTGATCATGCCGCCCGACCACCCCCTGGCCAGGCTCGGCGCCCTGAGCTTCAGCGACACCCTGGCGCACGACTACGTTGGCCTGAACAGCAACAGCGCCCTGGCGATTTACCTGGAAGAACAGGCGCTGCATATCGGTTCCCGCCTGCAGATTCGCATCAGGGCCGATGGCTTCGATGGCGCCATGCGCATGGTCGCCCGCGGGGCCGGGCTGGCCATCGTGCCGCAGGCGGCAGTGGCACGCTGGCCCGGCGCGCCAGCGTTGCACAGCATCGCGCTGGCCGAAGACTGGGCGCAGCGCCAACTGCTGTTGTGTGCCCGCGACTTCGCGCAACTGCCCGGTTACGCCAAGGCCTTGCTGCATGCCTTGACTCTCCCCTGAGGGGCAGACTTTACCCTTGGGTTTTCCTCTTCAAGGACAGCCACGATGGGCAAACGGATTCTGGTGATTCTCGGTCACCCCTCGAGCAGCAGTTTTTGCGCCGCCGTGGCCGAGCGCTACACCCAGTCAGCCCTGCGTGCCGGGCATGAAGTGCGCCAACTGTTCCTCGGCCAGCTGGCGTTCGACCCCGTATTGCGTGAAGGCTACCAACAGGTTCAACCACTGGAAGCCGACCTGCTGCAAGCCCAGGCGGATGTCTTGTGGGCCGAGCAACTGACGCTGGTGTTCCCGATCTGGTGGGGCGGGATTCCAGCCTTGCTCAAGGGCTTTTTCGACCGGGTGTTCCTCCCCGGTTTCGCCTTCAAGTACCGCAAAGGCAAAGCCTTCCCCGACAAACTCCTGCACGGTCGCAGCGCGCACCTGCTGGTGACCATGGATACGCCGCCCTGGTACTACCGCTGGTTCTACCGCATGCCCGGCTTGCATCAAATGCGCAGGACCATGCTGCAGTTCTGCGGCATCAAGCCCACCCGGACGCTGACCTTCGGCCCGATTCTCGACTCCAGTCACGCGCAGCGAGAGCGGTGGTTGCAGCAAGCCGAAGCTATCGCCAGTCGCTGAGTGCGCCGATAATGCCCGGGACTCATTAAAGGGAATTATTGATGTACATCGGCCAGGCTGCGCAGCGCTCCGGAACCACGATCAAAAGCATCCGCCATTACGAGGCGATCGGGCTGCTGCCGGTGGCCGAGCGTCAGGGTAAATATCGCGTGTACGACCAGCAGAGCGTCGAACTGCTGGCCTTCATCAAATGTGCTCAGCAACTGGGGTTCCGCCTCAAAGAGCTGCAGGCGATTTTCGCCGGCCATCAGGGAACCCAGGTGCCCTGGGCATTGGCCCATCAGGCCATCGCGGCGAAGAAGCAGGAGATCAGCGAGCGGATGGCTGCCCTGGCGCGGCAACACGCCCAACTGGTGGAGTTTGAACTGGGTCTCGAACAGGCCCGGGCCGCTTGTCCGCTGGAGACGCTTTAGGCGCCTGCGCGTTTCTGGACACCCCGATGTCGAGCACAGACAACTCGCCAGCGGGCGGGCGCTATAGGGTGCGACTTCGTTCTTGCATCCACTGCCCGGAGTCCACATGACCGCACCTATTACCGTTCTTCGCGACACCCATCCCCTGCCGGTACTCGACGCCTGCAAATGGGAAAAACTCGAAGGCGATCCGCACACCGTCAATCTCAACGCCTACACCAGCGAAGACGGCAGCAAGATCATGGGCACCTGGATCTGCACGCCGGGCAAATGGTATGTGGAATACGTGAAGTGGGAGTACTGCCATTTCCAGGAAGGCTACTGCGTGATCACGCCGGAAGGCATGGCGCCGATCCATCTGCGGGCAGGGGATATCTTTGTCGTTGAGCCAGGGATGAAAGGCACGTGGGAAGTGGTCGAGACTGTGCGCAAGTACTTTGTGTTTGCCTGATGCATAGAAAAGATCGCAGCCTGCGGCATTCCCGTGTAGGAGCTGCCGCAGGCTGCGATCTTTTGCTTTTGCGAATTACCCGCTTTTACTGGGGTTTGCGATAGCTGTTGATGATCGCCGAGAAGTCTTGGCCACCCTCCCCGCGCAGGCTCATTGCCTGATACAACTGCTGCGCCACGGCGCCCAGCACCACAGGCTGGTGCGCCTGACGGGCCGCCTCAGTCGCCAGCCCCAAGTCCTTGAGCATCAGTTCGGCACCGAAGCCGCCGGTATAGCCGCGCGACGCCGGAGCGGTCTCGACGATGCCCGGCCACGGGTTGTACATCTCCGAACTCCAGCAGCGCCCGGTGGAGCTGTTGATGATCCCGGCCAGCACTCCGGTGTCGATGCCCAGGGCATCACCCAGGGCCATGGCTTCGCTGACGCCGACCATGGAAATTCCCAGCAGCAGGTTGTTGCAGATCTTGGCGATCTGCCCGGTGCCGACTTCGCCGCAATGCACGATATTGCGGCCCATCTGCGCCAGCACCGGTTGCAGCGTGGCAAACAGCTCGGGCGTGGCACCGACCATGAATGTCAGGGTGCCGGCAGCTGCGCCGCCCGTGCCGCCAGACACCGGCGCATCGGCCATGGCCACGCCTTGTTTGGCAGCAGCGCTTGCTACTTCACGCGCCGTCTGTGGGTCAATGGTGCTGCAATCCACTGCCGGAACGCCTTCGCCAATCCCCGCGAGCACGCCGTTTTCACCCAGCCACACACTGCGCACATGCACGGCGGCCGGCAGCATGGTAATCACCAGCTCCGCACCTTGGGCCGCCTCACGGGCGGAGGCGCTGATGCTGCCGCCCAGTTGCTCCAGCTCCGCCAGCACGGTGGTATTCAGGTCGACCAGCTTGAGGTCATGACCAGCCTTGATCAGGTTGCGCGCCATCGGCGCGCCCATGTTGCCCAGACCGATAAATGCGATTTTCATGGACCACTCCTTAGCGCAAGTTGATGGTGGTGTTCACACCGTCGTTGACGCTGTTGTCATCGAACCAGCGACTGGTGACCGTCTTGGTCTGAGTGTAGAACTGCACCACTTGCTTGCCATACGGGCCGAGATCGCCAAGCTTGGAACCGCGCGAGCCGGTAAAGCTGAAGAACGGGACCGGCACCGGGATCGGGATGTTGATGCCGACCTGGCCGACGTCGATTTCATTCTGGAATTTACGTGCCGCCGCACCGCTCTGGGTGAACAGGCCAGTGCCGTTGCCAAAGGGGTTGGCGTTGACCAGGGTGATGGCCTCGTCCAGCGTATTGACCTCCAGCACCACCAGCACCGGGCCGAAGATTTCCTGGGTGTAGATCTGCATGTCGGTGGTCACCCCGGAAAACAGGGTTGGGCCAACGAAGTTGCCCTGCTCGTAGCCGGCCACACTGATGTCGCGCCCGTCCAGCTCCAGCTTCGCACCTTCCTTGATGCCGCTTTCGATCAGGTCGAGGATGCGCGCCTTGGCGCGCTTCGAAATCACCGGCCCAACGTCGGTACCCGGCTCACTGCCGGCATTGACCTTGAGTTTCTGCGCCAGTGCTTTCAAATCAGGCAGCCATTGCTTGGCCGCGCCCACCAGCACCACCACAGACGTGGCCATGCAGCGTTGACCCGCTGCGCCAAAACCGGCACCGACCAGCGCATTCAGCGCCTGTTCGCGGTTGGCGTCCGGCAGCACCACGGCATGGTTTTTCGCGCCCATCATCGATTGCACGCGCTTGCCATGTTTGCCCGCCAGGTCGTACACGTGAGTGCCGACCGCAGTCGACCCGACGAAGGACACCGCCTTGATG
This sequence comes from Pseudomonas sp. HY13-MNA-CIBAN-0226, assembly GCF_040310305.1. NCBI lineage: Bacteria > Pseudomonadati > Pseudomonadota > Gammaproteobacteria > Pseudomonadales > Pseudomonadaceae > Pseudomonas > Pseudomonas sp. HY13-MNA-CIBAN-0226. Next base: position 256,834 of record NZ_JBEOPS010000006.1, read on the forward strand.
TCCTTGTGGGTGCAGAGCGCATCCACCACATCCTTGCCGCCGTGCACCACGTTGAGCACGCCCGCCGGAACGCCCGCTTCGATCGCCAGCTCCACCAGCAGCAGGGTCGACAGCGGATCCTGTTCGGAAGGTTTCAACACGAAGGTATTGCCGCAGGCAATGGCCATCGGGAACATCCACAGCGGAATCATCGCCGGGAAGTTGAACGGAGTGATACCGGCGCACACGCCGATCGGCTGGCGCAGGGTGTAGGTGTCGACGCCGCTGGCGACGTTCTCGGCGAACTCGCCCATCTGCAGGGTGCCGATGGAACAGGCATGCTCGACCACTTCCAGGCCACGGAAAATATCGCCTTCAGCATCGGCAATGGTTTTGCCCTGCTCGTTGCTCAGCACCACGGCAATGCGCTTGGAGTGCTCGCGAATCAACGCCTGGAGCTTGAGCATGATGCGCATGCGCGCGCCGATCGGCGTCAGCTTCCAGGTCTGGAAGGCGCGATGGGCAGCGGCAATGGCTGCGTCGACTTCCGAGGCGGTGGCAAACGGAACCTTGGCGAGCACTTGCTGAGTCGCCGGGTTGACGATGTCGTGCCACTCGGTGGATTGCGACTCGACCCACTCGCCGTCGATCAACAGCTTGACCTTCTGCACGGTGGTTTCGTTGGGCGTGAGCGATGCGTTCATGTTGGGTCTCCTGGACTTGTTGTTATCAGGGAGCCAAGGCGAGAAAGTCGCCTTGAGATGAGGCGTGTGTCGCGAATTGGTTGTCGGACGGTTTTTGGAGTATAGATGTGCAAACTTCTAATAAGAACGCACATAAAAGCCGGTCCATCATGCAAAAAAACATCACGTCTCTAGGCTCGCTGAACTGGGATGACCTCAAGTTTTTCCTCGAAGTCGCCCGCACCCGCAAGGCCAGCACCGCCGCCAAGCGCCTGGCAGTGGACTACACCACGGTGTCGCGGCGCATCAGTTCGCTGGAAACGGCGCTGGGCACACTGTTGTTCGAAAAATCCCGCACCAGCGGTTTTGTGCTGACGGCCGAAGGCCAACGACTGCTGGGTTATGCCGAATCGATCGAGAGCACCCTGCACATGGCCTGCGAGCAGGTGTCTGGCTCCGGGGTGGCGTTATCCGGGCATGTGCGCATGGGCTGCACCGAAGGGTTCGGCAGCTTTTTCATCACCCCGCAGCTGAGCCATTTCGTCGACGCCTACCCGGCGATCTCGGTGGATATCCTGCCGCTGCCGCACTTCATCAGCCTGTCCAAGCGCGAGGCCGACATCGTCATCGCCCTGGAGCGCCCGGAGCATGGCCCGTACGTGTGCTGCAAATTGTGCGACTACCGCTTGCAGCTGTACGCGACCCAGGACTACCTCGACCAGCACCCGCCCATCCGTCGCCCCAGCGACCTGGCCAAACATGCGTTCATCAGTTATGTGGATGACCTGGCGTTCAGCTCGGAGCTGCTGTACCTGGCCAACGTACTGCCCGGCGCCAGCGCCAACCTGCGCAGCACCAGCGTCATCGCGCAGTTCGTCGCCGCGCAACAGGGCCGGTCGCTCGCCATCCTGCCGTGCTTCCTGGCGGCCCAGGATCCACGGCTGCTGCCGGTGCTGCCGAGCGAGATCAACATCACCCGGCAGTTCTGGATGTACTGCCGGGAGGATTTGAGGAAGCTCAAGCGGATCACCCTGTTGTGGGACTACGTCCGCGGGGTGACCGAGCAGAATCAGGCCCTGTTGATGGGTGAGAGCCGCGAGATGCTGTTCGCCGATTAGCCGGCGGATACCACATCGACACACGGCGGTTCTCGGTGCGGCCGGCAAGTCGGCCAGTTTGCGTTACTGGCCGGGGGCCTCATCCAGTTCAAGCATCAGCCCACTCAGGCGCTTGACCTTGCGCCGCACGGCCTCTTCGAAGACGCCGGCCCGGGGTTCTATCAGGGTGAACCAGTTTTTTGCCCGGGTGATTCCGGTGTAGATCAGCTCCTTGGTGAGGACCGGGTTGAGGGCGTCCGGGAGGATCAGTGCGGTGTGGGCAAACTCTGAGCCCTGGGATTTGTGCACCGTCATCGCGTACACGGTTTCGACGTCATTGAGCCGGCTCGGCAGTACAAAACGCACACCACCTTGACCATCGTTGCGCGGGAATGCCACGCGCAACACCTGCTTTCCGGCTTCAGGCCCCTCGCGTTCCGGTAGCTTGAGCGCGATGCCGATGTCACCGTTCATCAGCCCCAGACCGTAGTCGTTACGCGTCATCAATACCGGGCGTCCTTCGTACCACTGCTGATCGTTATCGATCAATCGGGCCTTGAGCAGCGCGGCGGTCACTCGCTGATTCAGGCCTTCCACGCCCCAGGGGCCCTTGCGTACGGCGCAGAGCAACTGGAAGGCGTCGAACGCCTGCAGCACCTGGCGAGCCCAGTCGGCCCAGCAAGGATCCTCAAGGGCTCGGCCAGGCGCCGGGCGCTGCTGGCGCAGCAGGCCGAGGTAATGCCGATAACCCTGCGGCCCATCGCCGTGACCTTCAAGCAGCAAACGCTCCAGCGCCCGGTCCTGTTCGCCCTTGAGCGACAGGCTGAACACGTCGTCGTGGCTGCGGGTGGCCAGCAGTTTGCGCGCCTCTTCAGGCTGCTGCTGATTGACCCGGCGAGCCAGCTGACCAATGCCGCTGCCCTCCCCGAAGCGGCGAGAATGGCGCAGCATCACCACTTGTTGCGCCAGCGGGTGAACGCCTTGGGTATCCTCGTGCAGGTCGCTGTTTGCCAGGCTTTCGCCACTGACCTGCTCCAGCCACTGGCGAGTCTGCGGGCTGTACCAGCCGGCTTCCGCGTCACGGCACAGATCGCCCAGCACGGCGCCCGCTTCAACCGACGCCAGCTGATCCTTGTCACCCAGCAGCACCAGTCGCGCATGGGCTGGCAGGGCATCGAGCAGATTGGCCATCATCTCCAGGTCGATCATCGACGCTTCATCCACCACCAGCACATCCAGTGGCAGGCGATTGCCCGCGTGATGCCGGAAGTGCCGCGTCCCGGGCCGGCTGCCGAGCAGGCGGTGAACCGTGGTGACGTCCGAAGGAATTTTCGCCCGGACCGCTTCGCTGACTTCCAGCGTCCTGACCTGCTGGCTGATGGACTCGGTCAAGCGCGCCGCCGCCTTGCCCGTGGGTGCGGCAAGACGGATGCGCAGCGGCTGGCCAGCCTCCACTGCGGGCGCCTGGAGCAACGCCAGCAAACGCACGACGGTGGTGGTCTTGCCGGTCCCGGGACCACCGGTGACGATACTGAATGCACTGCGGGTCGCCAGGGCGCAGGCGAGTTTTTGCCAGTCGATCACTTCACCCGGCCTGGCGGGACCGAACAGGCCGGTGAGGCGCTGGCTCAAATCCGCAGGGGTCACTTCGTGCTCAGCCAGGCGCTGGCGCAATGACAGGTCGATGCGTCGTTCGTACGCCCAGTAGCGCCGCAGATACAGGCGTTTACCCGACAGCACCAAAGGCCTTTGCTGCGCATTCTCGCGTCCGTCGGCTGCCAATGCGACCAAGGGGCTGACCGCCAGCGCCTTGCACCAGTGAGCGCCGTCGAGGGCCTCAAGCAATTGCGAGGGCAACACCATTGAGCCGCCTTGCACATCGCCTTCGGGTGGCAGGGACAGGGCAAAGTCCGGTTCCTTGAGAGTCTCGTACAGATCCAGGCACACATGCCCGTGACCCAGCTGGTGGCTGGTCAGCGCGGCCGCCAGCAATACCAGGGGATCGTCATCGGGCGCCAGCTCATGCAGGAAGGCCACGAACGCCTTGTCCAATGCACGCAACCAGCCGCGCTCAACCCAGCGTGTGAGCAACAGCAGCAAGTCTTCGGCGCGGCTCAAGGGTGCGAGGTCGGCCAGGCTTTCAGCCGCCAGTGAGGTGGGCAGCAAATCGGCGAAGGTGCGACTCATAGCAGTTCTCCCTGTTCCCAGGCGGGTTCGGCCTTGGGCTGCGGCTTGCCCTGGAACAGGCGATCAAGCTGTTCGATCAACTCCCTTGGCGGACGGGCGAAATAAACCCCCTGGCTGGCTGCACGGGTGCCGCGCAGGAACAGGTACAACGCACCGCCCACGTGACGGTCATAGTCGTAATCGGCCAAACGTGCTTTTAGCTGGCGATGCAGGGCCAGCAGGTACAGCACGTACTGCAGGTCATAGCGGTTGTCGAGGATCGATTGCTCCATCGCTTGCCCGGTATACGCCGAGTCATCGACACCCAGCCAGTTGGATTTGTAATCCGCCACGTAATACCGACCTTCGTGTTCGAACGTCAGGTCGATGAAGCCCTTGAACATGCCGTTAAGCAATACCGGTTCTGCCGCAACCCGCGCGACGCCTTTGTGGGTGTATTGGCGCACCAGCTCATCGAGTTTCAGCACGTCCACCTTGTGGCTGGCGAACCAGAATTCCATCTCGACCCGGTACTGGGTCAGGTGCTCGAACACGACCGGGGCCGGCCCTGCCCCCAGGTGCAGCGGCGATTTGAGCAAGTGCTGCAGCCAGTCACTCAAGGTGGTAATCCAGCCTTCCCAGCCGCGCCGATTACAGCGACGCGCAATGGCGTCTTCAACCGCTTGTGGGTTGGCGCAAAAGCCTTCACCACCGGCCCATTCCAGCAGCCCATGGAGAAAGGTGCCGGGGCCTGGGCCGCGAGGGAATCGATGGATGTCCGCGCCGCCGGCCGCCACTTCACGCGGAGCATTGGGGTCGAGGCGTTCGTCGTCGAACAGTTTCTGTGCCTGAGGGTTTTCCGGTGCTTCGTCGCTGCCGATACTCAAGCTGTCGCCGATACGCAAGGCGCTGTAGGAGGCGATCCACCAGTTTTCACTGGCACGGCGTTTGGGCATCAGCGGCGCGAGCAGGCGCGCGTCGTTCTGCGGTGGCTGGTAGTGCTCGGCGTTAGCGGGCGGGACTTCGCAATAACGCAGGGCCGGGCAATCTTGCTGAAGGTCTTCCAGCCAGCGTTTTAAACCGGCAGATTCCGCCAGCATGGCACCGCCACCCAATAGATAACCCAGTGCCGACAGATGCAGCACCGAGCTGTTGTGATTGCCTCGCTTGAGATCCGTGACACCGAGCCAGCAGGCGTGCTGCGCCCGGGTCAGGGCGACATACAGCAAGCGCAAGTCCTCGGCCAGGCGCTCGTGATCGGCCAGTGCGATCAATTCGGCCGTCGGCTTCAGGCTCATCTGCGCCTTGCCGTTGGCATCGTGGTAGTGCAACGGCAGCCGACTGCCGTCCACCGGCTTGGCCGAGCAAATGAACGGCAGGAACACCAGGGGATATTCCAGGCCCTTGGACTTGTGAATGGTCACGACCTTGACCAGTTGCTCGTCGCTCTCCAGACGCAGTATCTGCTCTTCCCCCGCCTGGCCGGATAGCGCCAGGTGCTCGGACAGGTGCCGAATCAGCGCCTGCTCGCCATCGAGTTCGGCGGCAGCCTGCTGCAGCAGTTCGGACAGGTGCAAAAGATTGGTGAGAATTCGTTCGCCATCGCTGCGGGCGATCAATGTCTGCGGCAACTTGAAGTCGTGCAGCAGGCGTCGCAGCATCGGCAATACGCCCTGCTTGCGCCAGAGCTCACGGTAGCTGCGGAACTGCATGACCCGCGCTTCCCATGCCAGCTCATCCTGATTGAGCCGTTCAAGTTCGGCCAGAGACAGGTTCAACGTGATGCAGGCCAATGCAGCGCGCAACGGCCGCTCGACATCCGGCTCGGCGCAGGCCTTGAGCCAGGACAGCAGGTCATGGGCCTCCTGCGCGGCGAACACTGAGTCCTTGTCTGACAGGTAGACACTGCGCACGCCACGGGCCGACAGCTCGGCGCGTACGGCCTGGGCTTCCTTGCCGTCGCGCACCAGGATGGCGATATCCGCCGGCAGCAGGCCTCTGAAATCCTTGCCGTCCTGATGGAATCCCGACTGTCGCTGTTGCCCGCTGTTGAGCAGGGCGGTGATTTCACTGGCGCAGGCGGCGGCCAATTGTTTGCGGTAGACCGCGCCCGACAGCGGTTGCTCGCCAGGCAGGTGCCAGATGTTCAGTGCAGGCACCGTGCTGCCCTCTATCTGCAGCACTTCCTTGCGGCCCTGGGATTGGACCGGCAGGAATGGCACGGGATTTACGCCGTTGCGTTCACGGAACAGGAACGCCCCGCGCCCCAGTTCACGCCTCTCGGCACGTTCGAACACATGATTGACCGCCTCGACCATGCCATGGCTGGAACGGAAGTTGGTCCCCAGGGTATGCAGCCGGCCAGTGGTGGCCTGGCGCGCCCGCAGATAAGTATGAATATCGGCGCCACGGAAGGCGTAGATGGCCTGCTTGGGGTCGCCGATCAGGAACAGGCCGCAGTCGGGGTTGTTGTCTTCGATGCGATAGATGGTTTCGAAAATCCGGTACTGCACCGGGTCGGTGTCCTGGAACTCATCGATCAATGCCACCGGAAACTGTTCGCGAATCAGCGTGGCGAGGCGCTCGCCACCTTCGGCTTGCAGGGCGGCATCGAGGCGCAGCAGCATGTCATCGAAGCCCATCTCCGCACGGCGCCGCTTCTCTTCTTCGAACCGGGTACCCACCCATTGGGCCGCGTGTTGCAGTACGGCCGCATCGGGAGTCGGCAGGTTATCCAGACTGGCCTTCAGCCCCGGCATCGCATCCAGCCCCGGGTGACTTGGCACTTCGCCCTTCCAGGCTTCGGCCATGCCGTCCGGGGTCAGGCGGGTGAAGCCGGTGCCGATGTCCAGTTGCTCCAGCGATTCGTCCGCGGCCCAGGCCTGGATCTTTTCAAACCAGGGTTCGAAATAACGCGCCTGCATCTTGCGCCCGTCGACGCTCTTGCTTGCGACGCCCTGGTGGCAGATGGCGAGCAGCTCCTGTGCCCATTGAGTCCAGGGCATCTTCAGCTCAAGCAATGCCGCCCGCCGTTCCTGCAGGCATTCGGTAATCAGTTGCGCAGGCTCTTTGCCGGCAGTGGTGCCACGCTCACTGGCGAACAGCCCACGCACACGCGGCAACAACGCCGCCGGCCCCCCCCAGTTTCCACGCACCCAGCTCAGTGCATCGCCTTGCATGGGGTAGCAGAACAACCGCCAGTAATCGCGCAGGACTTCACCCAGCAAGTCGCTGTGGTCAGTTTCCAGGCTCTGGGTAAACAGGCTGCCACTGTCGAACGCGTGCTCGCGCAACATGCGCTGGCACCAGCTGTGGATGGTCGAGACAGCGGCTTCGTCCATCCACTGCGCCGCGATGTCCAGGCGGTTGGCACATCCGGCCCACTGTTCCCCCGGGTATTGATCACGCAGGTCGGCAATCAGGGCGTCTGGTGCAGTTATTTCATCGCGGAAAAAGCGCGCCGCTTCAGCCAGGCGCGTGCGGATGCGTTCGCGCAGCTCCTTGGTCGCCGCGTCGGTGAAGGTCACGACGAGGATCTGCGGCGGCAGCAGTTCACGGCCGAAACCGGTGGACTCGCCACCGTGGCCCAGGACCAGGCGCACATACAATGCGGAGATGGTAAAAGTCTTGCCGGTGCCGGCGCTGGCTTCGATCAGCTGGCTGCCGCGAAGCGGAAAAGCCAGGGCCAGTGGCGTCTTGTCGGTCATGCGCGCGAGTCCTCGCTGTTCAACGAACGCCAGGGAGCTTGCAGCAGCGGTCGATACAATGCATCGCACCACCCGGGGAATGATTCATCCGCCGTGAGCGCGTCGTAGTCCTTGAACTGCCGGGCCAGCGCAGCACTTTCACGCCGTTCGCCGTCAGTGGTCAGGCCATCGCCTTCATAGGCTTTGCGAGCGGCGGCTTCGGCCTTCAGCGGGTCGGTCTGACCCAGCCAGGCAAAGGCCGTTTTCACGGCAATCGGCAGCGGCTGGCACATGCCGGTTTTCCAGGCCAGCAGCAGATCGCCCAGAATGCCCAAAGCCTGTGCCTGCTCCATTGGGGCCAGCAGCAGACTGTCGTCACTGGCCACCAGCGCGGTGGTCATTGGCCAACCGCTGGCGCAAGCCACCAGATGGTTGACCCAGGGGCGCGTGAGCCGATGCCATTTACGCGCCTTGATCGCACCAATGCTGTTGGGGATAGTTGTCACCGACAACAAGCCGCCATCGGCACGCTGATGCAGGCCGCTTAGCCAGCCCTCCAGGCGCAGGCCTTGGGACTCCAGGTTCAACGGCAACGCGCTGGCGAGCGGGGTCGGCCACAACGTCAGCAGTTGTTGATAACGCTGCAGCAGGTCCGGCAGCGGTTCGATCAGTTCCCGTTGCAGGTATTCGCCAAAGCCGGCCATGGGCAGCAGGCCACTGTTCTGCAGGCGGATGGCGTGTGCAGCCAGTGTCTGATCCACGAAATCGGGTTGCCCCAGTGCCGCCTCCAGCAAACTGTCGCTGAGGCTGTAGCGTTGCAGGGCATCGAGGACAAAAGGCTCTTCATTGGCCAGGGGGGCTTCGGCCGCTTCAAAGAATATCTTCAAGCGTTGGCTGAAGAAGTGGCGCACCGGATTGCGCAGGAAATCCTGAAGTTGCCCCAGGCTCAATGGCTCTTCCTGGACGTAGGGTTCAAGGGTCTCGAACGCGGCATCCACGGCACTGGCTTGATGGAGGGTCTGCCATTCGCTGGCATAGCTGAACAGCCCATCGCCCTCATGGAAATAGCGGGCGCTGAAAGGCTGTAGCGGGTGTTCCTGGGTCATGGCTTCAAGCAGGTCCTGGGACTCATCGGCCGAGTGCCAACCGCTGGCCAGGTGATCGCGAAGCTGGCCGATCAGTACCGAGGCCGGACGTTCGCTGTTGTCGCGAATGCTGCGGCCTACCCAGCTGATATAAAGCTGATCACGGGCCGAGAGCAGGGCTTCGAGCAGGAGATAACGGTCGTCTTCGCGCCGGGATCGATCGCCGGGGCGGTAATCGCTGCCCATCAAGTCGAAGTCCAGCGGCGGTTGCGCGCGAGGGTAGTCGCCGTCGTTCATGCCCAGCAGGCACACCAGTTTGAACGGGATAGCCCGCATGGGCATCAAGGTGCAGAAGTTGACTGCCCCGGCCAGGAACCGCTGGGATAAACGCCCCTGATCGAGGCCCGCGAGCCAGGCTTCGCGAACCACGGTCAGGGGCAACTGGTCATGCAGCCCAACCGACTCACAGGTTTCCAGCCAGGTTTCGCGCAACTCTTCCAGCTGGGCGAGCAAGTAGTCGTCGTGTTCGTTGCTGGCCTGGAAAAACAACTGGATCAACGCTTGCAGGCGCATGCCCCATTGCCCGGGAGCTGCAGGAGAGGCCAGTTCATGGTGAGCAATGTCCAGCGCATCGAGCAGCGCTACCAGCGGCCCGATCAGCGCGGCATCCAGGCCGCCGATCTCGTCATAGGGCTCGATGCCGCCGTAGGCACCAGAGCTGCCTACCGCGTAACCGAGTAACATCCTGCGCAGGCCGAAACGCCAGCTGTTTTGCTCAAGCTCGGCGGGCAAGCCGAGACTGGCGCGCTGCTCGGCATCCATGCCCCAGCGGATGCCCGCACCTTCGATCCAGCGATGCAGGGTCGGCAGGTCCCGCTCCTCAACTCCGAATCGCGACCGCAATGCAGGAACGTCCAGCAGATCGAGGATCTCGCTGACGGGGAAACGACTGTCAGGCAGTTTCAGCAAATGCTCGACGGCGATCAGCAATGGATCGCGACCGCGTTGCCCCTGATCGGCGAGTGTGAACGGTATGAAGCGCTGGTCCCTGTGCTCCAGCTGGCCGAATACTGCGCGAATATGCGGGGCATAGCTGTCGATGTCCGGCACCATGACGATGACGTCACGGGGTCTCAGATCAGGATTAGCACTGAAGCGCGCGAGCAACTGGTCGTGGAGAATTTCCACTTCCCGCTGGGCGCTGTGGGCGATGTGAAAACGGATCGACTGATCATGCTCAAGATCAACAGCCGGCCAGAGCTCGCGGGTTTCACCCAGGGGGCGCAGTTCGAGGATGTCGTCCTGCAGTTGATTGAGCATGTTCAGCGGCGTGCTGTCGCTGAACAGGTCGATGCGACCGTCGCGAAACGCCGAGCGATAGCTGTTGGGATCGTCGTAGCTGTCGAGCAGGTTGATGTAGTCACGACCTTGCTTACCCCATGCCGCCAGCAATGGATGCGCATGCTGATGGAGGGTATGCGGGTCGAGTACAACGGGCATTCCGTTCTTGCGCGCCTGGCGCTTGTATTGGTGCCGTAACAGGTCTTTATCGGCGACGATGTCTGCCCAATGGTGACGACATGGGTTGTGCACGCACAGCAGGACCTGGCTGAAACGGGCCAACCCGGCCAGCGCTTCCAGGGCCTGGGCAGGCAGCGAGGAAATCCCGAATACGATCACCCGCGAAGGCAGCCCCGCAGGCGCTTCGTCCAGGCTATTGATGCGCTCGATAAACCGTTGGTGCACGCCCGCACGGCTTTGCGCCATGCCCTGCTCACCCACATCCAGCAACAGTGCGCGCCACAACTCCGCTTGCCAGGCGTTGGCCGGCGTCAGCGGCTTGGCTTCGCCGCGTCCATTGCGTAACTGGTGTCGACCTTCCGCCCAGTCTTCAAGCCAGTCGGCGCGGTAGACCTGGTATTGGTCAAACAGGTCGGCCAGGCGTTCGGACAGCTGATAACGCTTGCGCAAGTCGGTGTCGTTGGTGAGGAAGCGTTGCAGGGGCTCGAAGTGAGGCTGATCGATCACCTGCGGCAGCAGGCGCATCAGGCGCCAGGTCAAGGGCGCTTTATCGAGCAAGGATTTGACCGGAATTTCCTCGCGACCAAGGACCATGCGATACAGCTGCCACATGAAACTGCCGGGCAGCTGCACGTCTATGGCAGCGGCAATTCCGCAGCCGCCCGTATCGTCCTCTTCAGGGTCTTCTGCCAGTGCCAGCTTGAGCCATTGGGCAATGCCGTTGCTCTGGACCAGGGCGATTTCGTTTTCCAGGGGGGCCAGCGGGTACCGCCGCATCCAGCTGACTACCAGGCTGCGCAACTCGTCCAGGCGGTTGCCGTGAACCACCATAAAACCAGCACTGAGGGACGTCGCGTCCGGCATAAAGGCTTCCTTGGAAAAATACAAACGCCAGGGCGAACCTTAGCATTGTCGGCAGACTGTGGCAGCCGGGAGCGGCCCGGTGTTGATGCGGGAATTTTCTCGCGGACAAAAACAAAACCCCTACCTGCATACGCAGATAGGGGTTTCGGAATTTAATCTTGACGATGACCTACTCTCACATGGGGAAACCCCACACTACCATCGGCGATGCATCGTTTCACTGCTGAGTTCGGGATGGGATCAGGTGGTTCCAATGCTCTATGGTCGTCAAGAAATTCGGGTACTGAGTCGTGGCCAGCTGGCCTCGCTTCAGCAAATTGGGTATGTGATAGCTTTCGGTGTTTGCAAGCGTCGAACTTTCGGTTCATTTCGTCTTCACACACCGCAATCTGGTGCTCGTTAGAGCAAGCAAATTGCTTGGGTGTTATATGGTCAAGCCTCACGGGCAATTAGTATTGGTTAGCTCAACGCCTCACAGCGCTTACA
>NZ_JBEOPS010000007.1:0-254164 GCF_040310305.1 Pseudomonas sp. HY13-MNA-CIBAN-0226
GTCAAAACTGCGTAACTCATTGTTTACCAAGGAGTTTTCCGTTTCGACTGCGCCGGAAGTGGGGCGAATTATAGACATCTGAAATCTGCCGTCAAGCGCTGTTTTCACAAATCTGTCATATCAGTCAAAAAAGCCCCGAAAACACAAAGGCCGGCCCAATGGGCCGGCCTTTGTCCCCTGCTTACAAGCTAGGGAATGCGAACTGCGATGCCTCATGGCTCGCCCGTTGTGGCCAGCGCTGGGTAATCGCCTTGCGGCGAGTATAGAAGCGCACACCATCCGGACCGTAGGCATGCAGGTCGCCGAACAGCGAACGCTTCCAGCCGCCAAAGCTGTGATACGCCACGGGTACCGGCAGCGGCACGTTAACCCCAACCATGCCGACTTCGATCTCGTCGCAGAATAACCGCGCCGCTTCGCCATCACGGGTGAAGATGCAAGTACCGTTGCCATACTCGTGATCGTTGATCAGCTGCATGGCTTCTTCCAGGCTGTTGACGCGGACTACGCACAACACCGGCCCGAAGATCTCTTCTTTATAGATGCGCATCTCTGGGGTGACGTGATCGAACAGGCAACCGCCCAGGAAGAAGCCTTCTTCATGACCGGATACGCTGAGGCCACGACCATCCACCACCAGCTTCGCGCCCGCAGCAACGCCGTCATCGACATAACCGCTGACCTTGTCCCGTGCCTGACCGGTCACCAGTGGCCCCATGTCCAGGCCGCAGGAAGTGCCCGCGCCAATCTTCAGCGCCTTGATCTGCGGCACCAGCTTGTCCACCAGCGCATCGGCAACCTGGTCGCCCACGCAGACGGCCACCGAAATCGCCATGCAACGCTCGCCACAGGAACCATAGGCCGCGCCCATCAGTGCGCTGACCGCATTGTCCAGGTCGGCATCGGGCATCAATACCGCATGGTTCTTGGCGCCGCCCAGTGCCTGCACGCGCTTGCCACGCTTGGTGCCTTCGGCATAGATGTACTCGGCAATCGGCGTCGAGCCGACAAAACTCAGGGCCTTGACCTCAGGCGCCTCGATCAGCGCGTCCACTGCGGACTTGTCGCCATGCACCACGCTCATCACGCCTTTGGGCAGACCGGCTTCGAGCAACAGCTGAGCAATCAGCAGCGTGGAACTCGGATCACGCTCGGACGGCTTGAGGATGAAGCAGTTACCGCAGACGATCGCCAGCGGGTACATCCACAACGGCACCATTGCCGGGAAGTTGAACGGAGTGATACCCGCCACTACGCCCAGCGGCTGGAAGTCCGACCAGGCATCGATGTTCGGGCCGACGTTACGGCTGTACTCGCCCTTGAGGATTTCCGGAGCGGCACAGGCGAATTCCACGTTCTCGATGCCACGCTTCAGTTCGCCCGCGGCGTCTTCCAGGGTCTTGCCATGCTCTTCGCTGATCAGCTGGGAGATGCGCGCTTCGTTCTGTTCCAGCAGTTGCTTGAAGCGGAACATCACCTGGGCACGTTTGGCCGGTGGCGTATTGCGCCAGGCCGGGAACGCAGCCTTGGCCGCGTCGATGGCTTGTTGAATGGTTTCGCGGCTGGCCAATGGAACCTTGTGGATGGGCTGACCGGTAGACGGGTTGAACACGTCGGCAGTGCGACCGTTATCGGTCACCAGCTCACCATTGATCAAATGCGGGATAAGGCTCATGCGGGGCTCCAGAAAATGTGTTCGCGGGCGTCTTGGGAACGCCTGCTTATATATGTAGGAGCTAGCTTGCCAGCGATGGAGGCTAACGATGACGTGGGCTGCCTGGATGACCGCGGCGCCCTCTGGTTCATCGCGAGCAAGCTCGCTCCTACAAGTGTTCGGTCAATCAGTCCCAAGTAGTGGGCCAATCAATTCAGGTACAGAGTCGATCAATCGATTTTGTTCAGCACTTCGCCGACCGCGTCGAACAGGCGATCAAGGTCCTGCGGCTTGCTGTTGAACGTTGGGCCGAACTGCAGGGTGTCGCCGCCGAAGCGCACGTAGAACCCGGCTTTCCACAACGCCATGCCCGCTTCGAACGGACGCACGATCGCATCGCCATCACGTGGAGCGATCTGGATCGCACCGGCCAGGCCGTAGTTACGAATGTCGATGATGTTCTTGGAGCCCTTCAGGCCGTGCAGCGCGCTTTCAAAATGCGGCGCGACTTGCGCCACGCTCTGCACCAGGTTTTCCTTTTGCAGCAGGTCGAGTGCGGCCAGGCCGGCAGCGCAAGCCACCGGGTGCGCGGAATAGGTGTAGCCGTGGGGGAACTCCACCGCGTACTCAGGCGTCGCCTGGTTCATGAAGGTCTGGTAGATCTCGGAACTGGCAATGACCGCACCCATCGGGATCGCACCGTTGGTGACTTGCTTGGCGATACACATCAGGTCCGGGGTCACACCGAAGCTTTCGGCACCGAACATCGAACCGGTGCGGCCGAAACCGGTGATCACTTCGTCGAACACCAGCAGGATGTTGTGCTGGTCGCAGATCTCGCGCAGGCGCTTCAGGTAACCCTCAGGCGGCACCAGCACGCCGGCAGAACCGGCCATTGGCTCGACAAATACGGCGGCAATGTTCGAAGCGTCATGCAGTTCGATCAGCTTGAGCAGTTCATCCGCCAGGGCGATACCGCCCTCCTTTGGCATGCCACGGGAGTAGGCATTGCTGGCCAGCAGCGTGTGCGGCAGATGATCGACGTCCATCATCGCCTGACCGAACATCTTGCGGTTGCCATTCACTCCACCAAGGCTGGTGCCAGCAATGTTCACGCCGTGATAGCCGCGAGCGCGGCCGATCATCTTGGTCTTGGTGGCCTGGCCTTTCAGACGCCAGTAGGCACGAACCATCTTCACTGCAGTGTCGGCACACTCCGAACCCGAGTCGGTGAAGAACACATGGTTCAGGTTGCCCGGCGTCAGGTCGGTGATTTTCTCTGCCAGCTGGAACGACAGCGGGTGGCCGTACTGGAAGCCTGGCGAGTAGTCGAGGGTGCCCAACTGCCTGGCGACCGCTTCCTGGATTTCCTTGCGAGTGTGCCCGGCGCCACAGGTCCAGAGGCCCGACAGCGAGTCATACACCTTGCGGCCCTTGTCGTCGGTCAGCCAGCTGCCTTCGGCGGCAACGATCAGGCGCGGATCACGCTGAAAGTTGCGGTTGGCGGTGTACGGCATCCAGTGCGCGTCCAGCTTGAGCTGGCTGGCCAGCGGCGACCGGGCGTTTTCGGGCATGTTCATGTGCAAAACCTCGTAGGGCAATAAGCGGCATAGAGATCAAAAGCGTTCTTGCAGCTAAATTGCCACGGAGATAAAGTCTGTGAAATCCAACTTTTCTAATGTTCAGTCGGCCCATTACTAAACTTTGAGTCATTCGCCCATGAGCACACGCCGCCCCGATCCACTGGCGCAAGTCAGCGACTTTGATATCCGCCTGCTGCGGATCTTTCGCAGCGTGGTCGAGTGCGGCGGGTTCTCCGCTGCCGAGTCGGTGCTGGGCATCGGTCGCTCGGCGATCAGCCAGCAGATGAGCGATCTGGAGCAGCGCCTGGGCTTGCGCCTGTGCCAACGCGGTCGCGCCGGTTTTTCCCTGACCGAGGAAGGCCGCGAGGTGTACCAGTCGGCGTTGCAGCTGTTGAGTGCGCTGGAAAGTTTTCGCACCGAGGTCAATGGTCTGCACCAGCATCTGCGCGGCGAATTGACGATTGGCCTGACTGATAACCTGGTCACCCTGCCCCATATGCGCATTACCCACGCCCTCGCCCAATTGAAGGAGCGCGGGCCCGACGTGCAGATTCAGATCCGCATGATCGCGCCCAACGAAGTCGAACAAGGCGTACTCGACGGTCGCCTGCATGTCGGCGTCGTGCCCCAGGCCAGCGCATTGTCGGGGCTGGAATATCAGCCGCTCTACGACGAACGCTCGCTGCTCTACTGCGCGGTCGGTCATCCGCTGTTTTATGTCGACGACAAGCAGCTCGATGATGAGCGCCTCAACAGCCAGGACGCCATCGCCCCGACCTTCCGCCTGCCCGCCGATATTCAGGCCCACTACCAGGCACTCAATTGCACCGCCAGTGCCTCGGACCGCGAAGGCATGGCGTTCCTGATCCTTACCGGGCGCTTCATCGGGTATCTACCGGACCATTACGCCAGCCTCTGGGTGCAGCAAGGCCGCCTGCGCGCGCTAAAACCCAAGGCGCGGTTTTATGACCTGAGCCTCGCATCGGTCACCCGCAAGGGCCGTCGCCCCCATTTGGTGCTGGAGAGCTTCCTGGAGAGCCTTGCCGCGACCCGGTAAAAATCCATTGAGGCATCGTAATCAAAGGGCTGGAGAGAACCTGAAGGCAAATAACCTGAGCACTTGGACAGCTTTTTGCAGGATGACACTACCGTCACCCGCTCAAGAAGAACTTCGTCCATGCAGCCAGAATCCTCCAACCCCAGCGATCTGATCTACGGCCTCAACGACCGCCCGCAACCACTGGCCGCGATCCTCGCCGCCCTGCAACACGTGCTCGCCAGTTTCGTCGGCATCATCACCCCGCCGCTGGTCATTGGCTCGGCCCTGGGCTTGACCGCCCATTTGCCGTACCTGATCAGCATGGCGCTGATGGTGTCGGGCGTCGGGACCTTCATCCAGGCTTGCAGGCCTTTCGGCATCGGTGCCGGGATGATCTGCCTGCAAGGCACCAGTTTTGCTTTTTTGGGGGCGGTGTTGTCGGCCGGGTTTCTGGTCAAGCAACGGGGTGGCAGCCCGGAGGACATCCTCGCAATGATCTTCGGCGTGTGTTTCTTCGGCGCGGTGGTCCAGGTGGTCCTGAGCCGCTTCATCGGCCAATTGCGCCGTGTGGTCACGCCACTGGTCACCGGTATCGTGATCACGCTGATCGGCATCAGCCTGATCAAGGTTGGCATCACTGACCTGGGTGGCGGTTTCAACGCCACGGACTTCGGCGCCCCGGGCAATCTGGCCCTGGGAGTATTCGTCTTGCTGACGATCATCCTGCTCAACCGTTCGAACACGCCCTGGGTCCGACTGTCGGCAATCATCATTGGCCTGGTGCTGGGCAGCCTCGCTGCATGGTTCAGTGGCAAACTGGTGCCGCAGCCCTTGCCCGACCTGCCCCTGGTCAGCCTGCCCCTTCCTTTCAAGTTCGGCTTCAGCTTCGACTGGAGCGCCTTCCTGCCTGTCGCCCTGATCTATCTGATCAGCACCATCGAAACCGTTGGCGACCTGACGGCCAACTGCATGCTCGCGCGCCAGCCGATCAGCGGGCCGTCCTACATCAACAGGCTCAAGGGTGGTGTCCTGGGCGATGGCGTCAGCTGCCTGATTGCCGCGACGTTCAGCGCATTCCCCAACACCACGTTCGCGCAGAACAACGGCGTGATCCAGTTGACTGGCGTAGCCAGCCGCTACGTCGGGTTGTACATCGGCGCCGTGTTGTTTTGTCTGGGTCTGTTTCCGTTGATTGGTGCAGTGCTGCAGCAAATCCCCAAACCGGTACTCGGTGGCGCGACCCTGGTGATGTTCGGCAGCGTCGCGGCAGCCGGCGTGCGCATTCTCGCCCAGGCACCGCTGGACCGGCGCAGCATGTTGATCATTGCCACTTCCTTCGGCGTGGGCCTGGGCATTGCCGCGCAGCCCAACCTGTTGCACCTGATGCCAAAACTGGTACAAAACCTGTTCGACTCGGCCATCACCAGCGGCGGGCTGACCGCCATCCTGATGTGCCTGCTGCTGCCGGAAGCAAAATCCGTCGCGCAGGCTGACGCTGCCCTGCCCAAAAGCGAGCCGATCAAGCAGCTGTAAGGCTTTTATCAAGACAGGACTTGTCGGATACCCGTGGGTGCGCTATCAACGCTCTGGCTGCACCCACCTACCTGTTCGGAAGTGACTATGACCTTTGAAGTCCCTGCTCACGGCGACAAACCCGCCAGCCGCATTCGTCAGAAGAACGAAGAGGCGATCATCAAAGCCGCCGAAGACGAGTTCGCCCGTCACGGGTTCAAAGGCACGAGCATGAACACCATCGCCCTGAATGCTGGCTTGCCCAAGGCGAATCTGCATTATTACTTCACCAACAAACTGGGTTTGTACGTGGCGGTGCTGAGTAACATCATCGAGTTGTGGGACAGCACTTTCAACACCCTGACAGCCGAAGACGAGCCCGCTGAGGCGCTGACGCGGTATATTCGCGCCAAGATGGAATTCTCCCGGCGCCAGCCCCAGGCTTCGCGGATTTTCGCGATGGAAGTGATCAGTGGCGGCGAGTGCCTGACCGAGTATTTCAACCAGGATTATCGCGCCTGGTTCCAGGGACGGGCGGCGGTGTTCCAGGCGTGGATCGACGCCGGCAAGATGGACCCGGTAGATCCGGTCAACCTGATCTTCCTGCTGTGGGGCAGCACCCAGCACTACGCTGACTTCTCCACCCAGATCTGCCGCGTAACCGGCCGTAGCAAGTTGACCAGGCAGGACATGGAAGACGCCGGCAACAACCTGATCCGCATCATCCTCAAGGGCTGCGGCGTGACGCCTGCTATTTAAGACACCCCACTTAAGATCACTATGCCTTATACCCTCAGCGAGCTTTGCGAGTATCGCGAAGAGATTCGCAAAAGCCGCTTCATCACCCTGGCCGCTCCCATCAGCAGCCCGGCAGACGCCCAGGCGTTCATCGAGCAGCACAGCGACCTGAACGCCACGCACAACTGCTGGGCGTGGAAACTCGGCGATCAGTACCGCAGCACCGACGACGGCGAACCCGGCGGCACGGCCGGCCGGCCGATTCTGGCGGCAATCGATGCCCAGGATTGTGATCAGGTGGTAGTCCTGGTGATTCGCTGGTACGGCGGCATTCAACTCGGCACCGGCGGCCTCGCACGGGCTTACGGCGGTGGCGCCAACAAATGCCTGCAGGCGGCGGCAAAAATCGAACTGATCAGCCGCGTGTCCGTGAGCTGCGCGTGCGGCTTCGCCGAGCTGGCCCTGGTGAAGATTCGGGTGGCGGAATTAGGCGGGCTGGTGGTGCAGGAGACGTTTACCGGCAATGGGGTGGATTTGCAGCTGGCGGTGGGTGAGCGTCAGATCGATGCGCTGCAGTCGTTGTTGGCGGATCTGAGTCGTGGGCGGATAGTGTTGGAGCGCTAAGATCAAAAGATCGCAGCCTTCGGCAGCTCCTACGTAAAGCGCCACCTTGCAGGAGCATGCTTGCCGGACGCCTGCGGATTTGCTTGGCGCCGCAATCCAATGGGCACCCCGATCCCGTAGGAGCTGCCGAAGGCTGCGATCTTTTAGGGCATCACCCAATTTCCCGACGACCACTAATTGCCCACATCTACTGTGCACCCGCCTGTGGATAACCTGAGCACATACGGCTGTAACCCTTCTGTCATGCGGCTTTGCGGGCTTTGTTCACTTTTCGTCCAATGCTGCTGATAACACCTGCAAATTCTCATTAAAACAATCAGTTAGCCCTGTTTATGTCCTTTAGAAGAAAGCAAAGCAGCGCTTATACCCGGTGTTCGCGCTTGCGCACAAATACTGTGGAGCAATCTGTGGATAACCCGTTCACTCCTGTCGCGACCCAAGATACTGCATGGGTTGCGGCCTACTGATCGATTTTTAACCAAATGTTCCTGCGCGAAATCACAGCGTCACCAAGGGCTCTGCCCCTTGTTGGTGCCCGGATCGGCAGGCGCTGCCGACCGCGCATTGGCTTGACGGCCTGTGATTCAGGATTATTTGAATTTTCCTGACTCAATGGCCAGGAAATTGCTTTATCCACAGGCATAACTTCAATCGACCGAGCCTGTCATGTCTATCCAAGCGCCGATCCCTGATCGAACACCGCGTCTGCAACTGCGCAGAATCACCAAGCGCTACCCCGGTTGCCTGGCCAACGACGCCATCGACCTGACCATCGCACCTGGCGAGATCCATGCCTTGCTGGGTGAGAACGGTGCTGGAAAAAGCACCCTGATGAAGATCATCTACGGCGTTAGCCAGGCCGACGCCGGGGAAATGATCTGGCAGGGGCAGCCGGTGGTCATGCGCAACCCGGGGCAGGCTCGCGAGCTGGGGATCGGCATGGTGTTCCAGCACTTCTCGCTGTTCGAAACCCTCAGCGTGGCGCAGAACATTGCCCTGGCAATGGGCGCCGCCGCCGGCACGCCGAAACAGCTCGAACCGAAAATTCGTGAAGTGTCACGCCGTTATGGCATGGCCCTGGAGCCGGAACGCCTGGTTCACAGCCTGTCGATCGGCGAGCGCCAGCGGGTGGAGATCATTCGCTGCCTGATGCAGGACATCAAACTGCTGATTCTCGATGAACCGACTTCAGTGCTGACGCCCCAGGAAGCCGACGATTTGTTCATGACTTTGCGGCGACTGGCCGCCGAAGGTTGCAGCATTCTGTTTATCAGCCACAAGCTCGGCGAAGTTCGCGCCCTGTGCCACAGCGCCACGGTGTTGCGCGGCGGTCGAGTAGCCGGGCACTGCGTTCCGGCGCAATGCTCGGACCCGCAACTCGCACGGCTGATGGTCGGGGAAGCTGCCGAGCTGATGACCGATTACCCGAAAGCGCAAGGTGGCGAGGTCTTCCTGGGCGTGAGCGCCCTGTCGTGGGCCAACCCGGATCCGTTTGGCTGCTCGCTCAAAGACCTCGACCTTGCGGTGCGCTGCGGTGAAATCGTCGGTATCGCCGGGGTTGCGGGTAATGGCCAGGATGAATTGCTGGCCTTGCTCAGCGGTGAGAAACGTCTGCCCCACAGAGACCGCAACATCATCCGTTTCAGCACAAAACCCGTCGCCCATCTGCGCCCCGATGTACGGCGCAAACTCGGCCTGGCCTTTGTCCCCGCCGAGCGCCTGGGCCATGGCGCAGTGCCGGACCTGAGCCTGGCCGACAATGCCCTGCTGACCGCCTTCCAGCAGGGACTGGTGAGCAACGGCCTGATCCAGCGCAGCAAGGTCAAAGCCCTGGCTGAAGAGATCATTCGCCGCTTCGGCGTCAAGACACCTGATACCCAGACCCCGGCGCGCAGCCTGTCCGGCGGCAACCTGCAAAAATTCATCCTCGGCCGGGAAATCCTGCAGCAACCAAAGCTGTTGGTGGCTGCACACCCTACCTGGGGCGTCGACGTGGGTGCGGCGGCGGTCATCCACCGGGCGCTGATCACCTTACGCGATGCCGGCGCAGCGATCCTGGTGATCTCCGAGGATCTCGACGAATTGTTCCAGATCAGCGACCGCCTCGGCGCGCTCTGCGGTGGTCGACTGTCGCCCCTGAGGGCCACTGTCGACACTCGCCTGATCGATGTCGGCGGCTGGATGGCTGGCCAGTTCGACGCTTCCTGCTCACCCGCACCGGCGACGGTATAACGGAGTCTTTCATGCTGCTTTCTCTCGAACCCCGTGGCCGCCAATCGCGCCTGATGTTGTGGTGCTCGCCGTTACTGGCGGCAGTCCTCACGCTGGCCTGCGGCTCGTTGTTATTTATCGCACTGGGGCATGACCCGCTCCTGACCCTGCACACGCTACTGATCGCCCCCGTGAGCGATTTGTATGGGGTCTCCGAATTGCTGGTCAAGGCGCTGCCAATCCTGCTCTGCGCCCTGGGCCTGGCAGTGGCGTACCAGGCGCGAATCTGGAACATCGGCGCCGAAGGCCAACTGCTCCTCGGCGCGTTGGCCGGCAGTGCCCTGGCAGTGAACATCATTGATATGCAGAGTCGTTGGGCACTGGCGCTGATCCTGCTCACCGGTACCCTGGCCGGTGCCGCCTGGGCCGGGCTGACGGCGTGGCTGCGCACGCGCTTCAACGCCAACGAAATTCTCACCAGCATCATGCTCAATTACATCGCCCTCAACCTGTTGCTGTTCTGCGTGCACGGGCCGCTCAAGGACCCGGCAGGCTTCAATTTCCCCGAGTCGGCGATGTTTGGCGACGCCAGCCGCCTGCCGCTGTTGATGGAGGATGGCCGGGTTCACGCCGGTGTG
This sequence comes from Pseudomonas sp. HY13-MNA-CIBAN-0226, assembly GCF_040310305.1. Lineage (NCBI taxonomy): Bacteria > Pseudomonadati > Pseudomonadota > Gammaproteobacteria > Pseudomonadales > Pseudomonadaceae > Pseudomonas > Pseudomonas sp. HY13-MNA-CIBAN-0226. Next base: position 10,000 of record NZ_JBEOPS010000007.1, read on the forward strand.
TACTTCGCCCTGCTGGCCTTGGTGACCGTGTGGGTGCTGCTGCAAAAAAGCTTCGTCGGCTTCCAGATAAAAGTCCTTGGGCTGGACACCCGCGCGGCCGGTTTTGTCGGCTTTCGTGAGAAGCGTCTGATCTGGCTGGCACTGTTGATCAGCGGCGGCTTGGCCGGGCTGGCTGGCGTTTGCGAAGTCACCGGGCCGATCGGCCAACTGGTGCCGCAGGTCTCGCCGGGGTACGGCTACGCGGCGATCACCGTGGCTTTTCTCGGGCGCCTGAATCCGCTGGGCATTCTGTTTGCCAGCCTGCTGATGGCCCTGCTGTACATCGGCGGTGAGAGCGCACAAATGAGCATGAATCTGCCGCAGGCGATCACCCAGCTGTTCCAGGGGATGATGCTGTTTTTCCTGCTCGCCAGTGATGTGCTGATTCTCTACCGACCGCGCCTGAACCTGCGCTGGGCCCGTCGCGCCGCAGCCACCGCCGCACACGCTGGAGCCCTGTGATGGACATCGACCTGCTGAGCAATATTTTCTACGCCATGATCCGCTGCGGCACGCCGTTGCTGCTGGTGGCGCTGGGCGAGCTGATCTGCGAGAAGAGCGGCGTACTCAACCTGGGCCAGGAAGGGATGATGCTGTTTGGCGCGGTGATCGGTTTTATCGTCGCACTCAACAGCGGCAACCTGTGGCTCGGAGTGGTGCTGGCGATGCTCGCCGGGATGCTGCTGTCCTCACTGTTCGCCTTGGTCGCTCTGGTTTTCAACGCCAACCAGGTAGCCACCGGGCTGGCGCTGACGATATTCGGCGTGGGCCTGTCGACCTTTGTCGGCGCGGCGTGGGTGGGTAAACCCCTGGCCGGATTCGAGCCGGTGGCGATTCCGTATCTCAGCGAGATTCCACTGATCGGGCGCATGCTGTTCGCCCAGGACCTGCTGGTATACCTGTCCTTTGTGTTGTTTGGCCTGGTGGCGTGGGTGATTTTGAAAAGTCGCGTGGGGCTGATCATTCAGGCCGTTGGCGAAAACCCCGACGCGGCCAGCGCCATGGGGCTGCCGGTACTGGGCGTGCGCACCCTGGCAGTGTTGTTCGGCGGGGCGATGGCCGGGCTGGCCGGGGCATACCTGTCGCTGGCCTACACGCCGATGTGGGCCGAGAACATGAGCGCCGGACGCGGCTGGATTGCCCTGGCGCTGGTGGTGTTTGCCAGCTGGAGGGTGTGGCGCCTGTTGCTGGGCGCCTATCTGTTCGGTCTCGCCAGCATCCTGCACCTGGTGGCGCAGGGGTTGGGGCTGGCGATTCCGTCGAGCCTGCTGGCGATGCTGCCGTATGTCGCGACCATCGTGGTGCTGGTGCTGCTGTCCCGGGATGCAGTGCGCACTCGGTTGTATGCGCCGGTGTCGTTGGGGCAGCCTTGGCAGGCTGGGCGTTAGGGGTGACTGTCAGGCCCTCATCGCGGGCCAGCCCGCTCCCACAGGGTTTGGTGCCGACCGATAATATCGAGTTCAACTCGGCCATTGTGGGAGCGGGCTTGCCCGCGATGGGGCGCTCACAGGCAACACCTGGACAATGCCCCACGCCAATTCAAACACCAGGAACACCACCAGCAACGAGCTTCCCCCCTGCAGCAGGGCATTGAGCTGCCAGGCCGCAAACAAGAACCGCCCCGCCGTCAATCCGGACGGTGCCGTCACTCAATTGCTGCAAGACAAGCTCAAACTGATCGAGGCGCGCATGGTAGAACTTGGCGAATTGCGTCATCAGTTGCAACAACGACTCGGCCAGCGTTGTCCATTAAATCCGTGATCCTCATTCATCAAGGAAGCCACTATGTCCAAGGCAAAAACCGCACTCATCATCGGCGCCTCCCGGGGCCTCGGGCTAGGCCTGGTGAAAACCCTGCTGGCCGATGGCTGGCAGGTCACTGCCACCGTGCGCAACCCGCAGAACGCCGAAGCCTTGCAGGCCCTGGGCAATGTGCGCATCGAAAAACTCGACATGGACGATCAGCAAGCCGTGATTGCCCTGAGCCAGAAGCTCAAGGGTGAAGTGTTCGATCTGTTGTTCGTCAACGCCGGGGTCAAGGGCCCGGACGTGCAAACGCCCGGTGGCGCTACGCTGGCCGAAGTCGGGCAACTGTTCTTCACCAACGCGGTAGCACCGATCAACCTGGCGCAACGATTTGCCGCACAGATCCAGCCCGACAGCGGCGTGCTGGCGTTCATGAGTTCGGTGCTGGGCAGCGTGACCATGCCGGACGCGCCTGAGCTGGCCTTGTACAAAGCCAGTAAAGCCGCGCTCAACTCCATGACCAACAGCTTTGTCACGCAATTGGGCGAGCAGAAACTCACGGTGTTGTCGCTGCATCCGGGCTGGGTGAAAACGGACATGGGCGGTGAAGGTGCCGACATCGACGTGCAGACCAGCACCCGCGGGCTGGTGGATCAGGTCAATGCGTACGCCGGCAAGGGTGGGCATCATTTCGTTAACTACAAAGGCGAAACCATTCCCTGGTAAGCACTTCCTTTGGTCACGGGCCGGCTCTCCAGGAGCCGGCTTGCATACGATGGCATCTGCTCGGTATTACTGAAACACCGAGGCGCCTGCATCGCCAGCAAGCGGGCTCCTGCAAAGGGTACGGGCAGCCCCACGAGGAGTGAGCGCCAGCGTCCGGTCGGGCCGGGCTTGCTCACCAAGCGGTTTTGTTTGAAACTGCGCACCTCGTCCCCGCGGCGACCCTGGATCAGCAGACAGGGTAATCACTGAGCTGGCTAACCTGAACCCAACTTTCAGAGGAGCCGGCCAACATGCCTGCGACCCGTACCTGGTTAAAAAATCCCCTCGCCATTTTCACTGCCAATGAGCTCGACGCCCGTGGTGGCCTGGTGGTGCAAGACGGTGTGATCGTAGAAGTGCTCGGCGCTGGCCAGCAACCGGCCACCCCCTGCGATCAAGTCTTCGATGCCCGCGAACATGTGATCCTGCCGGGGCTGATCAACACCCACCACCACTTCTATCAGACCCTGACCCGCGCCTGGGCGCCGGTGGTCAACCAACCGCTGTTTCCGTGGCTGAAAACCCTGTATCCGGTATGGGCACGCCTCACTCCGGAAAAACTCGCTTTAGCCACCAAAGTGGCCCTCGCCGAATTACTGCTGTCCGGTTGCACCACGGCTGCGGATCACCACTACCTGTTCCCCGAAGGCCTGGAAAACGCCATCGACGTGCAAGTCGAGAGCGTGCGTGAACTGGGCATGCGCGCCATGCTCACCCGCGGTTCCATGAGCCTTGGGGAAAAAGACGGTGGCTTGCCGCCGCAACAGACCGTACAGCAAGGCGAAGTGATACTCGACGACAGCCAGCGACTGATCGCCGCTTACCACGAACGCGGCGACGGCGCGCAAATTCAGATCGCCCTGGCGCCCTGCTCGCCGTTTTCGGTGACGCCGCAGATCATGTCCGCCAGCGCCGAACTGGCGAACAAACTCGACGTGCGTCTGCACACCCACCTGGCCGAGACCCTGGACGAAGAAGACTTCTGCCTGCAACGCTTCGGCCTGCGTACCGTCGACTATCTGGACAGTGTCGGCTGGCTCGGCCCGCGCACCTGGCTGGCCCATGGCATTCACTTCAACCCGGATGAAATCGCCCGCCTGGGCGCGGCAGGCACCGGGATCTGTCATTGCCCGAGCTCAAACATGCGCCTGGCCTCGGGCATTTGCCCGACGCTGGATCTGACCGCTGCCGGCGCATTGCTCGGCCTGGGTGTGGACGGCTCGGCCTCCAATGATGCGTCGAACATGATGCTGGAAACCCGCCAGGCCCTTTACATTCAGCGCCTGCGCTACGGTGCCGAGAAGATCACTCCGGAACTGGTGCTGGGCTGGGCCACGAAGGGTTCGGCGAGTTTGCTGGGACGTACCGACATCGGCGAACTGGCGGTGGGCAGGCAGGCCGACCTGGCGCTGTTCAAGCTGGATGAACTGCGGTTCTCCGGCAGCCATGATCCGGTGTCGGCCCTGCTGCTGTGCGGCGCGGATCGCGCGGATCGGGTGATGATCGGCGGCAAATGGCGGGTGATTGACGGGCAGGTGGAAGGGCTGGACCTGAAGGGCTTGATAGCGGATCACAGCCAGGCGGCCCGGCAGTTGATTGCCGGCGTCTGACGCCACACCCATGAAAAACTGTGGGAGCGAGCCTGCTCGCGATGGCGGCTTGTCAGCCGACATCAAAAGGGTCTGAAATACTGCTATCGCGAGCAGGCTCACTCCCACAGTTGATTGCTGTGAGGTCTCAAAGGCCCAGCAGCGACAACATGATGAACGTCGCGAACAGCACAAAGTGCGTCATCCCTTCGATGGCATTGGTCTCGCCATCGTTGAGGTTGATCGCGCTGACGATCAGCGTGAGGAAGATCATCACCGTCTGCACCGGGGTCATCGCCATCTGGAATGGCTGGCCGGTGTAGAGCGCCATGGCCTCCATCACCGGTACGGTGAGGATCACCGTCGACAACGACGCGCCCATGGCGATGTTGACCACCGACTGCATGCGATTGGCCAGTGCCGCCCGCAGTGCGGTCAGGATCTCCGGCGCGGCGGAAATCGCCGCCACCAGGATTGCCGTGATCACTGGCGGTGCTCCGGTTCCTTCAAGGCCCAGGTCCAGGGTCTTGGACATCACCTCGGCCAGCGCGCCAATCACTACCACCCCAAACACCAGCGTACCGATGGAAACGGCCAGGCTCACAGGCGCGGGTCCTGTTTCTGCCGGCTCCTTGCGACGGCGTTTTTCCGGGTAGCTGTAGCTGAAGAAGTAACTGTGCGGCCCGACCTGCATGCGCAGGAACAACGCGTACAGCACCACCATCGCGCCAATGGTGAAGCCCGAATAAATCTTCCAGTTGGCCTCGGGAATAAACTCCGGAACCACCATCGACACGCCCATGGCGGTCAGGATCATCACGCTGTAGCTGCGCGCCGAATCGTCGTTGTAGGACTGCTCGCCATGCTTGATCCCGCCCATTAACGCAGCCAGGCCGAGGATGCCGTTGATGTCGAGCATGACCGCCGAGTAGATCGTGTCACGCACCAACGTAGGCGAGGCTTCGTTGCTCATCATGATCGCCAGGATCACCACTTCCACCAGCACGGCGGCCAGCGTCAGGATCATGGTCCCGTAGGGATCGCCGACTTTTTCCGCGAGCAACTCAGCGTGATGCGCGACTCGCATGGAAGCGACGACGATGAATGCGATCAGCACCAGCCCACCGGTCAGCGCTACCGCCTGGCCACTGTTGAGCAGCCAGTGTTCCAGTGGATAAGCGACAAATGCGGCGATCAGGGCCAGCAGCAGAAACTTTTCTTGCTTGAGGAGTGTGAGCATTGCGGGCCTTTTACCGAATGAAGCGCAGTTGATGTGATGAGCTACTGACTACGGTGCGGCGCTAACGTTTCGTTACACCTTAGCGCACCAGCGGATGGCGCGGGTTCGGTCACGTGCACCGGGTTGGTCCTGGTGAATCAAAAGATCGCAGCCTTCGGCGGCTCCTGCAGAACAATCCGGACCGTGCAGGAGCTGCCGAAGGCTGCGATCTTTTGATTTTGTTGTCCTGTTGGTCAGCAATTTGCATTGCCCACTGCCAACCTCACAACAACATGGAGTTTCAATTCATGCACAACCGCCCGTTGAAGAAACTGCTTTGCGCCGTCGCCGCAGCCATCGGTTTGAGCGCCAGCCTGACCGCCACGGCCGCCGAACCGCTGAAAGTCGGTTTCGTCTACATCGGCCCGATCGGTGACCACGGCTGGACGTATCAGCATGAACAGGGACGCAAGGCACTGACCGAAAAATTCGGCGACCAGATCACCACCAACTATGTGGAAAACGTCCCCGAAGGCGCCGACGCCGAACGGGTGATCCGCAACATGGCCAAGGACAAATACGACCTGATCTTCAGCACGTCCTTCGGCTACATGAACCCGACCCTGAAGGTGGCAAAGCAATTTCCCAAAGTGACCTTCGAACATGCCACGGGCTACAAGCAGGACAAGAACCTCGGCACGTACCTGGCGCGCACTTATGAGGGGCGCTATGTCGGCGGCTTCCTCGCGGCCAAAATGACCAAGAGCAAAAAAATCGGCTACGTCGCGTCCTTCCCGATCCCGGAAGTGATCCGCGACATCAACGCCATCCAGCTGGCACTGAACAAGTACAACCCCGGCACCGAGATCAAGGTGGTGTGGGTCAACTCCTGGTTCGATCCGGGCAAGGAAGCCGACGCCGCCAATGCGCTGATCGATCAGGGCGTGGACGTGGTATTCCAGCACACCGACAGCCCGGCACCGATCCAGGCTGCCGAACGCCGCGGCGTGTATGCCGTAGGCTACGCTTCGGACATGGCACATTTCGGTCCCAAAGCCGTGCTGACCTCTATCGTCAACGACTGGGCCCCGCACTACATCCAGGCGACGCAGAGCGTGCTGGATCACTCGTGGAAGTCCCAGGATTACTGGGGTGGCCTGAAGGAAGGTACCGTTGAGCTGCCAATCAGCGACCTGGTGCCCGCGCCGGTGAAAGCCCAGGCCGAGCAGATCATCGCCGACATCAAGAGCGGTGCGTTCCACCCGTTCACCGGGCCGATCAAGGACCAGGCCGGTGCCGAGAAAATCCCGGCGGGCGTGACGGCGACCAATGCCGAACTGGCTTCGATGAATTACTACGTGGAAGGCATGAAGGCTGACATACCGAAGTAACTCGCCTGGGTTGAACCACTGTCCTTCCTGGGGGAGAGAGCCTGCTCGCGATGGCGCAACTACATTCAACATCAATGCTGAATGCCCTGGCCTCATCGCGAGCAGGCTCACTCCCACACTATCTCTCCGATGTTCCGCACACCGCGCACTCTTCAGGACAATCGCATGAACAGCCTTCCCATCATCGACATCGCCCCGCTCTACAGCGACGACCAGGTCGCCTGGGCGGCCGTGGCCAGCCAAATCGACCGCGCCTGCCGCGAATGGGGCTTTTTCTATATCAAGGGTCACCCGATCAGTTCGACGCGCATCGAAGAAGTACTCGCCCAGGCCAAGGATTTCTTCGCCCAGCCCAGCGCGACAAAACTGCAGATCGACATCACCCAGACCCGCCACCACCGCGGTTATGGCGCAATCGCCACGGAACAACTCGACCCATCGAAACCCAGCGACCTGAAAGAAACCTTCGACATGGGCCTGCACCTGCCGGCCGACCACCCCGAAGTGCTGGCCGAAAAACCGCTGCGCGGTCCCAATCGCCACCCGTCGATACCCGGCTGGGAAACCCTGATGGAGCAGCATTACATCGACATGCAAGCCCTTGCCCAGACCTTGCTGAGGGCCATGACCCTGGCGCTGGACATCGATCCCGATTTCTTTGACTCGCGCTTCAGCCAGCCCGTCAGCGTGCTGCGCATGATCCATTATCCGCCACGCCACACCGCCAGCTCGGAAGAACAACAAGGTGCCGGCGCCCATACCGATTACGGCTGCATCACCCTGCTTTACCAGGATGCCGCCGGCGGCCTGCAGGTGCGTAACGTCAAGGGCGAGTGGATCGACGCTCCACCCATTGAAGGTACCTTCGTGGTCAACCTCGGCGACATGATGGCGCGCTGGAGCAACGACCGTTATCTGTCGACGCCCCACCGGGTGATCAGCCCGCTGGGCGTGGACCGTTACTCGATGCCGTTCTTCGCCGAACCGCACCCCGACACCCGGATTGAATGCCTGCCCGGCTGCCAGGACGAGCACCATCCGGCGAAGTACCCGACCACCACCTGCGCCGAGTTTCTGCTCTCGCGATTCGCCGACACCTATGCCTATCGCCGCGAGCCCCAGGCAGGGTGATGAACCACCTGGTCAGGTTTTACCAATGGTGGCCGCGAGCATCTGTAGAATGCTCGTCATCTGCACCTGATGAGAAAAGAATATGTACGACTGGCTGAACGCCCTGCCCAAGGCAGAACTGCACCTGCACCTCGAGGGTTCGCTGGAGCCCGAGCTGCTGTTCGCCCTGGCCGAACGCAACAAGATCGCCCTGCCGTGGAGCGATGTGGAAACCCTGCGCAAGGCGTACGCCTTCAACAATCTGCAAGAGTTTCTGGACCTGTATTACCAGGGCGCTGACGTGTTGCGCACCTCCCAGGATTTCTACGACCTGACCTGGGCTTACCTCTTGCGCTGCAAGGCGCAGAACGTGATTCACACCGAACCGTTCTTCGATCCGCAAACCCACACCGATCGTGGCATTCCTTTTGAAGTGGTGCTCAATGGCATCGCCGCCGCGTTGAAAGATGGCGAGCAGCAACTGGGCATCACCAGTGGTTTGATCCTGAGTTTCCTGCGCCACCTGAGCGAAGAAGAGGCGCAGAAAACCCTGGATCAAGCCCTGCCGTTTCGCGATGCGTTTGTCGCGGTAGGCCTGGACAGCTCGGAGATGGGTCACCCGCCGAGCAAGTTTCAACGAGTGTTCGACCGGGCTCGCCACGAAGGTTTCCTGACCGTCGCCCACGCGGGTGAGGAAGGTCCGCCGGAGTACATCTGGGAAGCCATCGACCTGCTGAAAATCCAGCGCATCGACCATGGCGTGCGCGCCATCGAAGACGAGCGGCTGATGCAGCGAATCATTGACGAGCAGATTCCGCTGACCGTCTGCCCGCTGTCCAACACCAAGCTTTGCGTGTTCGATCACATGTCCCAGCACAACATCCTGGACATGCTGGAGCGCGGAGTGAAGGTCACAGTGAACTCCGATGACCCGGCGTACTTCGGCGGCTATGTGACGGAGAACTTCCATGCCCTGCACACCCATTTGGGCATGACCCAGGATCAGGCCAAGCGGCTGGCGCAGAACAGCCTGGATGCGCGGCTGGTCAAGCCGTAAACACCCTGCACCGCCATCGCGGGCAAGCCTTGCTCCCACAGGTGTCATACCTGTGAGAACAGGGTTTGTGATTGCATGAACAGCCCCCACCCAAGCTTGGGGGGGATCGCTATTTTCGAGCAATTAGTGCCTTGCTTCTAATAAACCGGGAAATTGCCCGCTCAATTGCGCGCATCGACTGGCGAGCATTTCCCGTAAAAGGTTCACAGGCTTACTCAATTGTGCGCGATGAGCGCACAACAAATTCAGAGAAGCGCGCTCGCCCGTCAGTTCCGGCATGAGGATTTTCAAGCGGCCAGCCAGGACATCTGCGGCAACATCCAGCCAGGATTTATAGGCAATGCCTGCCCCCGCCACGGCCCACAAACGCACTACGTCGGCATCGTCGCTGAAGCGATCACCGCTGACTGTCAGGCCGACTTCGCGCTTGCCGTCATGGAAACTCCAATGGTCGTGAACGCGGCTGCCAAGCATGTACAGCAGGCAATTGTGCTGGGCCAGTTGCTCGAGTTGCCGAGGCTCGCCATGGCTGGCCAGGTAGCTCGGCGCTGCACACAGCACGCGGCGGTTTTGCGGGGCAATGGGCAGCGCCACCAGGCTTGAGTCCTCCGGTTCACCGTAGCGCAAGGCGATATCCACCGGCTGGCGGAACAGGTCGGCAATGCGGTCACCCAGCAGCAGGCGCACCGTGAGCTTGGGGTGCTCGCGCTGAAAATCGTCCAGCCAGGGCAGCAACACATTGCGGCCGAAGTCCGATGGTGCCGACAGCTGCAACACTCCGCTGACCTGATCCTGCCCACTGGCCAGCAGGCGGCGCCCTTCCTCTATATTGCTCAACGCCGCCCGGGCGTATTCGAGGAAACCTTCGCCCTCGGCGGTCAGGCGCAGGCTGCGGGTCGAACGGGCCAGCAAACGCGCGCCGAGCTGGTGTTCGATGCGCTTCAACGCCGCGCTGGCCACGGCGGCTGACATGTCCATGCCCCGGGCGGCCGCCGACAGGCTCCCCAGGTCGGCAGCCCGGACGAATAATTGCAGGTCATCAAAACGCAGCATGTGCGGCCTATTATCAAAAAAATATTGAAAGAGACTGCTCTTTTAGCGGGTTTTATCTTCGGTAGAAATAGCTAATCATCTGCCCATCGAAATCATCCCGACCCTGGAGTGCTCCATGAAAGCCATTGCTTACTACGCGTCCCTGCCGATCAGCGACAAAAACGCCCTGCAAGACATCGAGCTGCCCGAACCCGTCGCCGGCCCGCGGGACCTGTTGGTCGAAGTCAAAGCGATTTCGGTCAATCCGGTGGACACCAAGGTTCGGCAAAACGTCCAGCCACAAGACGGCGAGGCGAAGGTCCTGGGTTGGGACGTGGCGGGCGTGGTCAAGGCGGTCGGCAGCGAAGTGACACTGTTCAAAGCCGCTGACAAGGTGTTCTACGCCGGCTCTATCGCCCGTGCGGGCGGCAACAGCGAAATGCACGTGGTCGATGAGCGCATCGTCGGCCACATGCCGAAAACCCTGGGCTTTGCCGAAGCTGCGGCCCTGCCACTGACCGCGATCACCGCATGGGAACTGCTGTTCGAGCGCCTGCAGGTGCGCGAAGGCCAAGCCGCCGGGGGCCAGAGCCTGTTGATCGTTGGCGCGGCCGGGGGCGTCGGTTCGATCCTCACCCAACTGGCCAGCCAGTTGACCGGGCTTCAGGTCATAGGCACTGCGTCGCGCCCGCAAACCCAAGCCTGGGTACGTGAGCTGGGCGCAGACCTGGTGATCGATCACAGCCAGCCGCTCAGCGAAGCTCTCAAGCGCGCGGGCGTGGAACAGGTGACCCACGTTGCCAGCCTGACCCAGACTGACCAGCATCTGGATCAACTGGTCGAGGCCCTGGCACCCCAGGGCAAACTGGCGCTGATCGACGACCCAAAGGCGCTGGACATCACCAAACTCAAGCGCAAGAGCCTGTCGCTGCACTGGGAGTTCATGTACACGCGCTCGTTGTTCGAAACCGCCGACATGATCGAACAACACAGACTGTTGAACCGCGTGGCCGATCTGATCGACGCCGGGACGCTGAAAACCACGGTGGGCGAACACTTCGGCACCATCAACGCGGCGAACCTGCGACGCGCCCATGAGTTGCTGGAAAGCGGCAAGGCCAAAGGCAAGATTGTCCTGGAAGGCTTCTAGAACAGCGGTGACGGTGTCGTGCGCACAGGGCCGACACCGTCAGTCAGAGAGTTGACCTTTGTCACAACTACGCCCTGGATCGGGTCTACAATCGTGGCCTCTGCAAGGCAAATCTTTTACTTATAGGAGGTCAGCAATGAAGATCCTGATAAAAGAAGTGGCCCGTTCCCAGTGGCAGGTCCGCCTGGACCAACACGCCGTGACATTCCGCAGCGAAGCCGAAGCGCGCGCCTTCACCCGAACACTGGAAGCGCGGCTGCAGGCGCCTCACCATTTTCCCGACCAGCAGCGCGCTGCTGGCTGACCTGCCCTCAAACCTGGGCCTGCACCAGCGCCCGGGTATTTTGCAAACGTCGGGTGAGCATTGCGACGCTCACCACCAGAGCCCCGCACAGGCTGATGACCATGGCCATCGGCATGGCCGTGCCGTCGTACAAAATCCCCACCAGTGACGCAGCCCCGGCGGCGACGCTGAATTGCAGGCAACCAAGCAATGCCGACGCACTGCCGGCGCGGGCGCCCTGACCGTTCATCGCGCAGGCCGACGCGTTGGGCAGGATGCACCCCAGGCTGGCGATACAGATGAACAACGGAATCAGCAGCGGCCACAGTTTCTCGGTGTGCAGCGCACTCACGGCGAGCAGCGCCAGGCCTGCCGCCAGGTAAACCCATACCGCACGTGCCAGCAGGAATGCCGGCCCACGCTTGGCCAGTAACCGGGCGTTGACCTGGGCCACCAGAATGAAACCCGCCGCATTGGTGCCGAACAACCAGCCGAAATGCTCGGCCGGCACGCCGTAGAGCTTGATGAACACAAAAGGCGAGCCGGCGATGTAGGCAAACATCCCGGCGATGGCGATACCGCCCGTCAGGGCATGGCCAAGGAATACCCGATCCGCGAACAACCGGCCGTACTGCCGCAACGAGCCAGACAATGGTTGGCGCGGCATATCGGCCGGCATGCTTTCCGGCAACCCCAGCGCCACGGCCACCGCCGCCAGCGCACTGAAGCCGGTCAACACCAGGAAGATCGACTGCCAGCCTGTGGTATTGACCAGCAATCCGCCCAGCATTGGCGCAAGGATAGGTGCCAGCCCCATCACCAGCATCAGCTGGGAAAAGACCTTGGCCGAGCCCACCGCATCGCATTTATCGCTGACGATTGCCCGCGAGATCACCATCCCTGCGCAACCGCCCAGCGCCTGGACGAAGCGCGCGCCGATCAGCCATTCGAGGTTCGGCGCAAACGCGCAGGCCAGTGAAGCGACGGTGAACAACACCACGCCAGTGAGCAATGGCACCCGCCGGCCGAAGCGATCGGCAATCGGGCCGTAGACCAATTGACCAATCGACAACCCCAGAAAATAGGCCGCCAGCGTTACTTGAACGTGTTGTTCGTCGGTGCCGAAAGCCAGCGCCATCGCGGGAAAGGCTGGCAGGTAAAAGTCGATCGCCAGCGGCGCAAACGCACTGAGGGCGCCGAGGATTAAAATGGTACGCAAGTTCATCAGGCATCCAGTTGGACAGAAGTCAGCAGCCCCACAGTCTAGCCGGGGATGGACGCCTTGAACATTCCGGTAGGTCGCTAACTAATAAAGACGTCAGGCGACCTTTGCCTCATAACCTTCTTCAGTGATGGCGGCGAGCACCTCTTCAGTCGACAGGCTGCTCTCGACGCCGACTTCCCTGGCGGCCAGATCGATGCGCACGCTGGCGGCCGGGTCTCTGGCTTGAAGCGCCTGGGTAATGGCTTTTACGCAATGGCCGCAGGACATGCCTTGAACAGTGAACACTTGCATGGGATGACTCCTGTTGATGAGATTGACACCAGTCTCGAGCTTGCCACCATGGCAAGGTCAAGTTCTGAAGTGAACGGCCGGGCTGGCAATCGCCGTCGCGCTCGGCCAAGCTGCGAGTATCAATGACTTCAACATCAGGAGATTCAGCCATGCGCTGGTCAGCTCTCAGCCTGTTTGGCTTCCTCGGCCTCTTCGCGGCCCTGCCTTCGGCCAACGCTGCCGGGGAGGACTACGGGGTGCTGATCATTTCCCGCGAGCGCCTGGAAGTGTCGACCAATTGCGAAATTGGCGTGTACCTGCAAGACCAGCTGTCCGCTCGGCTGTTCCAGGAGCAAAGCACGTCATTCAACTTGCCGCCGGGCAATGTCTCCCTGCGCCTGAAACTGCTGCCGGGCCAGGCCCCGGGGTGCAATCCGGGGATGCTCGCGCCGGGTTCGCAAACCATCACGCTCAAGGCCGGGGATGTGTTGAAGTTCCGGATTGCGATGTCGCAGGAAGGGATGTACCTCAAGCCTGCGGCGTTGAACTACTGAGCGCCACAGATCGGATCAAGGTGATATTGGCGCTTGACCTTGCCCGCATGGCAAGGTTGATCCTGTAGGCATCCACTACAGGGAGCTTGACCATGAGCGAGACCACTACGTTCGACCTGCCGATCGCCGGCATGACCTGCGCCAGCTGCGCCGGGCGGGTCGAGCGCGCCTTGAGCAAAGTCCGGGGCGCCAGCGCCGTCAGTGTCAACCTGGCTACCGAACAGGCCCGGGTGCAGGCGCCCGACGACAGCCTGCCGGCCCTGATGGACGCTGTGCAACAGGCCGGGTACAGCGTGCCACAGCAAACCCTGGAACTGAGCATCGATGGCATGACCTGCGCCTCCTGCGTCGGCCGCGTGGAACGGGCGCTGGCCAAGGTTGCAGGGGTGAAGAGCGTCAGCGTCAACCTGGCCAACGAACGCGCGCACCTCGAATTGCTGGGCCAGGTCGCTGTGCAAACCCTTATCGAAGCCGTCAGCAAGGCGGGATACTCGGCCAGCGTGCGGGAAGTCGAGCACGCTGCTGCCGACAACCAACAACAACGCCTGCATAGCGAACGCTGGAGGGTGATCCTGGCCATCGCGCTCGCCCTGCCCTTGGTCTTGCCGATGCTGCTGCAGCCGTTCGGGGTGCACTGGATGCTCCCGGCCTGGGCGCAATTCGCCCTGGCCACGCCCGTGCAGTTCATTCTGGGTGCTCGCTTTTATGTGGCCGCCTGGAAAGCCGTCCGCGCCGGCGCGGGCAATATGGACCTGCTGGTTGCCCTGGGCACCAGCGCCGGTTACGGCCTGAGTATTTACGAATGGGCCACCGCTGCCGGGCGCATGCCGCACCTGTACTTTGAGGCTTCGGCGGTGGTGATCGCCCTGGTAATGCTGGGCAAATACCTTGAAAGCCGCGCCAAGCGCCAGACCGCCAGCGCCATCCGCGCCCTCGAAGCCCTGCGACCGGAACGGGCGATTCAGGTGGTCGATGGCCGCGAACAGGACGTCGCCATCAGCGCCCTGCGCCTGGGTGACCTAGTGCTGGTCAAACCCGGCGAACGCTTTCCGGTGGACGGCGAAGTGGTCGAAGGCCAAAGCCATGCGGACGAGGCCCTGATCAGCGGCGAAAGCCTGCCCGTGCCCAAGCAACCTGGGGACAAAGTCACGGGCGGCGCGATCAATGGCGAGGGCCGGCTGTTGGTGCGCACCCAGGCACTGGGGGCCGAAACCGTGCTGGCGCGGATCATTCGCCTGGTGGAAGACGCCCAGGCGGCCAAGGCTCCCATCCAGAAACTGGTGGACAAGGTCAGCCAGGTTTTCGTCCCCACCGTGCTGCTGATCGCATTGGCAACGCTGGTGGGCTGGTGGCTTTACGGTGCGCCCGTCGAAACAGCGCTGATCAACGCCGTTGCCGTGCTGGTGATCGCCTGCCCTTGCGCCCTCGGCCTGGCCACTCCCACGGCAATCATGGCCGGTACCGGGGTCGCTGCACGCTACGGGATCCTGATTAAGGATGCCGAGGCACTTGAACGCGCCCATGAAGTCAGTGCAGTGGTATTCGACAAGACCGGCACGCTGACGTCGGGTGCGCCGCGCATCGCTCACTTGAGCGCCATCGGCGGCGATGAAAATGCATTGCTGCAAAAAGCCGGCGCCTTGCAGCGAGGCAGCGAGCACCCCTTGGCCAAAGCGGTGCTGGATGCTTGCGCCGAGCGCGGGCTGAGCGTCGCCGATGTCAGCGACAGCCAGTCCCTGACCGGGCGTGGAATTGCCGGCACGCTTGACGGACGGCGCCTGGCCCTGGGTAACCGACGCCTGCTGGAAGAGTGCGGGTTGAACGCCGGCGCACTGGCGGACTCGGCCAGCGCCTGGGAAACCGAAGGGCGCACGCTGTCATGGCTGATCGAGCAAAGCCCCGAGCCGCAGGTGTTGGGACTGTTCGCCTTCGGTGACACCCTCAAGCCGGGTGCACTGCAGGCGGTGCAACAACTCGGCGCGCGCCATATCAGCAGCCATCTGCTGACCGGTGATAATCGTGGCAGCGCCAAAGTGGTCGCCGACGCGTTGGGTATTGAGGATGTCCACGCCGAAGTGTTGCCGGCCGACAAAGCCGCCACCGTGGTCGAGCTGAAGAAAACCGCAGTCGTGGCCATGGTCGGCGACGGGATCAATGACGCCCCGGCCCTGGCCGCCGCCGACATCGGCATTGCCATGGGCGGTGGCACCGACGTGGCGATGCACGCAGCCGGTATCACCTTGATGCGCGGTGATCCACGACTGGTGCCTGCGGCATTGGAGATCAGCCGCAAGACCTACACCAAGATCCGGCAGAATCTGTTCTGGGCCTTCGTCTACAACCTGGTCGGGATTCCGCTGGCAGCCTTCGGTTTTCTCAATCCGGTGCTGGCGGGCGCGGCGATGGCATTGTCGAGCGTCAGCGTGGTCAGCAATGCGCTACTGTTGAAAACCTGGAAGCCCAAGGACCTGGAGGACAACCGATGAACATCGGCCAAGCAGCCCGCCAAAGTGGCCTGAGCGCCAAGATGATTCGTTACTACGAATCCATCGGCCTGCTCAAAGCCGCCCATCGCACTGACAGCGGTTACCGCGTGTATGGCGACGATGACCTGCACACCCTGGCCTTCATCAAGCGTTCCCGGGACCTGGGGTTTTCCCTGGAAGAGGTCGGCAAGCTGCTGACCCTCTGGCAGGATCGCCAGCGCGCCAGCGCCGATGTAAAAGCCCTGGCACGCCAGCATATCGACGAGCTCAACCAGAAGATCCACGAGCTTGGCCAGCTGCGCGACACGCTGCAGGACCTGGTGGAGCACTGCCAGGGCGACCATCGGCCCGACTGCCCGATCCTCAAGAGCCTGGAGTCGGGCTGCTGCGCTGAGCCTGCCCATCAAACAACCAGACCTCGAGCCCCCCTGTAGGAGCGAGCTTGCTCGCGAAAAACCAGAGGCCGCCGCGGGGTATCAGTTGCCCCGCGTCATCGTTGACGACCATCGCGGGCAAGCCTTGCTCCCGCAGGGTAGGGTTCACAAAAAACCCGGCCGAAGCCGGGTTTTTCATCAACCAGTCACTGCATCCAGGGCGGAGGCGGTTCTTCGGTTTTATTCGGTGGCGCGTCATCTGCCGCGCGCACCGCCTGCTTGCGCTCTTCATCCAGGCGTGCCGCCTCGATTTCGCGCATGATGCCGCCAACGTCGGCCAACTCTTCCGGCTCGTCGAACTCGCCGGTCAGGATGCTGGCCGGGTGCAAGGTGCCGGCTTCGTACAAGGCCCACATCTCCTTGGCGAACCTGGTCTGCTTCAACTCCGGAGCAAACCGCCCGAAGTATGAGGCCATGTTGCCCACATCCCGTTCCAGCATGTTGAACGCGTGGTTGTTCCCCGCCGCGTCCACTGCCTGAGGCAAGTCGATGATCACGGGGCCGGTCGGGGTCAACAGTACGTTGAACTCGGACAGGTCACCGTGCACCAGGCCGGTACACAACATCAGCACGATCTGCGAGATCAGGAACGCGTGATACTCGCGCGCCTGGTCCGGCTCCAGCACCACGTCGTTCAGACGCGGCGCAGCATCGCCGTACTCGTCGGCCACCAGTTCCATCAGCAGCACGCCTTCGAGGAAGTCGTAAGGCTTGGGCACCCGAACGCCAGCACCGGCCAGACGAAACAGAGCCGCCACTTCGGCGTTCTGCCAGGCGTCCTCGGTTTCTTTCTTGCCGAACTTCGAGCCCTTGGCCATGGCCCGGGCCTGACGGCTGTTGCGCACCTTGCGGCCTTCCTGGTATTCGGCCGCCTGACGGAAACTACGTTTATTCGCCTCCTTGTAAACCTTCGCGCAACGTAACTCGTTGCCGCAGCGCACCACATAAACAGCTGCTTCTTTACCACTCATGAGTGGGCGCAGCACCTCGTCGACCAGACCGTCCTCGATCAGGGGTTCAATGCGTTTTGGAGTCTTCATCAGCTTTTATTGTGGGTCCTTTATTACCAAACACGCGAAAGTCATTCGTTATACGGCAATCCACTCGCCGGTGGGAGGGGTTGCCGACCTATGAACGCTGCTATCTGCCTAAAGATGCACACAATGTGCCGATTATGCCCCGTCAATTTGGCCGCTTTCAGCGGACTTTTCAACGGCGCACGGGATTATCAACGCTCGATAATCGCCGTCACGCCCTGCCCGCCTGCGGCGCAGATGGAGATCAGGCCACGGCCCTTGCCTGCCGCGTCCAGCAGCTTCGCCAGGTTGGCGACGATGCGTCCGCCGGTCGCGGCGAATGGATGACCTGCCGCCAGGGAGCTGCCTTTGACATTAAGCCGGCTGCGGTCGATGGCACCCAATGGCGCGTCAAGGCCCAGGCGCGTCTTGCAGTACTCCGGGTCTTCCCAGGCCTTCAGGGTGCACAGCACCTGAGCGGCGAAGGCTTCGTGGATTTCGTAGTAATCGAAATCCTGCAGCGTCAGGCCGTTGCGCGCCAACAAGCGTGGCACGGCATACACCGGCGCCATCAGCAGGCCTTCGGCGCCGTTGACGAAATCCACCGCAGCCGTTTCGCCGTCGCGCCAGTAGGCGAGGATCGGCAAGCCGCGTTCCTTGGCCCACTCCTCACTGCCCAGCAGCACCAGGGACGCGCCATCGGTGAGCGGCGTGGAGTTGCCCGCCGTAAGGGTACCCTTGGCGCTTTTCTCGAAAGCCGGTTTCAGCCCCGCGAGTTTTTCCAGGGTCAGGTCGGGGCGCAGATTGTTGTCGCGGGTGAGCCCGAGGAACGGCGTCATCAGGTCGTTATGCCAGCCCTCGGTGTACGACGCGGCCAGATTACGATGACTCGCCAGGGCCAGTTGGTCCTGGGCTTCGCGAGGAATGTTCCAGGTCTGCGCCATCAATTCGCAGTGCTGGCCCATGGACAGGCCGGTGCGCGGCTCGCCATTGCGCGGGAACTCGGGAATCAGGTGCTGGGGGCGCAGTTGCAGGAACGTTTTCAGTTTGTCGGCCGTGGTCTTGCCGCGATTGGCCTGCAGCAGAATTCGACGCAACCCTTCACTGACACTGATCGGCGCATCCGAAGTGGTGTCGACGCCACCGGCAATGGCGCAGTCGATCTGGCCCAGGGCAATCTTGTTGGCCACCAGCAACGCCGCTTCCAGCCCGGTGCCGCAGGCTTGCTGAATGTCGTAGGCCGGAGTGTGGGGCGACAGGCGCGAGCCGAGCACACACTCACGGGTCAGGTTCATGTCTCGCGACAGCTTGAGTACCGCCCCTGCAACCACCTCACCGATGCGCTGGCCATGCAGGTTGTAGCGTTCGATCAGCCCTTCGAGCGCAGCGGTGAGCATGGCCTGGTTACTGGCGGTGGCGTAGGGTCCGTTGGAGCGAGCAAAGGGAATACGGTTACCACCGATGATCGCGACGCGGCGCAGTTGAGTCATGAAAAGCTCCTGATGAAATATTCCAATTCAAACGGCACACCCTGCAGGAGCCAGCTTGCTGGGTCCTGCAGGGTCAAGCGTAGGCCTTATCTCGTGGATCGAACGACTGATCGCCATTCATGGTCCACACTTTGAACCCCAGCTACCGGAGTGCGTTCCATGTCTGACCGCTATATCGACTTCGCCAATTCATCCATCGGCCATCGCCTGGTCGGTGCCATGGGCCTGCCGTCGCCGGTTCGCCTGGAGCGCTGGCAAGCTGGCAGGCTGCGTCCGGTCGAGGGCGCGCTGCTGATTGGCGGCGGCCCGCTGGCGGAGAAAGTCAGTGCTTTCGCCAACCGTCTCACCGACGCGATCTACGGTTACGGCACCGAGCCTTCAGTGGCTACCCCGTGGATTCCGGGGCACGGTCCGAAACTCAAGGCCGTGGTGTTCGATGCCAGCGACCTGGTGCACACCGATCAACTCAAACACTTGCGCGAGTTTTTCCAGCCACTGATGAAAAACCTCCATCACAGCGCGCACCTGGTGATCCTCGGTCGCTCGCCACAAGGCTTGAACGACCCCTTTGCCGCCAGCGCCCAGCGGGCCCTGGAGGGGTTCAGCCGGTCCCTGGCCAAGGAACTGCGCAGCGGCGGCACCCTGCAATTAATCTATGTCGGTGAAGGTGCCGAGGATCAGCTGGAAGGTCCGCTGCGGTTTTTCCTCTCGCCAAAAAGCGCGTTCGTCTCCGGCCAGGTCATCCGCCTGACCGCCTGCGACACCCCGGTGACCGACTGGACCCGCCCGCTGGCCGGGCGCAAGGCGCTGGTCACCGGCGCGGCGCGGGGCATCGGCGCCTCCATCGCCGAAACCCTGGCCCGTGACGGCGCTGAGGTGGTGCTGCTGGACGTGCCTCAGGCCAAGTCCGACCTCGAAGCCCTCGCCGCACGCCTCGGCGGGCGCAGCGTCACCCTCGACATTTGCGCCGAGGACGCCGCCGCACAACTGATCGACCACCTGCCCGATGGCATCGACATCGTGGTGCACAACGCGGGCATCACCCGGGATAAAACCCTGGCCAACATGACGCCGGAGTTCTGGGATGCCGTGCTGGCGGTCAACCTCAATGCACCGCAAGTGCTGACCAAGGCCCTGCTGGACCAGGGCACCCTGCGCGACAATGCCCGGGTGATCCTGCTGGCCTCCATCAGCGGCATCGCCGGCAACCGCGGGCAGACCAATTACGCCGCCAGCAAGGCCGGGCTGATCGGCCTGGCAGAAGCCTGGGCGCCGTTGCTCAAGGAGCGCGGCATCAGCATCAACGCCGTGGCCCCCGGGTTCATCGAAACCCAGATGACCGCACACATCCCCTTCGCCCTGCGCGAAGCCGGCCGCCGCATGAGTTCCCTGGGCCAGGGTGGTTTGCCGCAAGACGTCGCCGAAGCCGTCGCCTGGCTGGCCCAGCCCGGCACGGGCGCCTTCACCGGACAGGCCTTGCGGGTCTGCGGACAAAGCGTTTTGGGGGCCTAGACATGACGACCGACTGGCACACCCTCGATCGCGAGCCGAGCCTGGCCGACCTGTACGTCAAGGCCGCCACTCGCCGCAAAATCACGGGCACTACCCTGCCTGATTCCGGGCTGCGTACCGGGGTCGATGTCGATTCCGGGCGCCTTGTGGCCTACCGCAAAGTCTGCGGCTTTGCCGACAATGCCTTGCTTCCACCCACCTATCCCCACGTACTCGCGTTTGCCTTGCAGATGCAACTGCTGACGGCCAGGGAGTTTCCTTTTCCGTTGCTCGGTCTCATCCATTTGAGTAATCGCATTCGCGTCCTGCGCCCGATGGGCGGCGTGGGCCGGGTGCGGGTCAGCGTGCGGGTGCAGAACCTGCAGCCCCACGCCAAAGGTGCAACCTTCGACCTGATAACGACCCTGGACGATCAACTCGGCGCGCTATGGGAGGCCGAAAGCCGGATGCTGTGTCGCGGCGTCAAGCTGCAGGGCGAAGCGGCGGAGGAAGTGCTCGCGCCGATGTTGCCGATGACCCAGGTTGCGCAGTGGCAAGCCCAGGCGGACATTGGCCGGCAGTACGCCAAGGTCTCCGGGGACTACAACCCGATCCACCTGAGTGCCGTGAGCGCCAAGCTGTTCGGCTTCCCCACTGCGATCGCCCATGGGTTGTGGAACAAGGCCAGGACCCTGGCGGCGCTCGCCGATCATTTGCCCACGGCCAATGTGGACATTGCCGTGCAATTCCTGAAGCCGGTGCGATTGCCCAGTGAGGTGACGTTGATGGCCAGTGCGGCAGGATCGAGCGGGGACTTTCAACTGCTGGGGGCGGGTGACCTGGAGCATATGGTGGGGCATTGGGCGCCGATTGCTTGAGCGCCTTGGAGCTCGCCATAGTCGGAACGCCGGCCGGGGCAAGCTTTGCTCTCGCACAGTGATTCAAATTGTATATATATCCAAAGTTTATGAATCATTCAAAGCCATACTAAGCCGTTGATTCTGCAGATAACTTTTCACCTGTCAGCCCCCCTTACACAAGGCGTTAATACCAACTGGAGAATGGTATTGGCGCCCTCTTGCGACTGTTATGTCTACAACGGACGAAGGCATTGCTGGCAACAGAAACCAGCAAGCCATCGAAGACAGCGAACGTTGTAACAGGTGCAAGGAATACCTCTCATGAAAACCCAAGTTTGGTGCAAATCAGCAATCGCCATGGCGCTCGCCCTGTCCCTCGGCCTGACCGGCTGCAGCAGTGGCGGCGGCGGTCATCACAGCAGCTCCGACAGCTCATCCCCCGACAGCACTGCCGACGCGGGAACGGGCGGTTCCGGAGACTCGGGCGGAACAGGCGCAGGTGGCACCGGTGGCGCAGGTGACGGCACCGCAGGCACTGGCGGAACGGGTGGAACTGGCGGCACCGGTGGCGACAATACTGCGGGCACGGGTGGCACGGGTGGCACAGGCGGTAACGGTGGCACTGGCGGCGGCACCATTGACCCGACCAACCCGACCAACCCCACAGATCCGACCGACCCCACCAATCCAACCAACCCGGGCGTCACTCCGCTGGTGACCACCACCCTGGTCCAGGACGTCGGCAAAACCGCCAGTGGCGTAGGCGATGGCGTCGGCCAGGTCGGCGACAGCCTGGGCACCGTGCCCGTGGTCGGCGGTGTGGTGCAAAGTGCAGTCAACACCACCGGCAATGTCGTCAGCACCCTGGGTAATGGCGTCGCCAACGGCATCGGCAAGCTGGACACCGATCCCAATGGGCTGGGCGTCACGGCGGCATCGGTGGGCGGCGTGGTGCAGGATGTCGGCAATGGCGTCTCAGACGTCAGCGGCAAACTCGCCACGGCCACCAGCAGCATTCCTGTGGTGGGCGGGGTCGTCACCAAAGTCGCCCCCGTGCTGGACGGCGTTGGCGAAAAAGTCACCATGCTCGGCGATACCCTGAGCACTGCCACCACTACCGGCCCCTTGGGGACAGTGACCAAGGAAGTCGGCAGCAAACTCGTGCCGGTGATTGCCATGGTCGAGACCACCACTGACAAGATTGGCGACGCCACCGGGCTCGGTGACCCACTCAAGGGCCTCGTGAACAAAGTCGGCAGCACCGTGAATGGCGTTGGCGACAAAGTTACCCTGGCCGGTAAGGGCAATGCCCTGACCAACACCGTCGGCGGCGCACTGAGCAACACCGGCACGGCGGTCGGCAAAGCTGGCGGGCTGGTGTCCAATGGCAGTGGTTCAGGCGCGGGTGGCGGCCTGGGTGGAGGTCTGGGTGGCGCCTTGGGCGGCACAGGTCTGCTGCAGACCGTCGGCGGCGCGGTGGTCAATGTCGGCAGCGGGCTTAACGCTGGCAGCACCAGTGGCGTGGTCAGTGCAGGCGGTGTAACGGCCGGGGCAGCGGGCAATCTGGTTGCGTCGGTTAACACCGTACTGGGCGGCTCCGGCGTCGCCAATACGGCAGCTACCGCGCCCTTGGCGAACCTTGGCACCGCGGTGGGCGCTGGCCTGAATCCGGTCACTACCGCCGTCACGGGCCTGACCCAGAACGTCGGCGCAGCGACAGGCCTTGGGGCACCCGTCAACGGCCTGACCAATCAGGTGGGTGGTGCGGTCAGTAATCTGGGTACAGCGATCGCCACCAGCACGCCAAACCCGGTCGTGGCGGCGGTCGGTAACACAGTCACCACGGTGGGCAGCACCGTCGGTGCCGTAGGCGGCCTGGTGAACGGAGCGCCTGGCGAGGGCGGCGCCACCGGGGGGCTGGGTGGCTTGCTGGGCGGCCTCACCGGCAAGCTGAGTGGCAAGAACCGTTAGTTTTTGCACCTGGCCGATTCGACGGCCTTATCTACAGCGCCTACGCTTGGTTGAAGGCGGAAGATTCGAAAGAGTCTTCCGCTTTTTCTTTTGAACATGATGATCCAGGCGAAGTTGTAACTTGAACATGGAGTGTCCTATGCGCCTTTTGGCTTCCTTGCTAGCTCTGACCGTCAGTACCTGCGCCCTCGCCGACACCCTTCCCAGCTTCCTCAACAGCAACGAAACCACGCGCAACCTGCCGGTACCCAACCTGCCCGCCGATGCTTACCGCCCCAGCACTGCGCCGCTCTCGGTGCCGGAACCCGGCGCCACCCAGGCCCAGCCGCTGATGATGAACACCCGAATCAAGCTCAGAACCGTGCAGATCGAAGGCGGAACCGTCTACCCCCTCAGCGAACTGGCCACGCTTTACCAACCCCTGATCGGCCAGGAAACCAGCCTCGCCGACCTGATCGAAGCAACCCGCAGCATTACCCGCCGCTACCAGCAGGACGGTTACCTGCTGTCCTATGCCTTCCTGCCGCAACAGACGTTCGACAATGGCGTGGCGCGGGTGGTGTTGGTGGAAGGCTATATCAAGGATTACCAGTTGCAGGGCGACGTCGGGCGGGTCAAGGGCCTGCTCGACAAGCTGGTGGCCAAGCTGCAGGCCGAACGCCCGCTGACGCGCAAGACCTTCGAGCGCTACACCACGCTCATGAGTCGAATTCCCGGGGTGACCCTGCAGGCGCAGGTGCCGCCACCGGGCACCACCGACGGTGCGGCCTACCTGGTCGCCCAGGCGAGTCGCAAACCCTTCACCAGCACCCTGAGCGCCACAGAAAGCAGCCGCAACGGCACCCAGGCCCTGCTCGGCCTCAGCAGCAACTCCCAGACTTCCATGGGCGAGCAACTGAGCCTCAGCGGCCTGTTTCCACCAGGGGAAGATCACGAGCAGTACTACCGCCTGGACTACAACCAGTTTCTGAATGCCGAGGGCACGCAGCTGGCGCTCTCCGCCTCACGCTACCGCGCCGACCCTGGCGCCAACTTGCTGACCGATAATGGCCTGGAGCTCGAGCCACACCGGGAGAATGACCGTTACTCCATCGGCTTGAGCCACCCACTCATCGCGTCACCCAACGAACAACTCAGCGTCAGCTCAAGGGTGTACGCGGTCAATGACAAGACCCGCTACAAGGTGGTCGGCTTTCCATTGAGCGTCGACATCAACAGCGACGTGCGCGCCCTCGCTTTTGAAGGTGACTGGCGCAAGGCCGATGCCAAACAATTGCGGATCCTCAGTGGCGGGGTTTATCAGGGCATCGATGGCATGGGGGCCGATACCAACAACACCGACCTCGACCTGGACTTCTTCCGCCTGCGTCTATCCGGCGTGCAGAGCGACCGGTTTTTCGACAACTGGCAGGGGGTGCTTTCGGCCGCGCTCTACTGGAGTGAAGACACCCTGCCCGACAGCGAACGCGCGGTATTCGGCGGGCAGAATTTCGGCCGCGGCTACCCCGACGATCAGGCGTCGGGCGACAAGGGTTGGGGCATCGCGTACGAGGTCAACTACAGCTTCAACCGCGACTGGAGCTGGGTAAAAATCCTGCAGCCCTACGTCGTCCTGGATCGCTCCAAGACCTGGTTTAACAAGCTGCCGGTGCAGGGCAATAATCTGTCCTCGGGCGCCATCGGGTTGCGGTTTGGCGATGCCAAGTACTACAACATCGCCCTGGAAGCCGCCAAGCCGATGTCCGAGCAAGCACTGGATACCTTCAACCGCAAGCCGCGGTACAGCATCAGTTTCAGTTACCAGCTTTGAGTCATGGACCGGTTTGCTGGTGATGGCGACGGTTAACGATTGCCAGAAGGACGGTGGCCTATACGAACCCACTGTAGGAGCGAGCTCGCTCGCGATGAGCCCGGGAACGCCGCGGGCATGTCAGGCTGCCAGCGTTATCGTTCACGACCATCGCGAGCAAGCTCGCTCCTACAGTTGACCGGGGTGGCGCTGAGGAAATAAGTGCACGTCCTGCATACCCAGAGTGGGCTGGGGAAAATTCCTACAGGTTGTGTCGGTTGTTGTTTCGGAAGTCCAGCAGATATGATTTGTCGTCGCTGAATCTCAGCAACCGGGCGTCGCGGCCCGAATCAGCTTACTTGGTGCATAATCACCCGCCCCATCGACGATACTTCGGTATTTGTCGTGGGTCTTATGGTGGCTGTGCGTGGGATACCTTCGGGTATGCCGGGTTTCCAAGTGCCTCGGTCCGCGAACCTGCGCACAGCTGCCACCTTCGATTGCGTCGCGGCGATCGATGGCAGCTCCAAATATCACTTGGAGTTTCACAATGATCAAACACAGCCCCAATCCCCCCGAATCAAACACCCCCGCCGAATCCGAAAGCACCCTCGACTCCCCCTCCATCGCCGACATCAAATCCGCCCCACGCACGCCCTGTAGCCTGTTCAGCGTGGACCCTGGCGCCTCGACTGAAACCCTGATGACGTATCTGGTCGAGACCCTGGCCTCGGTTGATGTGATGGTCCATCACCTGGTGGATCACCTGGACGGCGAGTCGCGCAATGCGCTGCTGGGTATTTCGAACACGATCATGCTGGCGGAGATCACAGCGAACCGCGTACTGGATCAAATCGACACGCCGGCGTAGAAGCCGAACGATCCCCCGGTAGGAGCTGCCGAAGGCTCGGGCCGCGATCGGACGATCTTTTGATCTTGGCGATCTGCAGGAATCAAGATCATCTGCAGATCAAGATCAAAAGATCGTCCGATCGCGGCCCGAGCCTGCGGCAGCTCCTACGGGATCGGGTGCTGGCGGCATGAATCGGTAGGACCGGGTTTGTTCAGCCGGAGGTCACTTGGGCCAGGGGCTGCGGGAACAGGTTGTTCAGCGTTTCCAGCAATCGCACGTGATAGATCGGCTTGCGAAACAGGTCGAGCACTTGCAGGCGCAGCATGTCGCTGACGTCCTCCATGTCCGCATGCCCGGACGTGACGATCACGGGGAGATGCTGACGTGAAGTGTGCTCGCGCAACCGCTTGATCAGCGACATGCCGCTCTCCTCCGGCATTCGCAGATCGGTGATCACCAAAGCGATATCGGGATGGCGGGTTAGGTGATGCAGGGCGAGTTTGACCGACGTTGCCGTGAAGCAACAAAAGCCCTCGCCCTCCAGCAGTTCGGCAAGCTCCAGCAGCGCGTCTTCTTCGTCGTCGACCAAGAGCAACTGCGGGCGTGGGGGTGAAGATAATGTCATGTGGCGTTTCCGCTACGGCAATCCTAGGTTTAACCACATTAGCCGACGATCAGAAGTACGGCTGATTATCTTAACTGCTTGGTGTTACAGGCTTGCCTCCGATTCCTTCGTTGATTGCGTTGAAAATTTCGCTGACCCGATCTCCAATGGGGGTAATAAACACCACAACAACAACCGCTACCATCGCCGCCACAATCGCATACTCGATCGCCGAAGCGCCTTCAGTACTTTCAAAAAACACGCGAATTTTCACATACAGTTTAAGAAACATCTGACAACTCCTTGGGCCCCTGGGCACCGGTATCACGGACCGAGACATGATTGCTCCGTGCCACCAAAGCATTGTCAACAAACCGGCCCCCAGCAACTGTAAGAACGGTTTAATTACTAAGTATTAGCACTTTCTCATGCACCCAAAAAAAACCTGCCATCTCGGCCACTTCTTCAACTTTTGACAGCTATTTTCATTGTGGTTAATGGCATTTCGCTTTACCTGCGCTACCGTCAAATAGCGAAATCGTTGAATGTTCATAGCTGCTTAAGCACGAATTACCCCGTCTGGATATGGGCCAAGTCTTGCAGCAGGAAAAGGAGAGCCCGTCATGAACAGTCGCGTCACCATGGGTCTTGCAGGGATGTTGCTAGTGGGCGCAGTGGTCGCCGGCTACTGGGGTTTGATGCTCAGTCGCGCGCCTGCTGCCCAACCGGTCGAGACTCCCACCGCCGTTGCCGCCATCGAAAAAACCGTCGCCACTGCCGAAGACCAGACCCGCCAGTCGGTGGTCGTAGTGGTACGCGATGTGGCCCCATTCACGCCATTGACCGCCGCCGACCTCGCCGTGGAAAAACTGCGCAGCGCGCCGGCCGGCAGCCTGGGCAACATCGACCAGGCGCTCGGGCGTACGCCGTGGCGCACACTCACCGCCGGCACCTGGCTGAGTGAGGACAGCTTTGAAAGCGGTGGTGCCGTGGCACGCATGATTCGCAGTGACGAGCGCGCACTCGCGGTCGCCGTCGATGAAGTGATTGGTGCCGCAGGGCAATTGGCGCCGGGGGACTATGTCGACGTGCTGCTGTACTTGCGCCAGGACGAGAGCAACCCGCAACAGTCGGCACAGATCGTCATCCCGGCCATGCGTGTGCTCGGGGTCGGCGACCAGCTCGGCCTGACCAACGACGGCAAGCCTGCCACCCCGCCCCTGAACGCTGAAGAAAAGATCAAGCAGGATCAGCGCCGCATCGCCGCTCGCACCGTACTGCTGGCCGTGCCGGAACCATTGCTCAGCCGCCTGATGCTGGCGACCCAGGCAGGCACTTTACGCCTGGCGGTGCGCAGCGCCGAGGAGCAGCGCCTGGCCCGTTACTGGGCTGGCGAAAGCGACACGCCCGGCA
This sequence comes from Pseudomonas sp. HY13-MNA-CIBAN-0226, assembly GCF_040310305.1. Classification (NCBI taxonomy): domain Bacteria; kingdom Pseudomonadati; phylum Pseudomonadota; class Gammaproteobacteria; order Pseudomonadales; family Pseudomonadaceae; genus Pseudomonas; species Pseudomonas sp. HY13-MNA-CIBAN-0226. Next base: position 37,837 of record NZ_JBEOPS010000007.1, read on the forward strand.
ATCTTGATGCTGCCAACAGAGGCCTGATCCAGTTCACCCAACTGGCCCTGGGCGGCGCGCCGAAAACACCCGTCAGCAGCCCTGTGCGCACGGCCGTCGCACGGCCTGGGGTGGAAGTCATTCGTGGTAACCAGATCACCCAACAAACTCCCTGATCGAGCAAGGATGCAGTTCTATGCCCAGTCGTTCCATGCCGATACTTTGCCCGCTGTTCGCTTGCCTGGTGTTGGCCGCAGCTGACACCAGCCTTGCCGCCTCCAGCAATTGCACGGCCTTGAGCCCGTTGCCCAGCGTGCTGGAAGTCGGCGAAGGCCTGCAGCAGGAGCTGCAATCTGCGGTTGCGATCACTCGCCTGGCCGTCGGCGACCCGAAGATCGCCGACGTGCGCACCACCGGCGCCAGCGGCTTCCTGCTCACCGGGATGGCACCCGGCGCGACCAGCCTGATGGTCTGGACGGCCTGCTCGACCACACCGCGCCAGACCATGGTGTTCGTCCAGGGCAAGGCCACCGCCGCGCTGACCGGCGTCGCCCTGCCTTCCGAGGAACCGCTGCTGCCCTCCCAGGTGCAGACCGACATCCGCTTCGTCGAAGTCAGCCGATCCAAATTGAAGGAAGCCTCGACCTCGGTTTTCGGTACCCGTGGCAACTTCCTGTTCGGCGCGCCCCGCACCCTGCCGACCATCGACGGCGTGGTGCAGCCGCGACTGCCGGTGAATAACGATCAGTTCAATATTTCCTGGATTGGCGGCAAGACCATGGTGATGATCAACGCCCTGGAAGGCAGCGGTTTCGCCTACACCCTGGCACGTCCCAGCCTGGTGGCGCTGAGCGGGCAAAGCGCGAGTTTCCTGGCCGGCGGCGAAATCCCCATCCCGGTGCCCAGCTCCGGCAGTGACAACGTCTCGATCGAGTACAAGGAATTCGGCATCCGCCTGACGCTGACCCCGACCATCATCGGCAGCAATCGCATCGCCCTGAAAGTTGCGCCGGAAGTCAGCGAGCTGGACTACAGCAACGGCGTCAACATCGCTGGCACCGTGGTCCCGGCGCTGACGGTACGCCGCACCGACACCAGCATTTCTTTGGCCGATGGCGAAAGTTTTGTCATCAGCGGCCTGATCAGCACCCGCAACAGCTCCCAGGTGAACAAGTTTCCGGGGCTTGGCGACATCCCGATCCTGGGTGCGTTTTTCCGCGACCAGAACATCAATCGCGAAGAACGCGAGCTGCTGATGATTGTCACCCCGCACCTGGTGCAGCCACTGGCGGCGAACGCGCAACTGCCCTCGCTGCCCGGTGAAAAGTTGCGCAACTACGATCCGAATTTCTACCGCATGTACTTCCTTGAAAACGGCAACTTCGATAAACGCAGCGGGTTATCGCAATGAGCCAGAGCCTGAGCCAGACCTTTCTCGCGATTACGCGCAACGACACTGACCTGGAGTGGCTGCAGGGCGCCCTGGCACCCTTGGGCCAGGTGGTCAGCGTCGGTGGCGGCAGCCTTGACGAACTGCTGGCACTGGTGGATGTGACGTTCGCCAGCCTGGTGTTCATCGGCCTGGACCGCGACCACGTGGTGGCCCAGAGCGCGCTGATCGAAGGGGCCCTTGAAGCCAAGCCGATGCTGGCAATCGTCGCGCTGGGCGATGGCATGGACAATCAATTGGTGCTTAACGCCATGCGCGCAGGGGCCCGGGATTTCGTCGCGTACGGCTCGCGCTCCAGTGAGGTCGCAGGCCTGGTGCGGCGCCTGAGCAAGCGCCTGCCGCCTGTCACGCCCAGTAATCACCTGGGCGGCCTGACGGTGCTGTACAGCGTGCAGAGCAATGCCGATGGCGCCTTGCTGTCCACCCATCTCGCGCAAGTGGTGCAGAAGAGCGGGCAACAAACCCTGTTGCTGGACCTCGGATTACCACGGGGTGACAGCCTGGCCTTGCTGGGCCTGGAGAGCTCGTTTCACTTCGGCGATGCCCTGCGGCACTTGCGACGCCTGGACGCCACGTTGATCGACAGCGCGTTCAGTCGCTGCGAGGGCGGCTTGCGGATCCTCGCCTATGCCAGTACCGATGAACCGCTGGAACACACCAGTGCGGCCGAGCTGTACATGCTGCTCAGCGCGCTGCGTCATCACTTCCAGCACATTGTGGTGAACCTCACCGGGCAGCAGGACAGCGAGGCGCTGCGAACCTTTGTCAGCCACTGCGACAAGTTGCTGTGGTACACCGACCAGAACGTGCTCGATTGCCGGCGCAACCTGGCGATCCTCAATTTCTGGCGCGAAAAAGGCATGAAGCTTGAACACTCCCGGCTGCTGGTGGACCGCTACCTGCGCGACGTTAGCCCAGACGCCGAGACCCTGGGTAAAAGCTTCGGCATGGAGGTCATCGCGACGCTCGCCAACAGCCCGCAGGTGCGACTCAACGCCAAGAACCAGGGCGTGTCGCTGTTCGAACTGGCCCCGCGAGAAACCCTGACCCAGGGCCTGCGCACCCTCGGCGAACGCCTGGCGAAACGCTCCGAAGGCATCATCAAGCGCAAGGCGGGATGGTTCGACCGCCTGAGGGGTGCGCAATGAACAGTGAAAAGCTGTTCGGCGCGCCAACCCGTGGCGCCGTCGGCAACACCGACCATGAAGGCCTCAAACTGGTGTTGCACCGCTACATCATCGATGCCATCGAAGAGTCCGGAAAAAACCTGCTGGAGGGTACCCGGCAGGTGCTGGCGCAGTTTGTCATCGACAAGATCGCCGAGTACATCGCCCGCCTCCACCTGGCAATCTCCCGCTATGAAATGGAGCGCCTGGCCGAAGAGATTGTCGACGAACTCACCGGCTTCGGTCCCCTCGAAGTGCTGCTGCGCGACCCGGCGGTGACCGAGATCCTGGTCAACGGCCCGCACCGGGTATTTATCGAACGCGATGGCGTGCTGCATCAGAGCGACTTGCGCTTCATCGATGCTCACCACGTCGAACGCGTGATGCAGCGCATCCTCGCGCCCCTCGGGCGAAGGCTCGACGAGTCCTCGCCAATGGTCGATGCGCGCCTGCCCGATGGCAGCCGCGTCAACGCGATCATCCCGCCAATCGCCCTCGATGGCCCGTGCCTGTCGATCCGTAAATTTCGCAAGGACATGCTCAAGAGTTCGGACTTGATGGCGATGCAAACCATCGACCAGGCGATCTTTGATTTCATCCAGGAGGCTGTCGGCAAGCGCTGTAATATCCTGATCAGCGGCGGCACCGGCACGGGCAAGACCACCTTGCTGAATATCCTCAGCCAGTTGATCAACCCTCACGAACGCCTGGTGACTATCGAAGACGTCGCCGAACTGCAACTGGGCCACCCCCACGTGGTGCGCCTGGAAACCCGCCCGCCGAATGCCGAAGGCCACGGCGAAGTGAAGGCCAGCGACCTGATCCGCAACGCCCTGCGGATGCGTCCCGACCGGATCATCCTCGGCGAGATCCGTGGCGTCGAAGTGGTCGACGTACTCACCGCCATGAACACCGGTCACGACGGCTCGATGAGCACCGTGCACGCCAACAACGCGCAGGATGCGTTGCTGCGCCTGGAGACCCTGGTGGGCCTGACCGGCCGCAGCATCGCCGAGCGTACCTTGCGGCAGATGATCTGCGCCGCGCTGGATGTGGTGATCCAGTTGACGCGCATGCCCGACGGACGCCGCTGCGTCAGCGAAGTCGTGGAAGTGGTGGGTATCCGCGACGACGTGTATGTCACCAATACCCTGTTCCGGCTCGATCGACGCACCGGTTTCGGCTTTCTGCGCGAGGCGGTCAACCCCGCCGGCGACAAGCTGCGCCGCGAGTCGTTCGGCGACCTTCAGTGACCGCGAGGCGCACATGATCGGTCCTCTGTTGCTGTGCCTGGTATGCCTGTTGCTGCTGACCTTTTCCGTGCGCCTGTTCTACCAGGGCGTGCGCAAATCCGGCAGCGAAAGGGTCCTGGAACGCCTCGGCCAGGGGCAGCCGGAACGGCTACCGGAAAAAACTCGCTGGACGGGCCTGGAGCGGGCATTCCTGCGCGCAGGCCTGGGGCTCCCCACCGACCGCCTGGGTATCTGGCTGGCGCTGTGGGTGGTGTCGATGCTGATGGGTTCTGCCGTCGCGAGCTGGGCCGGTTTCCTGCTGTTGCTGGTGGTGCCACCGTTGGCGCTACGGGTGTATGTGTCCTGGCGCTATCGCCGGCGGATCCACCGGATCGTCGAGCAGTTACCCCAGATGCTGGACCACACGGTACGCAGTCTGAAGTCCGGTCGTACCCTGGCGGACGCAGTGATGGGCTCGATCGACGCCAGCGAGGATCCATTGAAAACCGCCATGGGCAGGGTTCAACGCAACGTGCAGTTGGGCGTAAACCTGCCCGACGCCGTGAATGACTTTGCCGAACTGTATGAGCAGGACGAACTGCGCATGTTCGCCCTGGGCCTGAAGGTCAATCACCGTTATGGCGGCAACGCCAGCGAGCTGCTGGAGAACCTGATCAAACTGATTCGCGAGCGCGACCAGGGGGCTCGCCAGTTGCGTGCACTTACGGGTGAAACCCGCATGACCGCCTGGGTCCTGGGTTCGCTGCCGTTGATCCTGGTGAGCTATTTCATGATGAGCAATCCCGGCTACATGCTGGGGATGTGGAACGACGAAGGTGGACGGCAGATGCTGATCATCGCCGTGTGCCTGCAAGTCACCGGTTGCCTGGCGCTGTGGCGCATGTTGCGGAGCGTGTGAGATGGCCATAGCAATGCTTGTCAGCTCGTTGCTGCTGCTGGGCGCTGTGATGTTGATGTTCGCCAGCCTGTTCGAGCGCCACCGCCGCGAACGCCAGGTCAGCCAGCGCCTGCAGGGGCAGATGGTGCGGGACAACCGCCTGGGCACCTGGCTGCGCGCCGTGGGCGACAGCAAGGTGGGACAACGCAGCGTCAGTCTCGACAACGAAACCCAGGTGCTGCTCAACCGCGTGGGATGGCGCCGCGCCCGCCAGCGCTCGATGTTTGCCGCGCTGCAAATAGGCACGCCGTTCGTGGTGATGGGCCTGGTGATAGGGCTGCAAACGCTGTTCTATCCACAGGCCAGCAACCACTGGATCGCGCCATTCTTTGCCTTGGCCATTGGCTACCTGCTGCCCAAGCGCCTGCTGGCCTACGCGGCCAAGCGCCGGCAAAAACAGATCGCTGTGGAAATCTCCACGCTCATTCCCTTGCTGCGCATTCTGTTCGAGTCGGGGATGGCCGTTGAGCAGGCCCTGCGCGTTTTGAGCGTCGAAGCCCAGCGGCTGTTGCCGCAGACCACCCAGGAGCTGAGTCTTATTCTGGCCCGGGTCGACTCCGGCCTGGAGCTGGGACAGGAGCTGAACAAGGCGGCCAACGTGCTGGCTATCGACGAGTTCACCGACACCTGCGTGATCCTGCAGCAACTGATCCAGCAGGGCGGCGGTGCGATGAAGTCTCTGCTGGCGCTCAAGCAGCTGCTCGACGACCGGCGCCTGACCAACCTGCAGGAATACATCTCGAAGATGTCGGCGAAGATGTCGGTGGTGATGATGCTGTTTCTGTTTCCAGCGCTGTTGATCGTGTTGGCCGGGCCGGGGTTTACCGCGATTGGCCGAGCGTTCTCGTCCTGATTTGGGCTCTTGAAGAGGTTACTTATGAAAGCACTGATAGCCGTGATGAGTCTGCTGATGCTGAGCGGATGTGCCACCAACGGCCAAGCGCCCTGGTCCAACCTGACGACCTCCGCCAGTTGCGCCAAACCCAGCGCCGATCAGGAGCTGGCGCTGAACCTGGCCGATGACATGGCCAAGGACGGCAAGCTGCACGCCAGCCTCGCCAACCTGCAGAGCCTGCCGGACAACCTGGCGGATGTACGCCTGCGCAAGGCCCGGGTGTATCGCCTGCTGGGACGCAGCGATGCCGAACCCTTGTACCGTAGCCTGCTGGGCAGCTGCCGCGCCGCCGAAGCCGAACACGGTCTCGGCCAACTCGCCGCAGGTCGGGGTGACAACGGCCAGGCCCAGGCGCATCTGCAACGGGCCGCACGGCTGGCGCCGACTGACGAAAGAATCCGCAATGACCTGGGCGTGGTCTACATGAACCAGCTGCGCCTGGACGACGCACGCTTCGAGTTCCTGACCGCCATCGAGCTCAAGCAGAGCGATCAACTGGCGGCGGTGAACCTGGTGGCATTGTTGATCTATCAGGACAACTGGCAACAGGCTGGTGAACTCGTCAGCCGTGCCGGCTTGAGCCCGGAACAATTCGGCGACGCCAAGGCCCGCGCCGAATCACTCAAGGCACCCGCCCCGCCACGGCCGTCCACCAGCGGCCAGGTGGCGGTTGTCACTGACGCGCTGAAGTAGAGGAGAACACCATGAAACTGACCATCCTGTGCTGCCTGCCCCTGCTGAGCCTGCCAGCCCTGGCCCTCGACGCCGGCCCCTCTTCACCACAACAGCAGGAAACCGAAGGCTGGCTGGTTTTGCAGAGCCGAAACCAGGTGGCGTCCAACATCCCGCAAACGGCCACGGCGGCCGAGCGGGAACGGGCCATGACGCGGTTCCTGAAAAGTTTTGAGTACCCGATACCGGAGTTTTATGAGCAGGATACGGGCGGGTCGCTGGAGGGGAATTGAGAGGCCTTCGGATACCTTATGCACATCCGCGTAGGCGCTGCCGAAGGCTCGGGCCGCGTTCGGACGATCTTTTGTCTTTTTAAAGATCAAAAGATCGCAGCCTTCGGCAGCTCCTACGGTGGATTTTTGCCACTCAGTGGGCTGTGACTCTTTGGCGCAAACCTGAGTTATTGGGCGACAACGCCAGTGCCAATTGCGTGCGATTGTGCATGTGGGTCAGACGCAAAACCTGCGACACATACAGCTTCACGGTGTTTTCGGTAATCCCCAACTCACAGGCAATCTGATAGTTGGTCTGCCCCTTGCCCACCAGCCGTGCCACGTCCAGTTGCCGAGGGGACAGCTGATTGAAAATCGACGGTATCTGCAGCCGGTCCGGATCAATGAAAGCATCGTCCGAGGCCTCTGCCCCGCCACGGGCTGACGGATCGCGTCGTACCTTGTCCAGGTCCTGATACAGATCATCGATGGACTCGGAAAGGTACTGCAGCTTCTGATTCAAATGCCCCAGCTGCAGACTCTTTTGCCGCTCCTGCAACGCCACTTCCTGGCGTTGCAAACCGTCCAGCAATTCATCCAGGTCGATGGGTTTCTGATAGTAGTCGGCAAAGCCTGCGCGTAATGCCTTGATCACGTCCTGCTTGTCCGCGCGCCCCGTCAACATGATGGCCTCGAACACCCGATGCTTGCCGGACAGGCGTTGCAACTCCTGAACCAGCTGAATGCCATCCATGCCGGGCATGTGCAGGTCACACAGCACCAGGCCGACATCGGCGTCATCGGAAAAACGCTCGATCGCTTCCTGACTGGAGCCACAGGGTACGCACTGATAACCACTGCTCTCGAGAAACTCGCCAAGTTCTTCCACGATCAACGGCTGATCATCAACCACAAGGACTTTTACTGCCGAGGTGAGCTTGTTCACGTGCTACTCCATGCCAACGCCAAAATCTGGCTATTCCTGTACTGACAGCCACGGGCTGTACAACTACGACTGACTTGAAAGTAGACGTAATTTTCGACTCTGTACACACGACAAGCGACTAGCGGAGCCAGGCCATGGTCAGCACGGCGCCCGCCAGTACGAACGGTGCAAATGGTTGTTTTTTTGACATTTGCGGGCCCATATAGCGCAATTGTTCCCTAAGTGATTGACTCATATATAGCCAGAGTTTTGGCGAAATCAACAACCACAAAACGCTGACCACTCCTGCGCCGATGATCGTGCCGAGAACGTGCATACCGTCCGTCGCAAGCGCCAAAGCTGTCACTAATTTCACATCACCGGCGCCCATACGACCCATCCAGTAGCCCGGCAGCGTGAAGGCCAGCGCCAGCAGGAACGCCAGGCCGCCCTGAATGGCCTCGGCGCCCAGCCAGGTGCTGCCGGTCCACAGCAACCAGACCAGTGCCAACGCGCCAGCGCCGAGGGTCAGGACATTGGCAATGTGTCGCTCTCGAGCGTCCTGCGCGGCGCACACCATCAGCCAGATGATCAGGAAAAAACTCTGCATGAGGTAAAAGCCGTCCGTTTTGGCTGAATGATTCTATGCTGATATTACGTCGTGATTGTCAGGGTAGACGCACACATGAAAACCGCCCTTCCCCGTAAACAAAAAGGTGCCGTGGCGATTGAGTTCGCGCTGGTGTTCGTGATCTTTTTCGCGGTGCTGTATGGCCTGCTCAGTTACAGCCTGCCGTTATTGCTGATGCAATCGTTCAACGAGTCGACCGCCGAAGCGGTACGGCGCAGCGTGGCCGTGGACCCGACCACCGCCAACTACAAGCAGACCGTCGAGACACTGGCGACCAGCGTCCTGACTCAACGCCTGTCATGGATCCCGCCGGCCTTGAATTTCAGTGTCGCCTCCCATGCGAAGGCGGAGTACGCCGGCGGAGTGCTGACGGTGCGCATCGACTATCCCAGCAGCAAATTGAACAGCGTGCTGCCTTCGCTGGTGCTGCCCGGGATCGGCCCGGTACCCAGCCTGCCGACCACGCTCAGCGCACAATCGAGCCTGCAGTTTTGAGTTCCGGCGATACGTTGCTCGGGCGTCTGCTGCAACGGCAACCGGCGAAAGCCCTCATCACCGGGCACGCCATGAGCGCGCCCGGAGTCGGTTTACACATCCAGCTGGATGCCGCGGCTCGAGTGATGCACCTGGCGGGACCGCTCAGGCACGCACTCGCCCGTCAGGCCGTGAGCGCCCAGCCGGTACCACTGCGCGACTACCTGATGCCCCACAGTTGCCTGTCCATCGAAGGTTCGCCTGGGGATTGGCTTGGGCACAGCCTGGACCTCGACTTTCAAGGCCTGGGCGATCAGCCCGTGCACCTGCGCGGCTGGGTGCAGCCTCAAGCCGATGGCTGGTTATTGCAGCTGCTGGACATCGGTGACCTGTTGCTCGAACGCCGTCAGGCACGCAGCCGCGAGCAGTGTCAGCTGCTCACAACCCAGATCAGCGAGCAACTGCGCCTGTGCAGTCTGCCGCGCTTGCCCCAGGTGCTGACCGACCAGCTGCAACTTCTCGCCCAACGTTTGCACATCCCTTGCATTGCCGTGGCGCTGCTCGACGAGCAGGCACAGGGCTGGCAAGTGCATCAGCATGCCAGGGCCTTCGACGCGCCGCAGTTATGGCACCTGGGGCAACGCCTGGGCACTGGCCTCGACACCTTGAACAGCGGCGCCCCCCAGCCGTTGATCAGCGGCGAACATCCGCGCCTGCAGGATATTTTCGGCCATGCCGAAGGCTTCGTCGTGCCGTACCAGGACGCCCAGGGTGTCGCGGCCTGGTTGTTGTGCGGTTTTTACCCCGTGCAACAGCGCGCGCCCGACTTGAGCCATCGCGACTGGTTACAGCTGATGGCCGCGCTGGCAGCGCCCCTGCTGGAGCGTTTGCGCGAGCAGCGCCACCATCTGCACATGGAGCGCCTGGAAGCCCTGCAAACCTTGCTGGGCACCGGCTGGTGGGAGCTTTTCGGTGATCGCCACGAGCTGCAACTGGCCCCATCGCTTGCCAGCGACCTGGGCCTGGACCGGAGGTTTTTACCGGTGCGCGACTGGCTCGAACGGGTACACCCCGCCGATCGCGAAGAACTCAATGCCCGCCTGCTCGACCTGCAGGACAACAGTGCACCCCTGCTGCTGTGCATCCGCGTGCTGCAGGCCGATGCCGCGCAATCGCCGACCTGGTATCGCCTGCAAGGCCAGGCCATCGGCGCGGGGACACAGCGGCGAATCATCGGTTTCATGCTCGACATCAGCGACATCAAAAACCAGCAGCAGCACGCGGCAACGGCGCATGCGCGGCTGGACAACCTGATCGCCAGTTCACCGGCGGTGATCTATGTTCAGCGCTACGTCGAGGGCGCGCTGCTGCCGACGTTCTTCAGTGACAGCCTGCTGCCGTTACTGGGCTTCTCCCTCGCCGACTGCAGCCCCGCGATGCTGGTCGAGCGAGTGCACCCGGATGACCGCGACCAGTACTTTGAACGCACCCGACAGTTGCTGCGCCAGGGTTCGGTGCAGGCGCGTTACCGGATGCGCGACAGTCTTGGCGATTACCACTGGCTGCTCGATGAAGCCCGCCTGCTGCGCGACGATCTCGGCCTGCCGGTGGAGGCCGTGGGCCTGTGGCTGGATGTCACTGAAGCCACCCAGGCTGCCGAGCAGGTTCGACAAAGCGAGGAACGCTATCGCCTCCTGGTGGAAGACTCCCCGGCGATGATCTGCCGTTACCTGCCCGACCTCACGCTGACCTTCGGCAATCGTCCCCTGGCGGCCTATCTGGAATGCGAGCCGCAAGCGTTACCCGGTGTGAACCTCGGCAGCTGGATGTCGCCGGAACAGCGCGAGGCGTTTGTATCGCGCCTGGGCCAACTGACCCCCGAGTTTGCGGTGAGTACCGCGGAAATCAATCTGCAACTGCCGGGACGCGAGCATGCATGGTGGGTCTGGTCGGATCGCGGGGTGTTCGATGATCAGGGGCGCCTTCTTGAAATCCAGGCCGTGGGCCGCGACAACACCGAGGTGCGGCGCGCCCAACAGCAACTCACCCAGAGCGCAAAAATGGCCACATTGGGCGAGATGGCCACGGGCCTGGCCCATGAAATCAATCAGCCGCTGAATGTGATGCGCATGGCCGTCGTCAATGTGCTCAAGCGCCTGGGCAATGGCGATGTGCAGGTCGATTACCTGACCGAAAAGCTCAAGCGCATCGACGCTCAGGTCCAGCGCGCAGCGCGGGTGGTGGACCACATGCGCGTGTTCGGTCGCCGTTCCGAGATCGAGCAGCAACCATTCAATCCGTTACATGCCATTGAAGGAACCCTGGCGTTGCTGGCCGAAGGCATGCGCGGCAAAGGGCTGGAGCTGCGAATAGGCGAGGCCGGCTTCGAGGTGCAGGTGCGCGGTCATGTCGATCAGCTGGAACAGGTGCTGATCAACCTGATGGTCAATGCCCGGGATGCCCTGCTGGCCAAGCGCGAGGATGATCACCCGTTCCAGCCGTGGATCGCGCTGGACGCCGAGCGCGATGCGCAACACGTACGCCTGTGGGTCGAGGACAATGGTGGCGGTATCGATCCGCGGCTGATGGAGCGGATCTTCGAACCCTTCTTCACCACCAAGCCAGTGGGTGTCGGCACTGGCCTTGGGTTGTCCGTGAGTTACGGCATTGTCGAGAACATGGGCGGACGGCTCAGTGTGAGCAATTCGGCACACGGCGCACGCTTCTGCATCGAGTTGCCGATATTGCCCCAGTCTTAAATCACCAGCCCGGCGCGACCCGGGGGTTTGCAACTGAGGTTGGCGCCGACGTCGACTTTGTTCAGGGTGATGCCGAGGGCGGCGAGCAGGTTGTCGAGGATGGGGTCGAGGACTTTGCTGAGCAGGCCATCAATGACCACGCCCAGCGTGTTGTTAACTGCGTCCAGCGCCCCCTTCACAGTGGTCAGTAAATCACCCAGTACATTTGGAGCCACAGGTTTGTAGGCCTGCACCTGAACACCCGCCAGGGTGGTTTTCAAGCTGTCGACAATGCCCTGCGTACCCAGGCTGTAAAACAACGGAGGTTGTTTGATCTCTGGAGGCTGGTTGTAAATGTGCGTGCTCTGGGTGCTGGCGACGGGCGAATCGACCTTGACCCCAAGGCCGCCGCCGTAAAACGGCTTGCGTGTCGACAGATCGCAGGTTTCTGGCCCCAAGCCCAGCAAGGGAATCTTGCAAGTGATGGCGCCAACGTCGATCAAGGGCAACGGCTGCACCGTTACATCTGCCGAAGACGAGAATGCGTTGGTCGTGTCGATTTTGCCGACCTTCAGTTTCACCAGGGCCGTATTGGTCTGGGTCGTCAGCGTTTTGGTGGCATCACTGGCGCATGTGTAGTCGGTCACACGGCTGTTGGCACTGCCGACTTCCAGGGCGATATCAATTCTGGAGGTGGGCAGGATGAGCAAGTTCGTACGCTGGCAGGTGCCGCCCAGAACACAGAAGACTGACTGGAGCGCTCCGCCGAGGTTGAGGTGCAACACGTTGTTCAGGGCGTCGGTCACGCCTGAGATCAATGACGTATTCAAGATGGCAGCGGGCAGACCGGCCACTCCCGTCAACAACGGCGGTAGATTCAGCGACAACACGGTGCGCACTTGCGCCGTGCGCACGAAAATACGGTCGGGCCCCATCGGGTTGGCTTTGGCCAGTGCCGGATTACCCACCGCCGACAGCTGCGGCGGCTCGATCACCTTGACCCGCACCGAGCCATTGACCAATGCAGGAATATTCAGTGGAAGGTCGACCACGATGCCGTTCTGGCTGTTGGCCAGCTGCACAAAGGCTTCCACCAGCTGGAACACTTGCAGATTGGTATTGAGCGCCGACGAAGGCGTGCCGGTCTGCAACTGCAGCAGTTGCCCTAATGCAAGCTCGGTGCTGCCGGCTACCACCTTGAGATCGGTCAGGCCACTGACTGCCACGCTAGCCGTTGTGCCGCCAGCCTGGAGCACGGTGATCGCGGTGTCCAGCAACTGGGTCAGCTTGATTTTCTTGTTGAGCAATTCGGTGTAGTTGCCGGCACTGACGTTGACGTCCAGGGCCAGTTGATTCAGGTAGCTCAGCAGATTGATGTTGGTATCGACCAGGCCTTGCCAGCCCACCGCGCTCAGATTAAGGCTGCCGCCGAGCATTTTCCCCAACAACAGGTTCAAGGCCGCCGACTTGCTGGAGTCGACCACCAGCGCTGTGCTGCCGATCGTCAACATGGCCAGGGGCGGCAGCACGGCCGGGGCACCGACTGCTGTCGCGGTGAGCCGGGTATTGAGGCTGACCGGGCCGGGACTGAACAGTGCACCGACACCGGCGGCGATGCTGGTGGGGACCACTCGGGTGGCGATCACGCGGATGGCTGCTTTTTTACTGGCATCCGGCGTAAAGCTGCGCAGCTTGTCGGCGCCGGTCTGCAAGACTCCGCAGGTGGTGGTCAGGGTAATGCCGTCTGCGACGGTCAGGCCGTTGCGGGTGGCGCTTTCCGTGGCGTACCTGGCCGCGGTGAGATTGGCCAGGCAATCGCCGTCGCGCGTCACGGCTTCAAGGGCCGCCACATCGGCGACTCGCTGCAGCTTGCGCTGCTCCAGGTAGAGCCTGCCACTGTCGAGCACCAGCAACATGAACATCATTGCCAGGCCGAGGGTAAGCGCGGCTACCAGACCGATCGCGCCACGTTGCCGGGCGGGACCGTGAAACTGCAAGCGGGGAGACATTGTGCACTCCTTTGCCGGCGTACTGCCGAGGGGTTACCTCCATGGGTATGGGAGAGTGTAGACAAGGGTTTTCAGAGCTGCACATGAGCGGTGTGCAGGAACTGTCGAGTGCAACGAGGCTGCGATCTTTTGGCTGTGTAATGTTCAAAAGCAAGATCAAAAGATCGCAGCCTCGTTGCACTCGACAGCGCCTACGGTTGATTGCGGTGCTGCATCAAGTTTTTATCTAGGCGGGTAATTTGCCAATATCCGCGCCACCGTCTCGCGTATCGCGGTGCTGCGATCAGCCGGGTTCGGCGAGCGGGCGAGCATTTGTTCGTCGCTGCCGCGCCAAACCAGCTTGCCGTCCTTGCCATCGAGCAGGTCGATCTGGACCGTCGCGACCTTGTAGGTGATGTTGCGGGTTTCGTTGTACATCGGCCCGCCCCAGTAACCATTCCATGGGCCGCCCCAACCACCGCCGTAGTTGGTGGTGACCTGCTGCTGGCGCTGCTCGACAATCAGGTAGGTCTGGACGCTCAGGTCACCCTTGATGCCAGCGGCAGCCGGGCGCAGGCCGCGCTGGTCGAGCTGTTCGGTTACCGCCTGGCGGATGCGCTGCTCGGTCAGATCGCTCTTGATTCGCGGGTCATCGGGGCGGTATTGCAGGGCCGGCTCTTTCCAGCTCCAGCTACGGTAAGCGGCGAAGTCACGACTGGCATCAAAGTCATGGTTGACCTGGTCCGAGGCACAGGCGCCGAGCAGCGCGACCACGACCAGTAAAGCGAGACGGCGGAACATGATGATTCTCCGAGTGAGGCATGAACCTGCGTAATGCGTCTTATCTACTTTAGTTAACCGGGAGGATACGCCGACATGGCTTTTTCCACAGCCTCCCTGATCGCATCGGCCCTGGCGCTCTGCTTGCCCTGGTTGCTGGTTTCGGCACTGGCGCTCCACACCGGCTGGCCGCTTTGCGCATCGAACAGGTCGACCCGCACGACCACGACCTGCTCCTGATAGGTGCGCACGATCGGCACTGTGTTGTACATGCCATAGCCGCTGCCGCAGCAGCGGTTATAACCGCCACCGCCGCCGTAATAACCGGCACCGCCATAGTAGTCATCCCGCACCTGACGCAAGCGGGTTTCCAGGCGCAGGTCAGCGCTGACGAACAGGTCGGCCGGGCGATTGTCGTGCAAGGGTCGCAAGCCGCGCTGGTCGAGGGCGTTGCTGACGGCTTCGGCCACCTGCGCCGAATCCGCCCAGGCAGTCCCCGGCGGCAATTGCCCGTTCAACCAGGCCCAACTGCGATACCGGCCGTAGTCGCGCGCAGGTGCCGGATAGGCGCTGCGGTCGAAGGTAGTGGCAGCTTGAGGTGGCGCGGGCGGCAACGGCCTGGAGGTCGCGACATAAGGGTTGCTGCCCTGGCAGGCCGCCAACCCCAGGCAGATGATCAGTAAACCCGAACGACTTTTCATTTCATGCTCCGATCAGATCGGCCGGCAGATCCAGTGCAAGTAGCGCCCAAGCCCGGCAAAGCTTGGGTGACGGCGGTGCGCGAGTTCCATTTCAAGCAGGTCCACCAGTTCCGCGCGGGCCTGGAATTCCACCGGCATGTAGTCGTGGAAAACCCGTACCCCGCTTTGGGTTTCGACCCGCCACAGGCCCTCAAGTTGCGCCGCAAGTTCACGCGGGTCCAGGGGCTGTTGTGGCGTCAGGCTCTGTTTTTCCCCCGCCATGTCGTTTTTGCGCATCTTGCGAAAGTGGCCTTTGAGCAGGTTGCGGTAGATCAGCGCATCGCGGTTGTAGAACGCCAGGGACAACCAGCCGTCCTGCCGGGTCAGTTGATGCAAGACCGGCAATATCGCGTGGGGCTCGGCCAACCATTCCAGCACTGCGTGACACAGCACCAGGTCGTAGGGTTCGGTAAGCTGGCCGAGCAGATCCTGCCAGGGTGCCTGGATAAAAGTCGCGTGTTGCCCGGCCTCGGCGAAGCGCTGGCGAGCACCTTCAAGCATCGGTTCGGCAGGTTCGGCGAGCGTGACGTCATGCCCGCGCTGGGCCAGCCATAACGACATGTGGCCCAGGCCCGCGCCGATATCCAGAACGCGCAACGGCCGGTCCGGCAGGGTTTCGGCCAGGTCGGCCTGGAGCACGGCCAGACGAATGGCGCCCTTGGCCCCACCGTAGATTTTTTCGGCGAAGCGCGTCGCCAGCTGATCGAAATGACGGTCACTCATCAGCTGAACCGCCGTTCGCTGTCCGCCAGCTTGCTGCGTACCACTTCATTCATGTCCAACCCCAACTCGCTGCACAACAGCAGCAGATAAAGCACAATGTCGCCAACTTCCTGACCGGCATGGGCGAGTTTCTCGGCCGGCAGCTGGCGCGACTGGTCTTCGGTCAGCCACTGGAAGATCTCCACCAGCTCGGACATTTCCACGCTGGCAGCCATGGCCAGGTTTTTGGGGCTGTGAAATTGTCGCCAGTCATTGCGATCGCGGATGGCGTGCAGGCGTTCGGTCAGTTCAACAAGGTTCATCGGGCTCTCCTGAAGACGTATAGCTTCAAGGGGTTGGCCCAGGACTGCAAGCGTATCGATGGAGTGTCGAACTTTGCCCCATAATCCACAGTCGATGCCCTGTGCAGGAGCTGCCGCAGGCTGCGATCTTTTGGCATAGTCATTAGCGCCAAAGATCAAGATCAAACGATCGCAGCCTGCGGCAGCTCCTACGGGGCTCATCATTCTCTCAGGACGAACTACACATGCAGGTAGAAAGCTTTTTCGAATGGCTCGGGCAGGCACTCGGCTCAGTCATCCGTTTTATCGTCGACGGCCTCAGCGGCCTGTTCAATCTGTTGAGCCATGCCGGCGCCAACTTCGTCGAGGGGCTGTCCCGGGCGCTGGGGATGGACACTTCGATCATCAGCATCATCGCGCTGGTCCTGGGCCTGATGCTCTTGTGGTCGGCCATTCGGGCGTTCATGAATGCGTCGATCATCATGGGGATCATCTGGCTGCTGCTCGGGTTGTGGCTGTTGAGCTGGATCATCCACTGACACACAATGGCTCCCCCAAGGAGCCTGCATGTCCAACCTGAGCAACGACTGGCGCGACCGCCTGACCCATCGCCGGGTCTGGGCGCTTGCCGCGCCCATGATTCTGTCCAATATCTCGGTACCGCTGGTGGCGCTGGTCGACAGCACCGTCATCGGCCACCTGCCCCATGCCCATCAACTCGGCGCCGTGGCCGTGGGCGCCAGCCTTTACACCTTCCTGGCGTGGGGCATGGGCTTCCTGCGCATGGGCACCACCGGTTTCGCCGCGCAGGCGGCCGGCCGAGGCGATGGCGCGGCGTTGCGGCAGATCCTGTTGCAGGGCTTGTTGCTGGCCCTGGGGCTGGCGATTGTCCTGGGCGCAGCAGGCGTACCCCTGAGCGGAGTCGCGCTGCACTTCATGCAGCCTTCGGCGGAGCTGGACCAACTGACCCGCGAATTCTTTCACACCCGACTATTCGGGCTGCCGGCAGCCCTGGCCAGTTATGCACTGGTTGGCTGGTTCCTCGGCACGCAGAACGCTCGGGCACCCCTGGCGATACTGCTGAGCACCAACCTGGTCAACATTGCCTTGAACCTGTGGTTCGTTCTGGGCCTGGAATGGGGGGTGACAGGGGCCGCCCGGGCCTCGGTCATTGCTGAATGGACCGGAGCAATCATCGGCCTGCTGATGACCCGCAAGGCCCTGCGCGCCTACCCCGGGCACATCGCCTGGGCGGCGCTGGCCATCTGGCAGAGCTGGCGCCCCTTGCTGGCGGTCAATCGCGACATCTTCATTCGCAGCCTGGCGCTGCAGTCGATTTTTTTCCTGATCACCGTGCAAGGTGCGCGGCTGGGCGACGCTACTGTCGCCGCCAATGCGCTGCTGCTCAACGGCCTGTTGCTGACGGCTCATGCACTGGATGGCCTGGCCCACGCTGTGGAAGCGTTGTGCGGCCATGCCATTGGCGCCCGTGACCGGCAGGCGTTGCGCCGCTCCCTGGTGGTCGCCTGCGGCTGGTCGCTGCTGGCGAGCCTGGGTTTTGCCGTGCTGTTCCTGTTTGGCGGGCATCTGTTCATCGAGATGCAGACCGATATCCAGAGTGTGCGCGACACTGCGTTCATCTACCTGCCCTACCTGGCCGCGCTGCCATTGATTGCCGTGTGGAGCTACCTGCTCGATGGCCTGTTCATCGGCGCTACGCGCGCCCGGGAAATGCGCAATGGCATGTTGTTGACGGTGGCCCTGCTGCTGCCCTTCGCCTGGGCGCTGCAAGGGTTGGGCAACCATGGTCTATGGCTGACCTTCCTGCTTTTCATGTTGCTGCGCAGCCTGACACTTGGGGCGTTTGCCTGGTATCTGCAACGCAACGACGGCTGGTTTGCCGGCAAAGCTCACTGAGCCGGCGTGGCCTTGATGAAGCCTTCGACCTCATCCAGCACCGGTGCCAGGCCGCGCATTGGCCGGGACAACGCTGCCACCAGGGTGGCATGACCGGTGCGGGAGAAATACAGGTCGCGCACCGGCACCCCGGCTTCGCGCAACTTGCGCGCCAGGCCACCGGTGTTGCGACCAGGGTCGACCAGCTCATCATCGCTGGACGCCATCAGCAACGCCGGTGGCGCGCCTCGACTGACATGGTTGATCGGTTGAGACAGGGCCGGCGAATTCGGCCAGAAGAACACCGGGCGCACGTCAGGGTTAACGATGGGCAGAAAGTCATAGGGACCGGCCAGGCCGATCCAGCCGCTGATGTCATGGGGCGACATGCCAGCAGCTCCCAGTAATTGCGGGTCCAGTGCCAGCATCGCGACGTTGTACGCGCCGGAGCTATGCCCCATCAGGTACAGCCGCTGCGGATTGCCGGAAAACTGCTGGATGTGCGAGCGGGTCCAGGCTACGGCCTTGGCGCCATCCTCGAGAAACGCCGGGTAGCGCACCTGCGGATACAGGCGATAGTCCGCCAGCACCGCCACGATTCCCCGGGATGCCAGGGCCTCACCGACAAAACTGTAATCGCTGCGCGATCCGCTGTTCCAGCTGCCGCCGTAGAAAAACACCACCACCGGGGCGTTTTCCATGGGGTGGCGCGGGACGTACACATCGAGTTTTTGCCGCGGGTCGCTGCCATAGGCAATGCCCTCGGTCTTGTCGAAGCTGTCTTTAGGGGTCAGTGCATTAAGCGCCTTGAGCGGTGAACAGGCCGCGATCGCAGCCAGCACCAGCGCGCCAATGGCCCGTTTGCAAAATAGCCGAATCCTGATCGCCATCGACGCCACACCTCAGGGTTTGTTGTTCTGCCACAGATAGCGCAGCCACAACCACTCATCGAGCACCTGTCGCTCGCTGAAACCTAGCGCCAGGCCTTCCTGAAGATGGGACCACGGGCGCTCGTAATCGGTCCCCGTGGTTTCACTCCACTGCCAGGCTCGCCCGCGCCAGGCCAACCGGCCCCACGCGAATCAAGCCTTGGCGCCAACCCGTCAGGACGACAGGTAAGACGAACGGGTCAGGCCCAGACGCAAGGCGTCGAGGAACTGGGTGCGTTCGGCGGCAGTGATGCGCGCGCTGGCGCATTTGTCGCGGTAGTGGGTCATCAGCTCTTCCGGCGACAAGTGCACGTAGCGCAGCATGTCTTCGATGGTGTCGTGGGTTTCGATACCGGCGTGATACACACTGCCATCCGCGTTCTGGTAGATGTTCACCGAGTCGGTGTCACCGAACAGGTTGTGCATGTCGCCGAGAATTTCCTGGTAGGCGCCCACCAGGAAGATACCCAGCAGGTAGTCTTCACCTTCGTTCAGACCGTGTACCGGCAGGCTGGTCTCGATGCTCTGCTCGTCGACGTACTGCTTGATCTTGCCGTCGGAATCGCAGGTCAGGTCTTGCAGCACGGCACGGCGCAGCGGCTCCTCGTCGAGACGGTGCAGCGGCAGGATCGGCAGGACCTGGCCGATGGCCCAGGTGTCCGGCAGGCTCTGGAATACCGAGAAGTTGCAGATGTACTTGTCGGCCAGTTTGTCGTTGAGTTCGTCGAGCACCTGGCGGTGCGAACGCTGACGCGCCTTCAACGAGTTGTGCAGGCGACGGCACACCGCGAAGTAGCATTGCTCGGCCAGGGCTTTTTCCGCCAGGGTCAGCTTGCCATCGGCGTACTGGGTAGCCACGTCGCTCATGTAGTGAGTGGCGCGCCAGTAGGTTTCGGTGACCATCTCGATGTCGGTCGGGCCCAGCAGGTCTACCAGCCACTGCACGGTTTCCGGCAGGGCCTCCTTGTTCTCGATCTGCGGCACGTCGTCGTTGTGTTTCTCGACGTCGGTGACCTGCACCACCAGCATGGCGTGGTGCGCCGTCAGCGAGCGACCGCTTTCGGAGAAGATGTTCGGGTGCGGCAGGCTCTGCGCGTCGCAGAATTCCTTGAGCATCCCGACCACGACGCCGGCGTAGTCGTCCATGTCGTAGTTGATCGAACTGGCGTTACGCGAGTGGGTACCGTCGTAGTCGACGCCCAGGCCGCCACCGACGTCGATATGATCCACCGGCAGGCCGAGGTTGCGCAGTTCGCCGTAGTAGCGGATCGCTTCCTTGAAGCCGTGCTGGTAGTCCGCCAGGTTGGCGATCTGCGAACCCATGTGGAAGTGCAACAGGCGGATGCCTTGGTCCAGGCCCGCCGCGCGGAAACGCTCGACCACCGACAGCAGCTGCGCCGCCGACAGGCCGAATTTGGATTTCTCGCCGCCGGTATCCGCCCACTTGGACGACGCCAGGGACGACAGGCGCACGCGCAGGCCGACCTGAGGCTTGACCTTCAGCGAGGCGGCTTCTTCGATCACCAGCTCAACTTCGGATTCTTTCTCGATCACGATGAACACGTT
This sequence comes from Pseudomonas sp. HY13-MNA-CIBAN-0226, assembly GCF_040310305.1. Taxonomy (NCBI): domain Bacteria; kingdom Pseudomonadati; phylum Pseudomonadota; class Gammaproteobacteria; order Pseudomonadales; family Pseudomonadaceae; genus Pseudomonas; species Pseudomonas sp. HY13-MNA-CIBAN-0226. Next base: position 58,132 of record NZ_JBEOPS010000007.1, read on the forward strand.
GTGCCCGAGTTTCTGCCCCATCAAGGCCAGGCGGATGAACTCGCGGTCCTTGTAGCCATTGCAGACGATGGTGCCGCCTTTGGGCGCCAGGGCCAGCACGGCCAGCAGCTCGGGTTTGGAACCGGCTTCAAGGCCAATGGAAACATCCTGGGTGGCGATGATGTTTTCGATCACCGCTTCCTGCTGGTTGACCTTGATCGGGTAAAGCGCGGTGTACTTGCTCTGGTATTCCAGGCGTTCGATGTTCGAATCGAATGCACCGGTCAGCTGACGCACGCGGTCTTGCAGGATGTCGGGAAAACGAACCAGCAATGGCAGGGACAAGCCGCTCTTGCGCAGCTGGTCCACTTGCTCGAACAGGTCGATAGGCGAACTGGCGGGGCCGTTCGGACGAACCTCGACGCGACCGGCGTCATTGATGGCGAAATACCCGGCCCCCCAATGGCGGATCCCGTAAACACTGCGGCTGTCCGCAACTGTCCATTGGCTGCCATCGTCTTTGCGTGTGCGTCGTACGGACATTGAAGTCCCCTATAAAGAAGTCATAGAGCGTCGCCTGGGTTCAGGCCGGCGCAGTCTAAAGAATGAAAATGACGGTTCGTCAACGAGGGGGTAGACCTCGCCGACCGCAGTGAGTTTAGAAACCGGTCAGAACAGGCTCTGTGAAAACCATGTGGACGACGCCAGACCTGCTGTGAGGACTGGATCAAGTCGAGGGTGGTTTTCACAGAGGCTGCTAGCCGCCGGACTTCTTTGCCTTGAAACCGAGCTTGATCAATTCCGCCAAGAGTAGTTCGACATGATCGCCCTGGATTTCAATGATGCCGTCTTTCAACGCACCCCCGGTCCCGCAACGTTTTTTCAACGTGGTCGCCAGGTCCTTGAGCGCATCTTCAGCCAGGGGCACACCGGTGATGGTGGTCACCGTCTTGCCGCCACGTCCCTTGCTTTCGCGACGTACGCGAGCAATGCCGTCACCGGCCGGGATCACGGTCTGTTTGCAGATGCAGGCGTCCACCGGTTTACTGCACTCGGGGCAATGACGACCTGCGTCGGTGGAAAATACCAGGCCACCTAGGGCGGCGAAGGATGCGGCTTTTTTGGCCACCGGCAATCCTCTTGGGAGGACAAAGACTGGCCGCAGCGCATGGCTATCGACCGCGAAGCCCCACTCAGGCAGGGGCAGCGCTACTGAAACGGAAAAGCCGGTGTAGGAGCTGACGAGTGCAACGAGGCTGCGATCTTTTGATCTTGATTCAATGGCAAATCAAAAGATCGCAGCCTGCGGCAGCTCCTACGCCGTACTGATGTCGGTTCAGTTTGAAAAGGTCGCGCAGTGTAACGGCAAAAACGCCGATTGCTAAGAGCCAATCGGCGCCAATTTATAGCTCTTTTGCGACGTCTTTCCCGCAGGCGCGAAGATAGCGCTTCAAAGCCGCCAGCGAGTCCGGGCAGTAAGGCTTCTGCCGGATTTCCAGCATTACCTGGTCGATGGGTAGAAAGCGCGCTTCAACCACCTCTTCCGGCTGCAGGATCAACGGCCCGTCCCACACTGCCGAGAACGCCGAACACCACAGGCGATTGCCGGTGTCCTCGAAGTAGAAATGGTCGTGGGCGGTCAACTCCACCCCGCCAACGCCCAGCTCTTCTTCCAGTTCCCGTGCGGCCGACTCGGCGTAGGTTTCGGTGGCAAGCACCATGCCGCCAGCGGCAACGTCCCAGTAACCGGGATAGATCGCCTTGCTCAGGGTGCGGCGGTGCACGCACAGCTCACCCGCCGAATTGAACAGCATGATGTAGGTGCCACGCCCGATCAGGCCCCGCTCGCGCAGGTCGGAACGGACCAGCGCGCCGAGCAGGTTGTCCTGCTCATCGACCCAGGCAATCTGCTCGGCGTCCGAGGCCGCGCGGTGGGCGGCCTCTTTGTCGCTGTCAGCCATGACTCAGCCCTGGTTGAGCAATTGACGCAAGTCGATCACTGCGGCGTTCGCTCGGGAAATGTAGTTAGCCATGACCAGCGAGTGGTTGGCCAGAACGCCAAAGCCGCTGCCGTTAAGGATCATCGGACTCCACACCGGCTCCTGCGAAGCTTCCAGCTCACGAATGATCTGGCGCACGCTGACGGTGGCGTTTTTCTTCGCCAGCACGTCAGCGAAGTCGACTTCAATGGCGCGCAGCAGGTGGGACAAGGCCCATGCCTGGCCGCGGGCTTCATAGAATACGTTGTCGATCTGCATCCACGGGGTTTCGACGATTTCCTCGTCAACCTGTGGTACCTGGCCCGGGGCCACGACCTCGGTTTTCAAGGCGGTGTTGAGCTTGACCCGGCCAACGCTGGCCGACAGTCGCTGCGACAACGAACCCAGGCGTGTGCCCACATCACCCAACCAGTTGTTGAGGTTGTCGGCACGGGCGTAGAACAGCGCATTTTTCTGCGAAGGATCGGACAGGCGAGCCTGGTAGCGGCTCAGGGAATTGATGCCTTCCTGATACTCGGACTCACTGGACGGCAGCACCCAGCTCTTGTTGTCGAAGTTGAAGCGCGGTTCGGCCTTGGCCAGGTCCGAGTCTTCCGCCGATTGCGATTGCGAGCGGGCAAAATCTTTACGCAGTGCTCGCGTCAGGTCGCGCACCTGCACCAGCACCCCGTATTCCCAGCTTGGCGTGTTGTCCATCCACAGGCCTGGCGGGAAACGGTCATTGGAAATATAGCCGCCCGGCTTGCTCAGCAAGGTATCGGCCACGGTCTTGAGGGTTTCAACCGTGGTGTAGCCGATGACCATCTGCTTGCCTTCTTTCTCGGCAGCGACCTGGGCATTCTGCTGAACCGGGAACAGTGCCGGCTCCTGGCTCCAATACCAGCCCAGGGCGATAGCCACCAACAGGTACAGGCCGATCAAGGTGACCAGCGCCCGGCTGAACAACAGTCCACCTATATAGCTGCGGGTGGCTGATTTTGGTTCAGCGGCACGTTCAGGCGCGCTGCCCGCGCGGTTCTTCCAGTCCAGCATGGCGATATCCTTTCAATCACTTGAGTTCATCGGTTCGACCACAACCCTACGCCATCGTGCCTCGTTTGCCGCGCATTAATACGCGCATGCCGCAAGCATCAATCGCACGGTCGATACCGCCACTATAAATGAACACCACGCCTTGTGTTGGTGCGGCGTACGCATCCCGTACGCAGCACCGCGACTCGCCAGTCATAAACTGAATGAGCTCGCTATGCAGATTATTGACATGCGACACTGATCCACCCTCGGAAGAGATGCTAGCATAGAGCCACCAGTCGATCTCAGCATGCACCCTAACTAGTAGTCAGGATATGACCGAGCCAGAAGACCCCAGCCGTGAGCGCCTCAAGCACCACTTTGCCCAGCGGGTAATTCATCAGGCACGTCAGATTCTTGAGACATGGCAGCGCCTGCAGCGCAGCGAGTGGTCTGCCACCGACCTGGCGGAACTGAGCGAAGCCAACCTGCGCCTGTTGCGGTTCGCCGAGCGCTTCGAGCAGCCGGAACACATGCAACTGGCCCGCCACATCGGCCAGGCACTTGACGCAGTCGAGACCAATCGCGGTCGCCTCAGCAGCGGCCTGATCACTGACCTTAACCGCCTGATGCAGCGGCTGTCGCGCACCGGCCTGCGCCAGGGCGATCAGCTCGATCAGACGTTCCTGCCGCCCTTGCGCAAACCGATCTACGTGATGCTGCAGGATCACGACCGCGCGGAGCGCCTGGCCAAACAGCTGGAATTTTTCGGTCTTAGCGCCCAGTCCCTGGACAGCGTGGCGGCGTTTCGCTCCTCGATGGTCGAGCGCCTGCCGGCGGCGATTGTCATGGATGTGGATTTCAGCGGGCCCGGCATCGGCCTCAAACTCGCCGCCGAAGCCCAGGAAGGCCTGGAACAACAACTGCCGCTGCTGTTCTTCAGTCTTAATGAAACCGACACCCCGACCCGCCTCGCCGCCGTGCGTGCCGGCGGCCAGGAGTTCCTCACCGGCACCCTCGAAGCGTCAAGCCTGCTGGAAAAGATCGAAGTGCTGACCTGCGTCGCGCAGTACGAACCGTTCAAAGTGCTGATCATTGACGATTCCCGGGCCCAGGCCATGCACACCGAGCGCCTGCTCAATAGCGCCGGCATTGTCACCCGCACCTTGATCGAGCCTATACAGGCCATGGCCGAACTCGCGGACTTCCAGCCCGACCTGATCATCCTCGACATGTACATGCCGGCCTGCACCGGCACCGAGCTGGCCAAGGTCATCCGCCACAACGACCGATACGTCAGCGTGCCGATCATCTACCTTTCGGCCGAGGATGACCTGGACAAGCAACTCGACGCCATGAGTGAAGGGGGCGACGATTTCCTGACCAAACCGATCAAACCGCGGCACCTGATCACCACCGTGCGCAACCGCGCGGCACGGGCGCGCAACCTGAAGGCGCGGATGGTGCGCGACAGCCTCACCGGCCTGTACAACCACACCCATATCCTGCAGTTGCTGGAAGACTGCAGCTTTCGCGCGCGCCGCGAGAACAAGCCACTGAGCTTTGCCATGCTCGATATCGACCACTTCAAGCGGGTCAATGACAGTCATGGCCATCCGATGGGCGACCGGGTGATCAAGAGCCTGGCGCTGTTCCTCAAGCAGCGCCTGCGCAAGACTGACTTCATCGGCCGCTACGGTGGCGAAGAGTTCGCCATTGTGATGCCCGATACCGATCTGGAGTCGGCCCACAAAGTGCTCGATGAAATCCGCCAGCGCTTCGCCGAAATTCACTATCCGGCGCAGCCCCAGGACCTTTGGTGCACGTTCAGCGCCGGGGTGGTGGACCTCGGTGAAAACTCCGACAGCTTGATGATGGCGAGCCAGGCTGACGAGGCGCTGTACCGCGCCAAGCATGCCGGGCGCAACCGCGTGCAGTCCTCGCGGGAATCAAAGCAAAAGGCCACTATTTCATCTGAATCCACCGAACCAGTCATAACCCTGTAATAGAAACGCAATAACTTCGGGCGCTTACCATTCTGCCGTTGGTAGTCCCGCGATGCGCCTCAAGCTGCTGACCAATCTCAACACCGTCCTCTTAATTGCCGTGTGCGCTGCGCTTGGCGCGACCCTATGGTGGTCGCAAAAAGCCCTTGAACGACCCTATCTGCTGATGGAGCGTTACCTGAGCCTGTCCCAGCAGTTTCAACGGCAGGTGGTGGGCAACGTGCAGGATTACCTCGTCAGCGGTGATGCCCTGCGCCTGAGCAGTGCGGGCCAGGCGATCGATGAGCTTAAACACGAGCTCGATGAACTGCCGCCCTCCCTGGCCGACGCCGTGCGCCCCAGCCTTGCGGAGCTTGAAGGGTTCAGCAAAACCGAACTGCTCGCCGCCGGCAAGCTTGCAGGCGACCCCCAGGCGTTGCTGCTGCAGGCAGAACGGGAGCTGGGCGCAAACCTTGACCAGCTCAGCCAATATGCCAGTGCCAACGCGGACTACCTCAAGCCCTTGCTCAACGCCTCGCAGAACGTGGGCAAGCTGTCGCTGGCCCGGGACAAACTGGTCAGCAGCGGTCGCAGCGAACTGGCTGCGGAGGTGGAGCGCGAAGTCAGCAATATCCGCACCCAGGCCAGTATTCTGGAGGCCCTGCCCTTGCTGGGCGTGACGAGCAGCAGCGAGTCCAATACCGATGATTTTGCCGCCATGATGGGTCTGGAAAGCACTGAGAAGACCGTCGCCGAAGACGCCGGCATTGCCCTCAAACGGGAACTCAACAGCCTGTTGGCCCGCTACCCCGCAGAACTTGCCCGCACCCGCGAACAGATCGAAAAACGCAGCGAGCTCAGCGCTGCGACTCACCAGAAAATGACCGCCGTGCAGCAGTCCATTGCAGATCTGGAGCCGGCAGTGCGCGCGCAACACGGGCAAATCCAGAGTGAGGTGCGACTGCTGCAGGGGTTGATGATCGGCCTGATCCTGCTGATCGCACTGCTGATCGACACTCTGCAACGGCGACTGGCTCGCACCCTGACCAACCTCGCACCCGCCCTGTCGACCTGGGCCGAGGGCGATTTCAGCCGGGACATCGAACTGGGCAGGACCAACCGCGAATTGCACGACATTCAGGCTTCGCTCAACCGCCTGCGAGCCTACCTGGTCGACCTGGTGGGAACCATTCGCCTGAACGCCGAGCAAGTGGCCGGCAGCAGTCGCACCCTGGCCGAGTTGAGCAACGACCTGCACGGCGGCGCTGAGGATCAGGCTGGCGACACCGCGATGATCCGCGATTCTCTCGCAGAGCTGGAAGCTACGATCCAGCAAGTGGCCGGCGATGCCAGCCAAGCCGCCGACGCCAGTCGCCATGCGGGGCTGGCGGTAGAGCAAGGGCAGAAAGTCATCGGCCTGAGCCTTGCCGGCCTGCATGCCCTGGTCGGCGAAGTGCAAGGCAATGCGCAGATGATTGAACATCTGGCCGAAGAGTCGGCCACGATCGGCGGGGTACTGACGGTCATCCGCTCGATCGCCGACCAGACCAACCTGCTGGCCCTGAACGCCGCCATCGAGGCGGCTCGTGCCGGGGAAATGGGTCGCGGGTTTGCCGTGGTTGCAGAGGAAGTTCGCTCGCTGGCACAACGCACTGCCGGTGCCACGGCGCAGATCCAGACCTTGATTGCCGGGCTGCAAACGGCGGCACGCCAATCGGTCGAAGGCATGCGCGCCCAGGTCGGTCACGCGCAGTCCACCGCCAACCAGGCCCAGGCGGCGGACGGCGCACTGGATAAAATCGTCGATGCGATCCAGACCATTTCCGACACTGCAGTGCGCATTGCCGATGTGACTGCGCAGCAAAGTGGTGCGGTCAGTGAGATTCGCGATCACAGCGAGCGGATTCACCAGCTGGGTGGGGATAACTTGCTGCGAATTGGTGAAGGCCGTGAGCAAGGGGAACACTTGCTGGTGCTGGGCGGACGGTTGCACACGGCGGTACAGGCGTTTCGCGTCTGATCGAGCGCCTTCGCGAGCAAGCCCGCTCCCACACTGGATACATGCGCGGCACAGGCCCCAGTGGGAGCGGGCTTGCTCGCGACGGCAGCACACCTGCCAACCCCATCATGCCGGCCGGGCCCAAATGACCGGATTCAATCGGGCGGTCATATATTTCGCGCAAACATCGGCCATCGTGCTGGCTATTGCATAGAACTGGACAGTCACAAAGTCTTTGCGGCATAGTCGCCGGGTTCTGACAAATGCACTCGGATAACAAGGAACAGCAGATGGCAACCTTTCTGGTTCTGCACGGACCCAACCTGAACTTGCTCGGCACCCGCGAACCGGGCACCTATGGCGCCACGACGCTGGCCCAGATCAACCAGGACCTGGAACGCCGTGCCCGTGAAGCCGGCCACCATTTGCTGCACCTGCAGAGCAATGCCGAGTATGAATTGATCGACCGCATCCACGCTGCCCGCAGCGAAGGTGTGGATTTCATCCTGATCAATCCAGCAGCTTTTACGCACACAAGTGTCGCTTTACGTGACGCGCTGCTGGCGGTGAGCATCCCATTCATCGAAGTGCATTTGTCTAACGTGCACAAACGCGAACCATTCCGCCATCACTCTTACTTCTCCGACGTAGCGGTGGGAGTGATCTGCGGCCTTGGCGCCAGCGGTTATCGACTGGCCCTGGAGGCCGCACTAGAGCAGCTTGAAACACAGGCAACGACTTGAACTACAAGCGTTAAGCGCCCCTGACCGACCCTTGGGAGTTGATGATTCATGGATATCCGTAAAGTTAAGAAACTGATCGAATTGCTGGAAGAGTCCGGCATCGACGAGCTCGAGATCAAGGAAGGCGAAGAGTCCGTACGTATCAGCCGCCACAGCAAGACGCCAGCTCAACAGTACTACGCACCGGCTCCAATGCACGCTCCGGCTCCAGCGCCTGCCGCTGCCGCCCCGGTTGCCGCCGCTCCTGCCGCTGCAGCCGCGCCTGTGCTGAACGGCACCGTTGCCCGCTCGCCGATGGTGGGTACTTTCTATCGCAAATCTTCGCCAAGCTCGCCGTCCTTCGTTGAAGTCGGCCAGACCGTGAAGAAAGGCGACACCCTGTGCATCGTTGAAGCGATGAAGATGATGAACCACATCGAAGCTGAAACCAGCGGTGTGATCGAATCCATCCTCGTCGAAGACGGCCAGCCGGTTGAGTACGACCAACCGCTGTTCACCATCGTTTGAACCGCGGAGAAACTTTGATGACTGCGAAGTTGGAAAAAGTTCTGATCGCCAACCGCGGTGAGATTGCCCTGCGGATCCTGCGTGCCTGTAAGGAAATGGGCATCAAGACTGTCGCCGTTTACTCCAAGGCCGACAAGGAGCTGATGCACCTGGGCCTGGCAGACGAATCCGTCTGCATCGGTCCGGCGTCGGCCGCCCATTCTTACCTGCACATTCCGGCAATCATCGCCGCAGCTGAAGTGACCGGCGCTACCGCCATTCACCCAGGCTACGGTTTCCTCGCGGAAAACGCTGATTTTGCTGAACAGGTCGAGAACTCCGGCTTCGCCTTCATCGGTCCGAAAGCCGACACCATTCGCCTGATGGGCGACAAGGTATCGGCCAAGCACGCGATGATCGCTGCTGGCGTTCCAACCGTTCCGGGTTCTGACGGCCCGCTGCCGGAAGACGAAGAAACCGCCCTGCGCATCGGTCGCGAAGTCGGTTACCCGGTGATCATCAAGGCCGCTGGCGGCGGCGGTGGTCGCGGCATGCGCGTTGTGCATAAAGAGGAAGACCTGATCTCCTCGGCGAAACTGACCCGTTCCGAAGCTGGCGCGGCGTTCGGCAACCCGATGGTCTATCTGGAAAAATTCCTGACCAACCCACGTCACGTGGAAGTTCAGGTGCTTTCCGATGGCCAGGGCCACGCCATCCATCTGGGCGACCGCGACTGCTCGCTGCAACGTCGTCACCAGAAGGTCCTCGAAGAAGCACCGGCACCGGGCATCGACGAGAAAGCTCGCCAGGAAGTCCTCGCACGCTGCGTTAAAGCCTGCATCGACATCAACTACCGTGGCGCGGGCACCTTCGAGTTCCTGTACGAGAACGGCGCGTTCTATTTCATCGAAATGAACACCCGCGTTCAGGTCGAGCACCCGGTTACCGAAATGGTCACTGGCATCGACATCGTCAAGGAGATGCTCAGCATCGCCGCTGGCAACAAGCTGTCGTACACCCAGGAAGACGTCGTCATCCGCGGTCACGCACTTGAATGCCGGATCAACGCCGAAGACCCAAAAACCTTCATGCCAAGCCCAGGCACGGTCAAGCACTTCCACGCTCCAGGCGGCAACGGCGTTCGCGTCGATTCGCACCTGTACAGTGGTTATGCCGTTCCGCCGAACTACGATTCGTTGATCGGCAAGCTGATCACCTACGGCGCAACCCGTGACGAAGCCCTGGCGCGCATGCGCAATGCGCTGGACGAAATCGTGGTCGACGGGATCAAGACCAACATCCCGCTGCACCGCGACCTGGTCCGCGACGAAGGCTTCTGCAAAGGTGGAATCAACATCCACTACCTGGAACACAAGCTGGCTGGCGACAAGCACTAAGCTTTAGCTGGTAATCAACCAAGCCGCCTTCGGGCGGCTTTGTTGTTTTTGAAGCACAGTCAAAAGATCGCAGCCTTCGGCAGCTCCTACATTTGGAATGCGCTCCCCTGTAGGAGCTGCCGAAGGCTGCGATCTTTTGATCTTCAACCATGGTCGTCTTCTTAGCCACGCTCGCGTAAACTTGCGCGCTTCTCGCAGCCCGCTAGGCTGCAATCAATATTTTTCAAAGGTGCCCGCCATGCCTTGGCTGCAAGTCCGTCTCGCCATCAGCCCAGAACAAGCCGAAACCTACGAAGACGCTTTCCTTGAAGTGGGCGCCGTGTCGGTGACCTTCATGGACGCTGAAGATCAGCCGATTTTCGAACCGGAACTCAACACCACGCCACTGTGGTCGCACACGCACCTGCTGGCCCTGTTCGAAGGCGGCACTGAAGCGGCGAGCGTGCTGGCGCATCTTGAATTGCTGACCGGCAGCCCATTGCCCGAGCATCACAGCGAAGTCATCGAAGACCAGGACTGGGAGCGCAGCTGGATGGACGGTTTCCAGCCGATGCGTTTTGGCCAGCGCCTGTGGATTGTCCCGAGCTGGCACGCCGCACCCGAGCCTGACGCGGTGAACCTGTTGCTGGATCCGGGCCTGGCGTTTGGCACCGGCACACACCCGACCACCGCACTGTGCCTGGAGTGGCTCGATGGTCAGGACCTGAAGGATTGCAACGTGCTCGACTTCGGTTGCGGCTCGGGCATCCTGGCGATCGCCGCCCTGTTGCTGGGCGCCAGGGAAGCCGTAGGCACTGACATCGACGTGCAGGCGCTGGAAGCTTCCCGGGACAATGCGGGGCGCAACAACATTGCCGAAGCGTTGTTCCCGTTGTATTTGCCAGAAGATCTGCCGCAGGTGAAGGCCGACGTATTGGTCGCCAATATCCTCGCCGGGCCGCTGGTTTCCCTGGCGCCGCAACTGTCCAGCCTGGTCAAGCCGGGTGGCCGCCTGGCGCTGTCGGGCATCCTCGCCGAGCAGGGCGAAGACGTCGCCAGGGCCTACGCCCAGGACTTCGACCTGGACCCGATCGCCAATCGCGATGGCTGGGTGCGCATCACTGGCCGTCGGCGCTAGAATGGGCGCCTGCATTCATCGGATCGCCGCATGACCGACAGCTTCGTCACCCAGTGTCCGCATTGCCAAAAGAGCTTCCGCGTCAGCCATGCCCAGTTGAGCGTGGCCCGCGGAGTGGTTCGTTGCGGGTCATGCCTGCAGGTTTTTAATGCCGCCAAGCAGCTGCTGGAGCAACACGCCGGCAAGGAGCCTGTTGCCTCCACATCCCCAGTCATCGTCGAGCCGCCAGAGCAACGGGCCATCAGCCTGAAGCAGTGGACGGCCGCCGAGCTGGACCTGGACAGCATGGACCTCGACGAAGAACTCGCGCGCCTGGAGCAGCGGGAGATCCAGCCGACCACCGAATTCGGCCGGCACCGCGAAGATTCACTGAGTGCGCGACGCGACAGCGCCGATCATGAGCATGCCCCCTGGGCCGATAGCCTGTACAGCGAATCGGCGGCCGAGCGGGCACAGGCCAGCCAGGTCCAGGAAGCGGCCGCGGTGGTGCCGTTTACTCCACTCAAGCCAGCCCGTACCGAACCCTCGCTGACCCTGGAGCTGGTCGAGCTCGACGATGAGCCGCGCCCTCCCCTGGTGCGCCAGGAACTGGTGCTGGAGCCGCCACCCGCGCCGGAACGCCTGTCCCTGTCCGCGGTGGATGACCTGGATGACGACCTGCCTTCGATCGAGCCGTTGCGTAAAAAGCGCAGCGAACCGGCAGTGCGCGCCGAGGTGCTGCAGGACCTGACCGACGACCCGCTGCAACTGGACTGGCAAAAACGTCGTTCGCCCTGGGGCCGCCGTTTCATCTGGATGCTATTGGTGGCGCTCGCCGCGCTTGCGCTGGGCGGCCAGTACGTTGCGTATCATTTCGAAGAACTCGCGCGTCAGGACCAGTACCGTCCCTGGTTCCAGCAGCTGTGCCCGCAAATCGGTTGCACCGTGCCGTCCAAGGTCGACATCGCGAAAATCAAGAGCAGCAACCTGGTCGTGCGCAGCCACCCGGAATTCAGCGGTGCCCTGGTGGTCGATGCGATCATCTACAATCGCGCGCCGTTCTCCCAGCCATTCCCCCTGCTGGAGCTGCGTTTTGCCGACCTCAACGGTCACCTGATCGCCAGGCGTCAGTTCAAACCCGGCGAATACCTCAATGGCGATCTCGAAGGCATGGCGGAAATGCCGCCGCAGACGCCCATCCACATCGCGCTGGATATTCTCGATCCAGGCTCCAAAGCGGTGAACTACAGCCTGAGTTTTCATTCGCCCGAGTGAAACGCTTCACTGATCCGCGATTGACGACGGATTTCTGCCTGAGCGTGCCTGGACCAAACCGCTGGCGATAACAGAATAACTGTTCAGATTTTGTTCAATTCAGCCTTTATCCAGTCATCGAGAGCGGGTATCATGCCAACCCTTTTTCGAACTCTCATGATCCGGCCCCACAACAGGGAAGTCCTATGTCGGCGGTACGCATCGGTCCATATACATTGCACAACGGCTTGATTCTCGCCCCCATGGCGGGCGTCACAGACCAACCCTTTCGTCAGCTGTGCAAGCGACTGGGCGCCGGGCTGGTAGTTTCAGAAATGGTCACCAGCGACATGAGCTTGTGGAACACCCGCAAGTCCCGCATGCGCATGATCCACGAAGGTGATCCCGAGCCCCGCTCGGTACAGATCGCCGGTGGCGATGCGCAGATGCTGGCAGATGCGGCACGGGCCAACGTCGAACTGGGCGCACAGATTATTGACATCAACATGGGCTGCCCGGCCAAGAAGGTCTGCAACAAGGCCGCCGGCTCCGCACTGTTGAAGGATGAAGCATTGGTGACCGAGATCCTGCGGGCCGTCGTGGCCGCAGTCGATGTGCCGGTCACCCTGAAGATCCGCACCGGCTGGGACCGGGACAACAAGAACGGCCTGACGGTGGCGAAGATCGCCGAGCAGGCAGGAATCACGGCGCTGGCGGTGCATGGCCGCACCCGTGCCGACCTGTACACCGGTGAAGCCGAGTACGACACCATTGCCGCGATCAAGCAGGCGGTGTCGATCCCGGTGTTTGCCAACGGCGATATCGATTCGCCGGAAAAGGCCCGGTATGTGCTCGACGCCACCGGTGCCGATGGCCTGCTGGTAGGGCGGGCTGCCCAGGGGCGGCCATGGATTTTTCGCGAGATCGATCATTACCTGCGCACCGGTGAAAAACTTCCGGCGCTGGAACTGATCGAGGTGGAACGCATACTGCTAGAGCATTTGGCCGCGCTGCACGTTTTCTATGGAGACGTCATGGGTGTGCGCATTGCTCGCAAGCATGTGGGCTGGTATCTCGCAACCTTGCCGGGCGCCAGGGAGTTTCGCGCCCACTTCAATCGTTTGGAAGATACGGAAGCACAATGCGCCAACGTTCAGGGCTTCTTCGCCGAACGTTACAAGAGCCTGACAGGGGACGGAGAAGGGGTGGCCGCATGACGATGATGACCGAGACTTTAGTGAGTGGAACAACACCCGTGAGCGACAACGTGAATTTGAAACAGCACCTCAATACGCCTAGCGAAGAAGGCCAGACCCTTCGCGGGAGTGTCGAGAAGGCGCTGCACAATTATTTCGCCCACCTTGAGGGCGCTGCCGTCACGGATGTGTACAACCTGGTGCTCTCCGAAGTCGAGGCTCCCCTGCTCGAGTGCGTGATGAACTACGTCAAGGGCAACCAGACCAAGGCCAGCGAACTGCTCGGACTGAACCGGGGCACGCTGCGCAAGAAACTCAAGCAGTACGATTTGCTGTAAGCATTCAATCAAACCAGAAAGGCGCCCGCGTAAAAACGGTCGCCTTTTTTGCTGACTCCTTTGCTTTTGATGGAAATTGAGATGACCGACCAGACTACCCGCCTGCCGATCCGCCGCGCCTTGATCAGCGTTTCCGACAAGACCGGGATCCTCGAATTCGCCAAGGAGCTTGAAGCCTTGGGCGTCGAGATCCTCTCCACCGGCGGAACGTTCAAGCTGCTGCGCGACAACGGTGTTGCCGCAGTGGAAGTCGCGGATTACACCGGTTTCGCAGAAATGATGGACGGTCGGGTGAAAACCCTGCACCCGAAAATCCACGGCGGGATCCTCGGTCGTCGCGGCATCGATGACGCCATCATGAACGAGCACGGCATCAAGCCGATCGATCTGGTAGCCGTCAACCTGTACCCGTTCGAAGCCACCATCAACAAGCCAGGCTGCGACCTGCCGACCGCCATCGAAAACATCGACATCGGCGGCCCGACCATGGTCCGTTCCGCGGCAAAAAACCACAAAGATGTAGCGATCGTGGTGAATGCCAGCGACTACGCCAGCGTGCTCGAAGGTCTCAAGGCCGGCGGCCTGACCTACGCCCAGCGTTTCGACCTGATGCTCAAGGCCTTCGAACACACGGCCGCCTATGACGGCATGATCGCCAACTACATGGGCACCGTAAACCAGGCTGCCGATACGCTGAGCACTGAAGGTCGCAGCGAATTCCCGCGCACTTTCAACAGCCAGTTCGTCAAGGCCCAGGAAATGCGCTACGGCGAGAACCCGCACCAGAGCGCGGCGTTCTACGTGGAAGCCAAGCCTGCCGAAGTCGGCATCGCCACCGCGACCCAACTGCAAGGTAAAGAGCTGTCGTACAACAACGTGGCGGACACCGACGCCGCGCTGGAATGCGTGAAGAGCTTCGTCAAACCAGCCTGTGTGATCGTCAAGCACGCCAACCCGTGCGGCGTGGCCGTAAGCCCCGACGCCGAAGGCGGTATCCGCCAGGCCTACGAGCTGGCCTACGCCACTGATACCGAGTCTGCGTTCGGCGGCATCATTGCCTTCAACCGCGAACTGGATGCTGAAACGGCCAAGGCCATCGTCGAGCGTCAGTTCGTCGAAGTGATCATTGCCCCGTCCGTCAGCGAAGAAGCTCGCGCCATCGTCGCCGCCAAAGCCAACGTGCGCCTGCTGGCCTGTGGCGAGTGGTCGGCCGATCGCGCTGCTGCGTGGGATTACAAGCGCGTCAATGGCGGCCTGCTGGTGCAGAGCCGTGACATCGGCATGATCGGCAGCGAAGACCTGAAAGTGGTGACCAAGCGCGCACCGACCGAACAGGAAATCAACGACCTGATCTTCGCCTGGAAAGTCGCCAAGTACGTCAAATCCAACGCCATTGTGTACGCCAAGAACCGCCAGACCATCGGCGTCGGCGCTGGCCAGATGAGCCGCGTGAACTCCGCGCGAATCGCCGCGATCAAGGCTGAACACGCGGGTTTGCAAGTGCAGGGTTCGGTGATGGCATCGGACGCGTTCTTCCCGTTCCGCGATGGCCTGGACAATGCGGCCAAGGCCGGTGTCACTGCGGTGATCCAGCCAGGCGGCTCGATGCGCGACGCAGAAGTGATTGCCGCCGCTGATGAAGCCGGCATCGCCATGGTGTTCACCGGCATGCGCCACTTCCGTCACTAACCAGACAACGGCCGCACTGAAACCGGCATCTGCTGCGTTGGAGGCTACCTTGATGATGCTCATTGCCAAAAGGCAACTCCGCTCATCAAGGTAGCCTCCGCCTTGCATCTACCGGCTTCATTGCGACCTCCTGCAGCGCGAAGCGCTTCAGGTTCTAAAACAGAATTAGCTTCATCCGAGGTTTTTGAAATGAATGTTTTGATCATTGGCAGCGGTGGCCGTGAACACGCCCTGGCCTGGAAAGTGGCTCAGGATCCGCGCGTGCAGAAGGTTTTTGTTGCGCCTGGCAACGCCGGCACCGCGATTGAAGCCAAGTGCGAAAACGTTGCGATCGATGTGCTGGCCCTTGAACAGCTTGCCGACTTCGCCGAGAAAAATGTCTCACTGACTATCGTAGGCCCGGAAGTGCCACTGGTGGCCGGTGTGGTCGATCTGTTCCGCACACGCGGCCTCGACTGCTTCGGCCCGACCGCTGGCGCAGCCCAGCTGGAAGGCTCCAAGGCGTTCACCAAGGACTTCCTGGCTCGCCACAAGATCCCGACAGCCGACTATCAGAACTTCACCGAGATCGAGCCTGCCCTGGCTTACCTGCGTGAAAAAGGTGCGCCGATCGTCATCAAGGCCGACGGCCTGGCGGCCGGTAAAGGCGTGATCGTCGCCATGACCCTGGCCGAAGCCGAGGACGCCGTACGCGACATGCTCGCTGGCAATGCCTTCGGCGACGCTGGCTCCCGCGTAGTCATCGAAGAGTTCCTGGACGGTGAAGAAGCCAGCTTCATCGTCATGGTTGACGGCAAGAACGTACTGCCAATGGCCACCAGCCAGGACCACAAACGCGTCGGCGATGGCGATACCGGCCCGAACACAGGCGGCATGGGTGCCTACTCCCCTGCCCCGGTGGTCACCAGCGAAGTGCACCAACGCGTAATGGATCTGGTGATCTGGCCGACCGTTCGCGGCATGGCCGATGAAGGCAACGTTTACACGGGCTTCCTGTACGCCGGCCTGATGATAGACAAAGCCGGCAACCCTAAAGTCATCGAATTCAACTGCCGTTTCGGCGACCCTGAGACCCAGCCGGTCATGCTGCGCCTGCAGTCGAGCCTGGTGTTGCTGGTCGAAGCCGCCCTGGCGCAAGCGCTGGACAAGGTCGAAGCACAGTGGGATCCACGTCCGAGCGTCGGCATCGTGCTGGCAGCGGGCGGCTATCCTGGTGATTACGCCAAAGGCGTGGCCATCAATGGCCTGGACGCTGCCGCAGCACTGGAAGGCAAGGTCTTCCACGCCGGTACCGCGCTCAAGGATGGACAAGTGGTCACCGCCGGTGGTCGAGTGCTCTGTGCGACCGCCATGGGCGCCAGTGTCGATGCGGCTCAACAGCAGGCTTACCAGCTGGCAGCCAAAATCGATTGGGAAGGCTGCTTCTATCGCAAGGACATCGGCTACCGCGCCATTGCCCGTGAGCGTGGCGAAAATCAGGAATAGTCGATCCATTCGGTCGGGCAAGGGCCTCAAGCCCTTGCCGGACTATTCCGGCGCCGCGCATAGTTATATTCTGGCATCAACCTACGAAGGGATTTCGCCGTGCGCTGGCTCAGGATTGCCGTAAGTCTCACCGTCACTCTGCTGACCTTGCTCTGCATGCTCCCGGCCCAGGCCGCGCAAGGCAGTGGCTGGGCCGTATTGCTCGACGAGCAGGGCAACCTGCAGTTGAGCGACATCCGTTCCGCCCGTTATACCAATCAATTCAGCCCTATCGAACTTGAACGCCTGACGGCGGCCGAGCCCGGTGGCGCGCTCTGGCTACGCTTCAGGCTGGCCCCCGGCAAACACGAGCAGGTGCTGAAGATATTCGCTCCGGACCTCGAAAACCTCAAACTCTACGTGCTGGACGGCGACAAGCTCATCGACCAGACCCAGGCCGGCGCCGATCAGCCGCAAGCTGAGAGGCGAATGGCTGGCAGTGATGTCCTGTTGCCGCTGCCACAAAGCAATAACACCCTGGATGTCTACCTGCGCCTGGTTTCCGATCACCAGATGCGCCCCTACATCACCCTGCAATCGGCTATCAGCACCGCCGCCAACCAGACCCAGACACTGATCTACGGCCTGCTGTTCGGTTGCATCGCCATGCTGATCCTGCACAACCTCATCCGTTACGCCTACACGCGATCACGCAGCAGTCTTTGGCTGGCCGGGTGCGAGGCCTTGTTGATGCTCAGCCTGGCCCTGTTGCTGAATCTTGCCGGCCCCTGGTTGCCAGCCTGGCACGCCATCCAGACGCCCGGAGCGTATCTGGCCCTGCTGCTGACCGCGCCCTGCGGACTGATGTTTGCCTATCGCTTTTTTGCCCCCCTGGGCTCGCACCCGCTCAATAAACTGCTACAGGGGGAAATGCTGTTCATCATCGCCTGCGGCCTGTTGCTGTTGTTCGTCAACACGCTGCCGCTGAACATCATTACCTATGGGCTGGTCGCCCTCGCCGGCCTGAGCATGTTGTTCGCCGGGGCCTGGCACCTGCAAAAAGGCTATCGCCCGGCGCGCTTTTTCGTGGTGGCCATGGTGGCGTTCAACCTCGGCACCTTGATCATCCTCCCGGCACTGCTGGGGCTGACACTGGTGGAACCCCAGGGCCTTATCACCACGCTGCTGGCGTTCATCTGCCTCAGTGGCCTGTTGATGAGCATCGCCCTGAGCGAGCGCCAGCGCAGCATCACCGAAAGCCGTTTCAGCATCAGCCGCGACCTGGCTGCCAGCAATGCCGAGATCAATGCCAAGGCCGAGTTCCTCGCCAAGATCAGTCACGAAATCCGTACGCCCATGAATGGTGTACTGGGCATGACCGAACTGCTGCTGGGCACCCCGCTTTCAGTCAAACAACGCGACTACGTCCAGACAATCCACAGCGCCGGCAACGAACTGCTCACACTGATCAACGAGATTCTCGACATCTCCAAACTCGAATCCGGGCAGATTGAACTGGACGATGTGCAGTTCGACCTCAACGCGCTGATCGAGGACTGCCTGAGCATCTTCCGCGCCAAGGCCGAGCAACAGAACGTCGAGCTGATCAGCTTTATCCAGCCGCAAGTCCCGCGGGTCATCAGCGGTGACCCGACGCGCCTGCGCCAGACCCTGCTGAGCTTGCTGGAAAACGCCCTGAAAAAAACCGACGAAGGCGAAATCCTGATCGTTGTGGCATTGGATGAACGCAGCGCCAAACCGCGGTTGCGCATTGCCGTGCAGGACAGTGGCGAGCCGATGGACGCCGAGGAGCGCGACGCGCTGATGCACGCCGAACTCCACAGCAAGCATTTCCTGTCGGCCAACCGTGTGGGGGGCAACCTGGGTCTGGTGATCGCCCGTCAACTGATCCGGCTGATGCATGGCGAGTTCGGCATCAAGAGCGGCAACAGCCAGGGCAGCACCTTGTGGCTGACCTTGCCGCTGGATCCAGATCGCCTGGAACACCCCACCTCCGATCTCGATGGCCCTCTTCAGGGTGCGCGGGTGCTGGTCGTCGACGACAACGACACGTGCCGCAAGGTACTGGTGCAACAATGCACCGCCTGGGGCCTGAACGTCAGTGCGGTGCCGTCCGGCAAGGAAGCGCTGGCACTGTTGCGCACCAAGGCGCACCTGCGGGATTATTTCGATGTAGTGCTGCTGGACCAGAACATGCCTGGCATGACCGGCATGCAACTGGCGGCAAAGATCAAGGAAGACCCGAGCCTCAACCACGACATCCTGCTGATCATGCTGACCGGCATCAGCAACGCGCCCAGCAAGATTATCGCGCGCAATTCCGGGATCAAGCGCATCCTCGCCAAGCCGGTAGCCGGCTATACGCTCAAGACCACCCTGGCCGACGAACTTAACCAGCGTAACAAAGGCCTGGCGACCCCCTACCCGTTACCAACGGGGCCGACCCTGCCGGTCAAGGTGCCGGGGGATTTCCGTATCCTGGTGGCCGAGGACAACAGCATTTCCACCAAGGTGATTCGCGGAATGCTGGGCAAACTCAATCTGCAGCCCGACACCGCCAGCAATGGCGAAGAAGCGCTTCAGGCCATGAAGGCCCAGCGGTATGACCTGGTGCTGATGGACTGCGAAATGCCGATTCTCGACGGTTTCTCCGCCACCCAGCAACTACGCGCCTGGGAAGTCGGCAACCAGCGCGTGCGCACCCCTGTGGTCGCCCTGACGGCGCACATACTGGCCGAACACAAGGAGCGGGCTCGCCAGGCCGGCATGGATGGACACATGGCCAAGCCGGTGGAGCTCTCCCAATTGCGCGAACTGATCGAGCACTGGGTCGCCCAGCGAGATGAACAGAACCGCGCGGCGACGCAATCCAGCTGAGCCGACAGACACTGCAACGCCTGTTAGACTTCCCTTCGACTTTTCCCTGCAGTGAGCTCGCACCATGCTCCATGTGTTGTTCAGTGTGTACCTGAAGATGCTGGTGCTCTACAGCCCGTTCTTCGTACTGTCCTGCTTCATCAGCCTGACGCGCGGCTACTCGCGAAAAGAACAACGCCGCCTGGCCTGGAAAGTGGCGACCGCCACGCTGGTTTCGAGTGTGCTGCTGTACTTGTTCGGCCGGGTGATTTTCGATGTGTTCGGCATCACGGTGGATGCCTTTCGCATCGGCGCCGGCAGCGTGCTGTTCATCTCGGCATTGGGCATGGCGCAGGGCAAATCGGTGGTGCAGACTGACAACGTGCAACAGGACGTGACCATCGTCCCGCTCACCATTCCCCTGACGGTCGGCCCCGGGACTATCGGCGCGCTGTTGGTCATGGGCGTCAGCCAGCCGCATTGGGACGACAAGCTGACGGCAATCGTCAGTATCGCCCTGGCCAGTTTCACTGTGGGCGTGGTGCTTTTCCTGTCGAACCGCATCGAGAGAATCCTGGGCGACCAGGGGCTGCAGATTGTCAGCCGCTTGATGGGGTTGTTCGTGTGTGCGCTGGCGGCGCAAATCATCTTTACCGGGATCCGAGGGTACCTGGTGCCCTGAACACAGGCCCCCTCAAAACCTGGCGATTACTTGATTTCGACCAGCTTGTCTCCGTAACTGCGCGGCGTATACACCCATGACAAACCCTGGGCTCGAGGGAACACGCGAGTCGTCGAAGAACCAATCAATACCATTGTTCGCATATCAACCTGATCCGCAGTCAACTGCCCCAGGGTAGTCACCCGTAACGTTTGACCGGGCCGCCCGATATCTCGCCCCAGCACGACCGGCGTCTCGGCAATGCGGTACTGCGCCACGATCTCAAGGGCGCGCCCCAGCTGCCAGGGGCGTGATCGTGAAATCGGGTTGTAAAATGCCATGGCCAGGTCGGCTTGAGCGGTCAGCGCCAGGCGCTTCTCGATGATTTCCCATGGTTTGAGATTGTCCGACAGCGACAGTACACAGAAGTCATGCCCCAGCGGAGCACCTGCCTGGGCAGCGGTAGCCAGTGACGCTGAAACGCCGGGAAGAATTTCCAGGTCAACGCTGTGCCATGCGGGATCACGGGATTCATGCAGCGCTTCAAGCACCGCCGCGGCCATCGCAAATACCCCTGGGTCACCAGAAGACACCACGACCACGCTGCGACCTTGCGCCGCCAACTCAAAGGCATGTCGCGCTCGCTGCATTTCCTCACGGTTGTCGGTGCAGTGCAGCACTTGATCGGCGCGGAACGGCCCCGCCATGCGCACATAGGTTTCATAACCTAGAACATCATTGGCGCGGGTCAATTCCAGCTTCACTGCAGGCACCATCAAATCCGCAGCGCCCGGGCCAAGCCCGATGACGGCCAGGCGCCCCCGTGCACGACCAATGCGCGAGGGGTCCAACGGGTGTTCGGCGACGGCAACCGTGATCCCGTTATCGCCATGGACGGTCAGCGGTGGCGACGTTAGCTCGGCCAACTGCTCGCAAACAGTGTCCGCCCTGGAAAACCGCAGTGGCACATTGAGTTCGACGGCGGCGTCACGAAGCGCCTGGCTGGCCATCTGCTGTTCACTGGCCAACAAACAGGCCAGCGAGTGCACGGCAATGTTCGCGTTGTGCAGGCGCTTGCGAATGGCATCGGCCAGGTCTGCCACCTCTTCGTTCACCAGCACCAGCACGCTCTTGGGATAAATCAGCAGCTCATTGGCGGATGGCTCGCGCTCGGTACTCCCGACATGAATGGCCAGACGCGCCTGCTGATCCTGGGCCAACTGCGCTTGCGCCAGCCACGGCGCATCGCCTTCAATTCGAACCGGCTCACCGCCGAGCAAATCGGAAACAAAGCGTTTACCGAGCTCCAGATCGCCCAAGGCGTAGCCGCTGGGCGGGTTCAGCAAACAGGTACCAAAGCGCAGTTCGCCGCTGGTAGTGATGGCCGGCGCGATCCCCAGGCTTTCAGCAATTTCGCGGGCCAATACGTTGACACCGCCCAGGCCACCCAACAGCGGCACCACGGCGCTGGCGTCTTCAGCCACGACCAGTACCGGCGGTTCCACGCCTTTTTCCAGGAGCAGCGGCGCCAGCGTACGGATCACGATACCGGCGGCGCACAGTGCAATGATCGGTGTGTTCGTCGTGTAGAGTTCGCGCAGGGTAGCGCCGAACTCCTGATATACGACGTCTGCGCCCTCGACCCTTGAGGACAGTCCGTAGATCAGGGCGCCGGGCAGGGATCGCTGAATCAGGCGTGCAGTCGCGAGGCTGCCATTACCTAGAATGACGATTGCAGGAACGGATCGACTCATCAGCCCTGCCACCTTTCACCCGGAACGATGATCAATGAGAAGTACGGCGAAGACATCGGCTCGACCTGATCCAGCGGTACTATCTTCTGGTTAGCCATGGTGGCGCGCTCAACGTACAGCGCCCGCTCTGCGAGGCCCAGCTCGCCCAGTACTTCTCGAACCTTGGGAAAGTTGCGCCCCAGTTTCATGATCACTGCCGCGTCAGCGTCGGCCAGGCGGCGCTTGAGATCTTCACGGGGCAACACGCCGGACAACACCGACAGACTCTGATTTCGATAGACCAGAGGGGCACCGAGTACCGACGCGCCTCCCAGCATCGAGCAGACACCCGGCACCACTTCGGCTTCGTAGCGCTCGGCCAGGCGGTCGTGCAGGTACATGTACGAACCGTAGAAGAACGGGTCGCCTTCACAGATCACCGCCACATCTCGCCCGGCATCCAGGTGCTCGGCCAACTCTTGCGCAGCGGTGTCGTAGAAGTCGCTGATCACTTGCTCATAGGACAACGGTGCCGGCAATGCTTCGGTGGTCACCGGGTACACCAGCGGCAGCAGTGTTTGTGCATCCTGCAGGTGCGCCTCAATGATACCGAACGCATTGCCCTTCTTGCCCTTGGCGACGAAGTACGCGACCACAGGCGATTCGCGTAACAGGCGCAGGGCTTTGACCGTGATCAGTTCCGGATCACCCGGGCCGACGCCCAGGCCAATCAAACGTCCAGATGGCTGCATCATTCGATCTCCGTAGCCAGGGCATTGACGGCGGCGGCAGCCATGGCGCTGCCTCCCAGCCGCCCTTGCATGATCACGAACGGTACGCCTCGGCTGTCGGCGGCAAGCGCTGCCTTGGATTCGGCTGCGCCCACGAAACCTACCGGAAAGCCCAGAATCAGCGCCGGTTTCGGCGCGCCGGCATCGAGCATTTCCAGCAAGTAGAACAAGGCCGTCGGCGCGTTACCGATGACGACCACGCTGCCTTCCAGATGCGGGCGCCACAACTCGAGCGCAGCAGCGGAACGGGTGTTGCCCAACTCACGCGCCAGCTCTGGCACGCTGTCGTCGCGCAACGTACAGATCACCTGATTGTTGGCCGGCAAGCGCGCGCGGGTCACGCCTTCGGACACCATCCGCGCATCACAGAGAATCGGCGCCCCGGCCATCAGAGCCTCACGCCCCGCCTTGCCCGCCCCTTCGGAATACTGCAAGCCGTCAATGGCCCCGACCATGCCGCAGGCGTGGATTACCCGAACCGCGAGTTTTTCCAGGTCAGCCGGGATCCGGTCGAGGTTGGCCTCGGCGCGAATGATCGCGAAGGAGTTGCGATAGATCTCCTGACCGTCGCGGATGTAATCAAGCATCAAGGGGGCTCCGTGGGCGGGCATCAAGCAATGCACGCGCCGCTTCAATAGTGAGATTGCGTGCTTGCAGCGCGCCGAAACCCGGCAGTGCTGCATCGCGAAAATAAACATCGTAGTGACCCGCACTGGTCGCCAGCAGCGTCACGGGGGCAGGGTGCGCGCAGGCGCAGGAGCGTGGGCAACCTGTCAGGTGAACCTGTTGCCCGCGCGGGCCTGGCTGCAGCGCCCCCAACAGCCGGGCATCGCCCTTGGTATCCGACAACCCTTTGGCGCAGCCGCAAGAACCGGTGCAGGCCACCAGATCGGTCAACGGCTCATTGGCGTCGACCAGGAAACCCAGGGCCTGCAATTGCCGGGTGACCCAGGGCGCATCCTCCTGGCGGATGTTGGGCAGCAGCAGGCTTTGCCAGGGCGTCAGGCGCAGGCTGGCGTCGCCGAACTGCTCAGCCAGGTCCGCGGCGCCCTTGAGCATCGACGGATCCAGCCGCCCGAGCGGCGGTGCGACGCCAACATACACAAGGCCTTCATGGCGCTGGGCAACAGTGCCCAGGTGCAATTTCGCTCCCGCCGCCGGGCGCTGCCACTCAGTCACGCCCAGTAGCGGCACCCGAGTGGCCAGCATCTGCAGCAACAGCTCTGGTGACCGTTCGGCCAGCACATGGCGCATACGGGTCTGGTCCGGCCGAGCAAGCTCAAGGAACAGATCCAGGACGGCGATCACCAGCGCATGGGCGTTCTGCAGCTGTACCGCGGCCGCCGGCAAGTCTGTGGGGCAGCCGGCAAAACCGAACGCCAGCACCACTTCTCCCGCCCGGTCAGCCGCGCTCAGCCACAGGTCGTGAGGATGCTCGAGCATGGCCAGCGCCTCACCGCCGTCCAGTTGCAGGGCGAACTTGGCCGACAGGGCATGGAAGCGTTCATGGGTTTGCAGGCTGTCGAGTATTTGCCGGGCCAGTGGACGGGTGTCGAGCAGCATTTTTCGATCGATACCGGCGCCAGGGCTAAGCATCACATTGCGCACGTCGTCGCCAGCGGCGGTGGCAGGCCCCAACCCGGCAGCCAGCAAGCTGTCGATCAGTGCGGTTTCCTGCCCGCCAATGCCGCGAATCTGCAGATTGGCCCTGTTGGTCGCTTCCATGACCCCATCGGCATACCGCTGCGCGGCCTGGGCAACAGCCTTGGCCTGAGCGCTGCGGATGGAACCGCCATCGAGTTTGATCCGGCAAATCCCCCCGTCCAGCGCCTGAACGACACGCAGCAATCCCGGGCAAGCCGAAGGACGCAAGGGACTGGAGGTCGGTCGTGATTTCACGGGTTAGCCGGCAAGGGAATTAAGCTCGGCATTATGCCTGCTTTGCCCCGCAGGATGAAAAGCCCGTACGTTTTGACGACGAAACGCGAGGAGCTTTCGAGTTGCAAAAACACCGACAGTGAAGCGCCAGGCCCTCATCCCGGCGACTGATAAGGACAACCGGTCACAGGCTACGCCGGGCTATAATGGACGGCCGCACGGGCAACTCAGGCCCGGGTTGCGGTGATGATGTGCTTGGCTTGATAAAAGAGGAACGGCATGACCCCTTGGCTGACGGTGGTAGGTATCGGTGAAGACGGCTTCAAGGGCCTTGGCAAGAATGCCCGACGCGCCCTGCTGTCTGCATCGCGGATCTTCGGCAGCCCGCGCCAGCTCGAACTGTTGCCCCTGTGTATCGTCGGCGAACGTCGTCAATGGCCGAGCCCGTTCTCGCTGGATTCACTGCTGGCCCTGCGCGGCGAACCGGTTTGCGTACTGGCCAGCGGCGACCCGATGTTCTTCGGCGTCGGGGCCAGCCTCACCCGGCAACTGTCCACTGACGAAATGCTGATCCTGCCGGCGCCGTCCTCTTGCTCCCTGGCCGCTGCGCGAATGGGCTGGGCGCTGCAGGACGTCGTCACCCTGTCCGTCGTCGCCCGGCCGGTCGCTGCGCTCAACGCACATCTGTTCAACGGCACGCGCCTGCTGGTACTCAGCAATGACGGCCAGAGCCCTGGTGCCATTGCCGCGTTGTTGCGCGAGCGCGGGTTCGGCCCGAGTCGCCTGAGCGTGCTTGAGCACCTGGGCGGTGACGCCGAACGCCGCATCAACGCAGTGGCCAATGACTGGAGCAATCCGGTCATCGCCGATCTCAACCTGGTTGCCATTGAATGCTTCGCAGAAGCCGACGCACCGCGCCTGTCGCGGTTAGCCGGTTTGCCGGACAGCGCCTTCAAGCATGATGGTCAGCTGACCAAGCGTGACGTGCGGGCGATCACCCTCGCTCGCCTGGCGCCGGTGCCGGGCGAACTGCTGTGGGACGTCGGCGCTGGCAGTGGTTCGATCGGGATCGAGTGGATGCGTGCGCACCCGAGTTGCCGCGCACTGGCGGTCGAGGCTGACGCAGGGCGCCAACTGTTGATTGAACATAATCGCGATGCCCTCGGCGTGCCCGGCTTGCAGCTGATTCGCGGCAGCGCGCCGCAGGCGCTGGATGGGCTTGAGCGCCCCGACGCCATTTTCATCGGCGGCGGCGTCACCCGCGAAGGCGTGCTGGACACCTGCTGGGCAGCGCTCAAGCCCGGCGGCCGCCTGGTGGCCAACGCAGTTACGCTGCAGAGCGAAACGACCCTGATGGCGTGGCGCGAGCAGCACGGCGGCGAGCTCACGCGAATTCACATCGCCCAGGCGCAACCCCTGGGTGACTTCGACACCTGGCGCCAGGCGCTGCCGATTACCCTGCTGGACGTGGTCAAACCCTTCGATGCGTGATGAAACCGCGGAACAACCCGCCCCCCTGCGCAGCGGCCTGACCACCGGCAGCTGCGCCACCGCTACCAGCCTCGCGGCCGCCCGGTTGCTACTCGGCGGCCTGGGTGCGGACGCTGTGGATATTGTGCTGCCCAAGGGCAAGCAGGTGCAGATGCGCCTGGAGTTCTGCCGTTTGACCGAAGACGGCGCGGAGGCCGGCACTATCAAGGATGCCGGTGACGATCCGGACGTCACCCACGGCGCCCTGCTCTATTCAGGGGTGCGCCTGGACGCCGACCCAGGCGTACGTTTCAGGGCTGGCCGTGGCGTTGGCACCGTCACACGCCCGGGGCTGGTCCTGGGTGTGGGCGAGCCGGCAATCAACCCGGTGCCGCGCAAGATGATCAGCGATCACCTGACCCAACTGGCCGCCGAATTGGGTTACGGCGGTGGGTTCGAGGTCACGGTCAATGTCGAGGGCGGCGAGGCGCTGGCATTAAAGACCATGAACCCGCGGCTGGGGATTCTCGGCGGGCTGTCGATTCTCGGCACCAGCGGTATCGTCCGGCCGTTCTCCTGCGCCGCGTACATTGCCTCTATTCATCAGGGCATCGACGTCGCCAAGACCAACGGCTACCTGCACATTGCCGCGTGCACCGGCAACGCCAGCGAAGACACCATGCGCCGGGTCTACGACTTGCCGGAAATCGCCCTGATCGAAATGGGCGACTTCGTCGGTGCTGTGCTCAAGCACCTGCGCCGGGTGCCTGTGGATAAACTGAGCCTGTGCGGTGGGTTTGGCAAAATCAGCAAGCTGGCCGCCGGGCACATGGACCTGCACAGCCGGCACTCAAGCATCGACCTGGCGCAATTGGCTGACTGGGCCGCCGCCATCGGCGCCGACGAGGCCTTGCAACAGGCGATCCGCGAGGCCAATACCAGCCAGCAAGCCCTGGCCATGGCCAGCGCAGCCGGGATCGCCCTCGGTGATCTTGTGTGCCAGCACGCACTGGATTTTGCCCGCAGCGTGGTGCCGGCCCAGGTGCAGGTCGAAGTGTTCGCCATCGACCGCCAGGGCGGCGTGGTCGGCCACGCGGGAGCCTTCCAATGAAACGCATCCTGTTGCTGGGCGGCGTCACTGAAGCATTGGCCATTGCTCGAACCCTGGCACCGCCACACATTTACAGCCTGGCCGGCGTAGGCCGCGTGCCCACGGATCTGTCATGCCAGGTGCGCGTCGGTGGCTATGGCGGTGCGGATGGCCTGGCGCAGTTCATCGGCGATCAAGGCATCGACCTGCTGCTGGACGCCACCCATCCCTACGCAGCCCAAATCAGCCAGAACGCCGCCACTGCTGCGCGCATCAGCGGCATACCCTGCTGGGCCCTCAGGCGCCCGGCATGGCAGGCCCAGGCCGGTGATGACTGGCGAGAAGTGAAGGACTGGGCAGATCTGATCAGCGCCCTGCAACCCTTCAGACGCCCACTGTTCACCCTCGGCCGCGAGCCTTTGCAACACCTGCACGAAATCCCGCCCGAACAGTTCTGGACGCTGCGTGCACTGGACGTCTACCCCGGCAACGAACGCTGCGAAGTGATCGGCGCCCGCGGGCCCTTCCTGATCGACGACGAACGCCACCTGTTCGAGCGCCGGCAGATCGACGTGCTGATCAGCAAGAACAGCGGCAGCACCGCCACCGAGCCGAAGCTGGAAGTGGCGCGGGAGCGTGGGGTGCCGGTGCTGGTGTTGAAAAGACCGGTGTTGCCGGTGGTGGACAGGGAATTTGAGTCGGTGATGCAGGTGTTGGGGGCCCTGTCGTCGTAGATGTCCCCGACATTCTTTCGAAACTCGAGGCTTTGTCGACCGGGTTTTTCGGAATAAGCCGTATATCCAGCCTATCGCGTCAATCTTATAGTTCGGCATTGAGCAGCGCTGGCAATCTGGAATTCGCGACTATCATGAAGGTTATGAAAGCCTTGGGCCTGCGCTTGCATGCCAATGCGCCCTGACTGCTGCGACACCACACCGCAGGCGGACTTTTTACTTATCGGCACTGATCAGGCTAAATAGCCGCGCCTGATCGCCCATCCACCGGATTTCCCCATGTCCCGACAACGGCTCGCAATTGCCTGGATCGCCTGCTTTGCAGTGCTGTTCAACATGCTCGCCATGCCGATGAGCGGGGCGCTGGCGCAGTCGGCTAAATCGCCGGCCGATCAGTTGTTGTGGGGCAGTTTCTGCTCTTCCAGCGGCACGAAGATGGTGGCGATTTCACTGGGTGACGTCGACCAGAAAGCCCCCTCAGGGGACGATCATTCCAACATGCAGCATTGCTGGTGCTGCTCCGGGTCTGCGCCATTGGTGGCATTGCCCGGGCATGAGCCGCAGCTGTATTTCGCACAGTACCAGGCCAATCGCAGCCTGGCAGTCGGCATCCTGGATACACCCACACCTCGCCAGCAATGGCCTGCCTTGAACCCCCGCGCGTCCCCTCTGGTGTGATTCCTTCTCGCAATTGACCTGCGTTTTGAATCGTTCTGGAGAACCGCCATGTTGAACAAACTCATCGTCCTGGCCGCCTTGGTGTTGCCTGCCTGCTTTGCCAATGCCCACGATTACAAGGCCGGGCAACTTGAAGTTGCCCACCCCTGGTCCATGGAGCTGCCACCCAATGCACCGACCGTGGCCGCGTATTTCGTGATCACCAACAAAGGCGACACCGCAGACAGGTTGGTCAGCGTCGACTCGACGATCGCCGGCAGCGCCCAATTGCATGAGCACGTGCAGCAAGGCGACCTGATGAAGATGCAGCAGGTACCCAGCGTGGCAATCCCGGCCGGTGGAATCGTCACCTTCGCCCCCATGGCCTATCACGTCATGCTGCTGGACCTCAAAGACCGCGATCTGTTGAGAGACGGCCAGAAGTTCCCGCTGACGATGCACTTTGAAAAGTCCGGTGAAGTGACGGTCGACGTCACGGTGCAGAAGCAGGCGCCGGATGGCGCGCCAATGCACGCCCACGCCCAATAACCGACCGAGCCCGCACGCCCATGCGCCCGCTTAGCGCCAGGTTCCCAGCTACCCGCCGTCAGCCATTGCGCCTGACTCGCGGCAGCTGGGTCAGCCTGTTCGCCATGTTGATGATCTTTATCGGCCCGCTGATTTCCCAGTCGATGCCGATGGATCAGCGCGCGCCGATGCCCATGGACATGTCCACGAGCATGAGCATGGACATGTCGACGATGGTGCACGCCGAACATGGCGCGCAGGTCGACGATGAGCATTGCCCGCCGAAAACCGATCATCACGCGCTGTGGGAACGATGCGGCTACTGCAGCCTGTTGTTCAATTGCCCGGCACTGACGGGCGGCCACTCTTTCGCGGCCTTTGACGCCCCCAAGACCAGCACTTTCACCACACCCGCCACACGCCTGGGCCATGCCCGGCCAACCTTCTTCCCCGGCGCCCGCACCCGCGCGCCCCCTTCCGCCGCGTAAACATCTGCCCAAACCCACACGGCTATAGGACAGCAAAGCTTCCTGTGGGAGCGGGCCTGCTCGCGAAAGCGTTGTGCCAGATGACATCCATGTGGCTGACATTCCTCTTCGCGAGCACGCCTGCTTCCACAGTTGATTCGATGCTTTGGCTGCCAGCCGTGACGTTTACGACTGTTCGACGGAAATTTTCATGTCCATGTTTTCTGCAGACACACGCCTGGGCGCCGCCCAGGTTTCTTTCGCCCTGAACCCGACCAGCGTCCGGGTCAGTCACGCCACCGCGATCCTTTGCGGCGCTTTGCTCATGCCCCTGGCGCAAGCCGATGAACACGCCGGGCACAATGAAGAATTGAGCCCCACGGTCATCACCGCCATTGCCCAGAGTTCACCGCTGACCATCGTCACCAACCCCAAGGACCCGCGCCAACCCGTGCCGGCCAGTGATGGCGGTGACTACCTCAAGACCATCCCCGGCTTCGCCCTGGTGCGCAATGGTGGCACCAACGGCGACCCTGTGCTGCGCGGCATGTTCGGTTCACGCCTGAATATCCTCACCAATGGCGGCATGATGCTCGGCGCCTGCCCCGGCCGAATGGACGCACCCACCTCCTACATTTCGCCGGAAACCTACGACAAGCTCGCAGTCATCAAGGGCCCGCAAACCGTGCTCTGGGGCCCCGGCGCATCAGCCGGGACCGTCCTCTTTGACCGAGAACCGGAAAACTTCGGCGAGCTTGGTTCGCGGGTAAATGCCAGCCTGCTGGCCGGTTCCAACGGTCGTTTCGACAAAGTGGTGGACGCTGCTGCCGGAGGACCGTTGGGCTATGTGCGAGTGATCGGCAACACGGCCCACTCCGACGACTACCGTGACGGCAACAATGACACCGTGCCCTCGCGCTACGACAAGTGGAACGGCGACGTCGCCGTGGGCTGGACGCCGGATGCCGACACCTTGCTGGAGCTGACCGCTGGCAAGGGTGACGGTGAAGCGCGGTACGCCGGACGCGGCATGGACGGTTCCCAGTTCAAGCGCGAGAGCCTGGGCCTGCGCTTCGAAAAATCGAACATCGGCGAGGTGCTGGACAAGGTCGAGGCACAGATCTACTACAACTACGCCGACCATGTGATGGACAACTACACGCTGCGCACGCCTTCCGGCACCGGGATGATGGCCGGTCCCATGGCCTCGAACGTCGACCGCCGCACCCTCGGTGCGCGCATCAAAGGCACCTGGCGCTGGGCCGACGTGCAATTGATCAGCGGCCTCGATGCGCAGACCAATGAACACCGCCAGCGCAGCGGCATGGGCATCGATACCTACAAGGACGTGCCGTTCACCAAGGACGCCGATTTCCATAACTATGGCGTCTTCAGCGAGCTGACCTGGTTCGCCACGGACAGTGACCGGCTCATCAGCGGCGCCCGCCTGGATCGCGCCTCGGCCAGGGATTTTCGCCAGACCACCGGCTCGGGGATGATGATCCGGCCCAACCCGACCGCCAACGACACCCGCGCCGACACCCTGCCCAGCGGCTTCATCCGCTACGAGCATGACTTGGCCGACAGCCCGACCACTCTCTATGCAGGCCTGGGTCACACCCAGCGCTTCCCGGATTACTGGGAGCTGTTTTCGCCCAACTCAGGCCCGAGCGGGTCGCTCAACGCCTTTGATTCGATCAAGCCGGAAAAAACCACCCAGCTCGATTTCGGCCTGCAGTACAAGAGCGCTGAACTCGAAGCCTGGGCCTCGGGTTACGTCGGCCAGGTGCGCGACTACATCCTGTTCGATTACACCCCGGGGATGATGGGAATGACCTCGCAGGCGCAGAACATCGACGCGCGAATCATGGGC
The DNA here is from genome assembly GCF_040310305.1 of Pseudomonas sp. HY13-MNA-CIBAN-0226. Taxonomy (NCBI): domain Bacteria; kingdom Pseudomonadati; phylum Pseudomonadota; class Gammaproteobacteria; order Pseudomonadales; family Pseudomonadaceae; genus Pseudomonas; species Pseudomonas sp. HY13-MNA-CIBAN-0226. The sequence goes on from NZ_JBEOPS010000007.1 coordinate 89,528, forward strand.
GGCGAACTCGGTGCCGCCTACAAGCTGACCGACAACTGGAAGGCTGACGCGACCCTGGCTTATGCCTGGGGCAAGAACAGCAGCGACGGCAACGCACTGCCGCAAATGCCGCCGCTCGATGCCCGTTTCGGCCTGACTTATAGCGAAGACAACTGGAGCGCCGGGGCGCTGTGGAGAGTGGTCGCCGCGCAAGACCGGATCGACCGCAACAAGGGCAACGTGGTGGGCAAGGACTTCGACAAGACCGCAGGTTTCGGGGTGTTCTCGCTCAATGGCGCCTACCGGATCAATCAGCACTGGAAGGTCAGCACCGGCGTGGACAACCTGTTCGGCAAGGCTTACGCCGAGCACCTGAACCTGGCCGGCAACGCAGGCTTTGGCTACCCGGCCAACGACCCGCAAGCCATCAAGGAACCGGGGCGAACGCTCTGGACCAAGATTGATATGAGTTTCTAACAAGAAAAGTCAAAAGATCGCAGGCTACGCCAGCGCCTACATCGCATGCACCCTGTAGGAGCGCTGTAGGAGCTGTCGAGTGAAACGAGGCTGCGATCTTTTTACGGGACAATCGATTCGCCAAGCGGAGCACCCACCATGCAACAGCCCAAAGTGAATTTCTACAACCTGGCCTGGCGCTGGCATTTCTACGCCGGTCTGTTCGTCGCGCCATTCATGGTCATGCTGGCCCTGACCGGGGTCATCTACCTGTTCAAGCCACAGCTTGACCCGTTGATGTACGGCAGCCTGCTGAATGTCCCGGCCGGCCATCACAGCCTGCCGGCCGACGAGCTGCTCAAACGGGTGAAAATTGCCTATCCACAAGGTCAGGTCACGCAGTACCTGCCACCGGTCAATGCCGAACGCAGTGCCCAGTTTGTGGTGACCCAGGCCGACCAGGAACTGAACGTCTTTATCGATCCTTATCACGGCGACATCCTCGGCGAGCAAGACGCCAAGATGAACCTGCAAGCCGTGGCCCGGGCGATTCACGGCGAGCTGATGATCGGCACGGTGGGTGATCGCCTGGTCGAACTGGCCGCCGGTTGGGGCATTGTGCTGGTGGTGTCCGGCGTCTTCCTCTGGTGGCCACGGGGCCAGGCAGCCGGCATCCTCTGGCCGCGCCTGAGCAGCCGCGGCCGAGTGCTGTGGCGCGACCTGCACGCGGTCACCGGTTTCTGGGGCGCGACCTTTCTGCTGGTGATGTTGCTCAGCGGCATGACCTGGACCGGGTTCTGGGGCAAGCAATATGCGGGGGTCTGGAACGTCTTTCCGGACGCGATGTGGAATGCCATGCCCAAGTCCGACGTCGAGGCGCGCAGTCTCAATACCGCCACTCGCCAGACTGTCCCATGGGCCATGGAAAACACGCCGATGCCGATGTCCGGCGATCATGCCGAACACATGAACCACGGCGATAAATCTGCCGGCCCGGCCGCACCGATCATCAGCCTGCAAGACGTGCAAAACGTCGCCGAACAACGCAAGGTCGAGCCCGGCTACAGCATCACCCTGCCCACCACCGACACCGGTGTGTTCACGATCGCCGTGTTCGCCGACGACCCGCGCAACGATGCCACCCTGCATGTCGATCAATACACCGGCAAGGTGCTCGCCGATGTGCGCTGGGAAGACTACGGCAATGTCGCCCGCGCCACGGAAGTCGGCGTGATGTTGCATGAAGGCAAGATGTTCGGGGTCATCAATCAGATTATCGTGCTGCTGATCTGCCTGATGATTCTGCTGAGCGCGGTCAGTGGCGTGGTGATTTGGTGGAAACGTCGCCCGCAAGGCAAGCTCGGCGTGCCACCGCTGCGCCACGACCTGCCGAAATGGAAAACCGCGATGGTCATCATGCTCGCACTGGCGGTGGCATTTCCGTTGGTGGGGGCCTCGTTGGTCGTTGTCTGGGTTTTGGACCGTGTGCTGTTTTCGCGATTCAACCGGCAGCCTGAATCGGCTTCTACTTCCTGAATCCGGCTTCCTCTGCAGGAGCGGGCTCGCTTGCGATCAACGTCGTGACGCTGCGGTCAGACAGAAACCAGCGTTATCGTTGACGTCCATCGCGAGCGAGCTTGCTCCGACAGGTAGGGGCGGCGCTCCTGCCCTGTTGTGGCGCACCCCGGCGCACCAACGCCCCGACCTCGACCCTTCCTGGTGCGCCGCCCAGCCGCGCACCCTGTCTAAACCGACACTTTCCTGCCTTATGCCGACCAGGCACAGCCCTTGCTAAAGACTCTTCAGTAGCCCGCATCTGCCAACCAAGAAAAATATCTAATGTTCATGGAGATTGCACAATGAAGCGTCGTAGCTTGATCAAGGCTTTCACACTCACGGCAAGCATCGCCGCAATGGGCATGACCTGGACTATCCAGGCCGCCGAGACCATCAAGATCGGGATTCTGCACTCGCTGTCCGGCACCATGGCAATCTCCGAAACTTCGCTCAAAGACATGGCGTTGATGACCATCGACGAGATCAACGCCAAGGGCGGCGTGAACGGCAAGATGCTCGAACCGGTAGTGGTCGACCCTGCGTCGAACTGGCCGCTGTTCGCCGAGAAGGGCCGCCAGTTGCTGACACAGGACAAGGTCGCCGTGGTCTTCGGTTGCTGGACTTCGGTGTCGCGCAAATCAGTGTTGCCGGTATTCGAGGAGCTCAATGGCCTGCTGTTCTACCCGGTGCAATACGAAGGCGAAGAAATGTCGCCGAACGTGTTCTACACCGGCGCAGCGCCGAACCAGCAGGCGATCCCTGCGGTGGAATACCTGATGAGCGAGGAAGGCGGCAGTGCCAAGCGCTACTTCCTGCTGGGCACCGACTACGTCTACCCGCGCACCACCAACAAGATCCTGCGTTCTTTCCTGCACTCCAAAGGCGTGGCGGACAAGGATATCGAAGAGGTCTACACCCCGTTCGGCCACAGCGACTACCAAACCATCGTTGCCAACATCAAGAAATTCTCGGCAGGCGGCAAGACGGCGGTGATCTCTACCGTCAACGGCGACTCCAACGTGCCGTTCTACAAAGAGCTGGCCAACCAGGGCCTGAAGGCTACCGACGTTCCGGTCGTAGCGTTCTCGGTCGGTGAAGAGGAACTGCGCGGCATCGACACCAAACCGCTGGTGGGTAACCTCGCAGCCTGGAACTACTTCGAGTCGGTGGAAAACCCGGCGAACAAGAAATTCGTTGCCGACTGGAAAGCCTACGCGAAGAAACACAACCTGCCGGGCGCCGACAAAGCGGTCACCAACGACCCTATGGAAGCCACCTACGTGGGCATTCACATGTGGGCCCAGGCAGCTGAAAAAGCCAAGTCCACCGACGTCGACAAAGTCCGCGAAGCCCTGGCCGGCCAGACCTTTGCCGCGCCGTCCGGCTACACGCTGACCATGGACAAGACCAACCACCACCTGCACAAGCCGGTGATGATCGGCGAGATTCAGGCGGACGGTCAGTTCAACGTGGTCTGGCAGACCGAAGGCCCGATCCGTGCCCAGCCTTGGAGCCCGTTCATTTCGGGTAACGACAAGAAGCCGGATTATGCGGTGAAGAGCAACTAGATAGCAGGAACAAGCCCCTAACCCTGTGGGAGCAAAGCTTGCTCGCGATGGCGGTACATCTGGTACAGCGCTATCGCGAGCAAGCTTTGCTCCCACAGGGCCCATCGTCGCCTCTCAGGACGTAGCTATGTCCCTATATCGTTTGCTGCTTGCCATCACTTTCCTGTTGCTGCCGATGGCTACTTTTGCCGGCGACGCCGAAGACTTCGTCGCCGCCAATCCGGTTCAACAAGCCAAGCTTCTGGAAGCCTGGGCCGCGCAGCCCGACCCGGCGCGTGTCGAGCTGATCAACGCCTTGCAACAAGGGCAGTTGACCGTCGACGGCCAGCCGAAAACCCTGCGCCTGAACAACCGCCTGCGGGGTCTGATCGACACCGCACTGGCCAGCCACCAACTGCTCGCCGCCGATGCCAAACTGCGTCTGGCCGCCGCACAACAATTGCAGAAAAGCGCCAAACCGGCGCAACTGAAATTCCTCGACCAGCAACTGGTCGCAGAATCGGACGAAAACGTCCACGCGGCCCTGAGCCTGGCCCTGGCCAATCTGCAGCTGGTCGACACCGACCCAGCCGTGCGCCTGGCGGCCGTGCGCCTGCTCGGGGAAACCGGCGACCCGCTGGCCCGCACCCGCCTTGAAAGCCTGCTGGAACCGGGCGTCGAGGCCGACGCCGGGGTGCGTACCGCCGCCGAAACCAGCCTGGCCCAAGTGAAACGCAAACTGCTGATCGGCGAGGTCCTCGGCCAGGCGTTCAGCGGCATGTCCCTGGGCTCGATTCTGCTGCTTGCCGCCCTCGGCCTGGCGATTACCTTCGGCTTGCTCGGGGTGATCAACATGGCCCATGGCGAGATGCTGATGCTCGGCGCGTACTCCACCTATGTGGTGCAGCTGATGTTCCAGCGCTACGCCCCGCAAGCCATCGAGTTCTACCCGCTGATTGCCCTGCCGGTGGCGTTTTTTGTCACCGCAGCAATTGGCATGGCACTGGAGCGAACAGTGATCCGCCACCTCTATGGGCGCCCACTGGAAACCCTGCTCGCCACCTGGGGCATCAGCCTGATGCTGATCCAGTTGGTGCGGCTGGTGTTTGGCGCACAGAACGTCGAGGTGGCCAACCCGGCCTGGTTGTCCGGCGGCATTCAGGTGCTGCCAAACCTGGTGCTGCCCTACAACCGCATCGTCATCATCGCGTTTGCGCTGTTCGTGGTCGTGCTGACCTGGCTGCTGCTGAACAAGACGCGCCTGGGGTTGAACGTGCGCGCCGTCACGCAAAATCGCAACATGGCCGCCTGCTGCGGAGTGCCGACCGGTCGCGTCGACATGCTCGCGTTCGGGCTCGGCTCCGGTATCGCCGGGCTCGGCGGCGTGGCCCTGAGCCAGATCGGCAACGTAGGCCCTGACCTTGGCCAGAGCTACATCATCGACTCGTTCCTGGTGGTGGTGCTCGGCGGCGTAGGTCAACTGGCCGGGAGCGTCTTTGCCGCATTCGGCCTGGGCATTGCCAACAAGATTCTCGAACCACAAATCGGAGCCGTACTCGGCAAGATCCTGATCCTCGCGCTGATCATTCTGTTTATCCAGAAACGTCCGCAAGGCCTCTTTGCACTGAAAGGACGGGTGATCGACTGATGAACCAGCCCCTGATGCTCACGGCTACACAAAAGGCCGGCCCCAAGGCCACGATCGCCGTCGGTGCGGTGATTCTCGTGCTGCTGCTGGCACTGCCGTTGCTTTCGCTGTTGCCACCGGACAGTACGTTCCACGTCTCCGCCTACACCCTGACCCTGGTGGGCAAGATCCTGTGCTACGCCATCGTTGCCCTGGCCCTGGATCTGGTCTGGGGTTACGCCGGCCTGTTGTCCCTGGGCCACGGCCTGTTCTTCGCCCTCGGCGGTTATGCGATGGGCATGTACCTGATGCGCCAGGCCTCGGGCGATGGCTTGCCGGCCTTCATGACGTTCCTGTCGTGGACCGAGTTGCCATGGTACTGGGCCGGCACCAGCAGTTTTCTCTGGGCCATGTGCCTGGTGGTGCTGGCGCCGGGACTGCTCGCGCTGGTGTTCGGCTTCTTCGCCTTCCGCTCGCGCATCAAGGGCGTGTATTTCTCGATCATGACCCAAGCGCTGACGTTCGCCGGGATGCTGCTGTTCTTCCGCAATGAAACCGGGTTCGGTGGTAACAACGGCTTCACCAACTTCCGCACCATTCTCGGCTTTGGCATCACCGAACCCGGTACCCGCGCAGTCCTGTTTATTGCCACGGTGCTGTTACTGGTGGCCAGCCTGTACATCGGCTGGCGCCTGGCGCAAAGCAAATTTGGCCGGGTGCTGACCGCGCTGCGCGACGCAGAAAACCGCCTGATGTTCTGCGGCTACGACCCACGCGGCTTCAAGCTGTTTGTGTGGGTGTTGAGTGCAGTGTTGTGCGGCCTGGCCGGTGCGCTGTATGTACCGCAAGTCGGCATCATCAACCCGAGTGAAATGTCGCCGACCAACTCCATCGAAGCCGCTGTCTGGGTAGCGCTGGGTGGGCGCGGCACGCTGATCGGGCCGCTGCTGGGCGCCGGCGTGGTGAATGGCATGAAGAGCTGGTTCACCGTGGCCTTCCCCGAGTACTGGCTGTTTTTCCTCGGCGCACTGTTCATTGTCGTGACGCTGTACCTGCCCAAGGGTGTGATCGGCTTGCTGAAGAAAAGGGGCGAACAATGAGAATCACACCGACGGCGCAATTCATGCTTGAACCCGCCTTCTTCCCACCGGAACCGAACAAGGATGCCGGCAGCAGCCGGGACGCCATCGGCCTCGGCCAGCGCGTGACGCCCGGCCTGAACACCCGTCACGGCACCATCCTGACCCTGGAAGACATCAGCGTCAGCTTCGATGGCTTCCGGGCGCTGAACAACCTGAACCTGTACATCGGCGTCGGCGAGTTGCGCTGCATCATCGGACCCAACGGTGCGGGCAAGACCACCTTGATGGACGTGATCACCGGCAAGACACGCCCCAGCCATGGCAAGGCGTGGTTCGGTGAAACCCTTGACCTGACGCAGATGAGCGAAGTGCAGATCGCCCAGGCGGGCATCGGTCGCAAGTTTCAGAAACCGACAGTGTTCGAGGCGTTGAGCGTCTTTGAAAACCTTGAACTGGCGCAGAAAACCGACAAGTCGGTGTGGGCCAGCCTGCGGGCTCGCCTGAGCGGTGAACAGAAGGATCGCATCAGCGAGGTGCTGGACACCATTCGCCTGACCAGTTCGGTCAATCGTCCGGCGGGCCTGCTGTCCCATGGTCAGAAGCAGTTCCTGGAAATCGGCATGTTGCTGATGCAGGACCCGCAGCTGCTGCTGCTCGACGAACCGGTGGCGGGCATGACCGATGCCGAGACCGAATTCACCGCTGAGCTGTTCAAGCGTCTGGCCGGCAAGCATTCGCTGATGGTGGTCGAGCACGACATGGGTTTTGTCGGCTCGATTGCCGACCACGTAACGGTGCTGCACCAGGGTAGCGTGCTGGCCGAAGGGTCGCTTGCGCAGGTGCAGGAAAATGAGCGGGTGATCGAGGTTTATCTCGGACGCTGATGCACTTCGTAGGAGCGAGCTTGCTCGCGATGGAGATCAACGATTACGCGGGCTGCCTGAATGAACGCTTCGATCTCGGGATCATCGCGAGCAAGCTCGCTCCTACAAGGGTTTTGAGGAGAATTTGGAATGCTGCAAGTCGACAAGCTGCACCAATACTACGGTGGTAGCCACATCCTGCGCGGCCTGACGTTTGACGTGAAAATCGGCGAAGTCACCTGCCTGCTCGGGCGCAACGGCGTGGGCAAGACCACCTTGCTCAAATGCCTGATGGGCCTGCTGCCGGCCAAGGACGGCGCGGTCAACTGGGAAGGTAAACCGATCACCACGTTCAAACCCCACCAGCGGGTACACGCCGGAATTGCGTACGTTCCCCAGGGTCGGGAAATTTTCGGCCGACTGACCGTCGAAGAAAATCTGCTGATGGGTCTGTCACGCTTTCCCGGCAGCGAAGCGAAGGAAGTCCCGGCGTTCATTTACGAACTGTTCCCGGTGTTGCTGCAAATGAAGCAGCGACGCGGTGGCGATTTGTCCGGCGGCCAGCAGCAACAGCTGGCCATCGGTCGCGCATTGGCCAGTCGCCCACGCTTGCTGATCCTCGATGAGCCCACCGAAGGTATCCAGCCTTCGGTGATCAAGGAAATCGGCGCGGTCATCAAGAAGCTTGCCGCCCGCGGGGACATGGCGATTTTGCTGGTCGAGCAGTTCTACGATTTTGCTGCCGAACTCGCCGATCAGTACCTGGTGATGTCCCGCGGCGAGATCGTGCAGCAGGGGCGCGGCGAAAACATGGAAGCCGAAGGTGTGCGCGGCCTGGTAACCATCTAATCTGCAGCGTCCAGACGATCATTGGTACTTATGAACTTACCTGTTTCCCCTGCCCTGTTTACCCCGAGCTGGCACGCCGAGCTGGAACTGGGCTATGCCAGATTTGGCGACAGCACGCGCCCGGTACAGCGCCGCCACATGGGCCCGTTGCGGGTGCAAAAACACCTGTATGCCGAAGGCCCCGAAGTGTGCCAGCACATCATCGTGCACCCGCCAGGAGGTATTGCCGGCGGGGATAGACTGGACATCAGCGCCAGCGTGGGTCGCGATGCCTGGGCGCAAATCACCAGCCCCGGCGCGGCCAAATGGTATCGCGCCGCAGGGCCCGCCTATCAGCAACTCGACTTGAAAGTCAGCGCAGGCGCGACACTGGAGTGGTTGCCCCAGGAGACCATCATTTTCAGCGCCGCGCAGGCAGAGCTCAGCACGTCCATCGACCTGGAAGGCGATGCGCGCCTGTTCTACTGGGACGTCGTGGCATTGGGACGGGCGGCCAGTGGCGAGCGCTTTGACCTGGGGCATTTCCAGGCGCAACTCGACATCCGTCGCGACGGCCAGTTGCTCTGGCACGAACGCCAGCGCATTGTCGGGGATGACGGCTTGCTTGACTCGCCTATCGGGCTGGACGGGCGACCGGTGTTTGCGACGCTGCTGGTAACGGGTGAGATCGACAATGACTTGCTGGAAAAATGCCGCTCTCTACCCAACGACGTCCGCGGGGATTTAACCCAGTTACCGGGACTTCTGGTCGCCCGATGCCTGGCCAGCGAAGCCCTGTTGGCCCGCAGCTGGATGATTGATTTATGGCGATTGCTCAGGCCGGCGTTGTTAGGCCGCGAAGCGCTGCCACCGAGAATATGGAGCACCTGAACACGTCATTTGCAGGAGCCGGCTTGCCGGCGATGGCGGCCGGTCAGGCGCCTGATGGGGTGAATGTGCCGACGCCATCGCTGGCAAGCCAGCTCCCACAAGATTACGTGTGAACAGATCCGAATTTTTTACTGCCCAAGATGGATTCCAACAATGGACCTGACCCCACGCGAAAAAGACAAGCTGCTGATCTTCACCGCCGGCCTGGTGGCCGAGCGACGTTTGGCACGCGGCGTGAAACTCAATTACCCGGAAGCCATGGCCTACATCTCCGCCGCGCTGCTCGAAGGCGCGCGCGACGGTCAGACCGTGGCGCAGCTCATGCATTTCGGCACAACACTGCTCAGTCGCGAACAAGTGATGGAAGGCATCCCGGAAATGATCCCGGAAATCCAGGTGGAGGCAACGTTTCCCGACGGCACCAAACTGGTGACCGTTCACCAACCCATCGCCTGAGGACGCGTCATGAACTTCCACATCCGCGATGCCGTCCACGCCGACCTGCCCGCGATCCGCGATATCTACAACGATGCCGTACTGAACACCACGGCCATCTGGAACGAGCAGGCGGTCGACCTGGGAAACCGCCAGGCCTGGTTCAGCGCCCGGCAGTCACAGGGTTATCCGATTCTGGTCATCGTCGACGGCGACAACACTGTACTGGGCTACGCTTCATTCGGTGACTGGCGGCCGTTCGACGGTTTCCGCCACACGGTGGAACACTCGGTGTATGTGCGCAGCGACCAGCGTGGCAACGGCCTAGGCCCGCAACTGATGGCCGTGCTGATCGAGCGCGCCAAAGGCTGTGACAAGCACATCATGGTGGCCGCCATCGAAAGCGGTAACGCCGCTTCCATTCGTCTGCATGAGCGCGCCGGTTTTATCACCACCGGCCAGATGCCCCAGGTCGGCACCAAGTTCGGCCGCTGGCTGGACCTGACCTTCATGCAACTGACGCTCAATCCTGGCGCGCAACCGCCGATCGCCAGCAAGGAGTAACGCCCCGATGAACGCCGCTCAACTGCGCCGCGTCAATGTTGAAAGCTTCGCGCACTATCGCCAGGGACTGATCGATCTGCTGCTCGATGCAGTGGGTTATGGCGCCAGTGTCGGATTCATGGCGAACCTGGACGCGGTGCAGGCCCGCGCCTATTTCGACGAAGTCCAGGACAACCTGAACAAGGGCAATGTACTGCTCTGGGTGGTGGTCAAGGACGAACAGGTGCAAGCCAGCGTACAGCTGACCCTGTGCCAGAAAGCCAATGGCCTGAACCGTGCCGAAGTGCAAAAACTGCTGGTGCGCGAGCACGCGCGACGTCGTGGCCTGGGGCAACAGTTGATGACCGCCCTGGAGACCGCCGCGCTGCAGCACAAGCGCGGCATGCTGTACCTCGACACCGAGGCCGGCTCACCGGCCGAAGACTTCTACAAGGCGCTGGGCTACACCCGTGCCGGCCAGATCCCCGACTACGCCTGCGACCCGAGCGGCCAGTACAAGCCGACCGCCCTCTACTACAAGATTCTGCAAGGAGCCCATTGATGATTCCCGGTGAATACCAGATCCAGCCCGGCGACATCGAACTCAACACAGGCCGCCGCACGATCAGCCTGAAAGTGGCCAATAGCGGCGACCGGCCAATTCAGGTTGGCTCGCATTACCATTTTTTTGAAACCAACGACGCGCTCACCTTCGACCGTGCGGCCAGTCGCGGCATGCGCCTGAACATCCCTGCCGGCACTGCCGTGCGTTTCGAACCGGGGCAGAGTCGGGAGGTCGAGCTGGTCGACCTGGCGGGAAATCGCCGGGTGTTCGGGTTTGCCGGGCGGATCATGGGTGACCTTTGAGCAATGCGGTGCTTGCAATGGCCCCATCGCGGGCAAGCCTTGCTCCCACAGGTGAGCCTAAAACACAATTGAACCCCAAGGCATGCGCATGAAAATTTCCAAACAAGCCTACGCCGACATGTTCGGCCCCACCGTTGGTGACAAGGTCCGCCTGGCGGACACCGAACTGTGGATTGAAGTGGAAAAAGACTTCACCACCTACGGCGAAGAAGTAAAGTTCGGCGGCGGCAAAGTCATCCGCGACGGGCAGGGCCAGAGCCAGCTCTTGGCCGCTGAAGTCGCCGACACTGTGATTACCAATGCACTGATCATCGACCATTGGGGCATCGTCAAAGCCGATGTCGGCCTCAAGGATGGACGCATCGCCGGCATCGGCAAAGCGGGCAACCCGGACGTGCAACCCGACGTGACCATCGCCATCGGCGCCAGCACCGAAATCATCGCCGGCGAAGGCATGATCCTCACCGCGGGCGGCATCGACACCCACATCCACTTCATCTGCCCGCAGCAGATCGAAGAGGCGTTGATGAGTGGCGTTACCACCATGATCGGCGGTGGCACTGGCCCGGCCACCGGCACCAACGCCACCACCTGCACCTCCGGGCCGTGGCACCTGGCACGGATGCTTCAGGCAGCGGACGCGTTCCCGATGAACATCGGCCTCACCGGCAAGGGCAACGCCAGCCTGCCGGAGCCGCTGATCGAACAGGTCAAGGCCGGCGCCATCGGCCTCAAGCTGCATGAAGACTGGGGCACCACGCCGGCGAGCATCGACAACTGCCTGAACGTCGCCGACCAGTACGACGTGCAGGTGGCGATCCATACCGACACGCTCAACGAGTCGGGCTTCGTCGAAACCACACTTGCCGCGTTCAAGGGGCGCACTATCCACACCTACCACACCGAAGGCGCGGGTGGCGGTCACGCACCAGACATCATCAAGGCCTGCGGCTTTGCCAACGTGTTGCCTAGCTCGACCAACCCGACCCGGCCGTTCACCCGCAACACCATCGACGAACACCTGGACATGCTGATGGTCTGCCACCACCTGGACCCCGGCATCGCCGAAGACGTGGCCTTCGCCGAAAGCCGCATCCGCCGCGAAACCATTGCCGCCGAAGACATCCTCCACGACCTCGGAGCGTTCTCGATGATCAGCTCCGACAGCCAGGCCATGGGGCGAGTCGGTGAAGTGATCACCCGAACCTGGCAGACCGCCGACAAGATGAAAAAGCAACGCGGCGCGCTGCCCGGGGATGGTCCCGGCAACGATAACTTCCGCGCCAAGCGCTACATCGCCAAGTACACCATCAACCCGGCGATCACTCACGGCGTCAGCCATGAAGTGGGCTCGATCGAAGTGGGTAAATGGGCCGACCTGGTGCTCTGGCGGCCAGCTTTTTTCGGGGTCAAGCCGACGCTGATCCTCAAAGGCGGTGCGATCGCGGCCAGCCTGATGGGCGACGCCAATGCATCGATACCCACACCGCAACCGGTGCACTACCGCCCGATGTTCGCCAGCTATGGCGGCTCGCTGCACGCCACCAGCCTGACTTTTATCAGCCAGGCAGCGCACGACGCCGGCCTACCCGAGGCGCTTGGCTTGAAGAAGAAAATCGCCGTGGTCAAAGGCTGCCGTGAGGTGCAGAAAACCGACCTGATCCACAATGATTATCTGCCGACCATCGACGTCGATCCGCAGACCTATCAAGTCAAGGCCGACGGTGTGTTGCTGTGGTGTGAACCAGCGGATGTGCTGCCGATGGCGCAGCGCTATTTCCTGTTCTGACCCCACGTTGAGCAGGCAGGAATCCGGCATGCCAGGTTCCTGCCTGCAGCAACGGCCGATCAGGTGGCCGTTTTAAAGGTGAAAAGGATCTCCAACCGCTGCAGTGACCGCAGAACATTTCCTGATCGAGGCTCTCGCCGCGTAATGGTAGTTTTTAGTGCCCGCCAAAGGGGCTAAGATGCGCCAGACTTCTCCCTCAGGAATCTGGCCATGCGCCTACCCGAATTCATCAGGCAACACGTAGACCGTATCGTCGATGAATGGGAGCAGTTCGCCAGCACCATCACCCCCGCTGCCGAGCACATGGACAGCGTCGCTTTGCGCGACCATGCCCGGGTCATCCTGCTGGCCGCAGCGCGGGATATGACCACCGCACAAAGTGCCAGCGAGCAAATGGCCAAGGCCAAAGGCGAGGGACCCGAGAAAACCCCAAGCCTGGATGAGGCCGGAGCCAGCCACGGTGAGCTGCGGCACACGGTGGGTTTTGACCTGGTGCAGATGACCAGCGAATTCCGTCACCTGCGCGCCTGCGTGATCCGGCTGTGGGTCGGGAGCCTGGACTCACCGGACCTCGCCTACTTCCAGGACATGATCCGTTTCAACGAAGCCATTGACGAAGCCCTGGCGGAGTCCACGGCCGCCTACGCCGAACAGGTCGACCGCTCCAGGGACATCTTCCTGGCGATACTTGGCCATGACCTGCGCGCGCCCTTGCAGGCGGTGAGCATGTCCACGGAATTGTTACTGCGCAAGGTCAAGCTTGAGGGCGATGCCCTGGCCTGCGCCCACAACATCAAGCGTGGCGCCCGGCACATGGCCGTGATGGTCAGCGATCTGCTCGAACTGGTACGCAGCCGCCTGGGCAAGAGCCTGCCGATCGAACCTGCGCCGATGGACCTGGCCGATGCCGCCCACGCGGCCATTGGCGAGGCGTGCGCCGGCAACCCGGAGTGCGACCCGAAACTGGTCATCTCGGGCAACACCCAGGGCAACTGGGATCGCGGACGGCTTGATCAACTGTTGCAGAACCTGATCGGCAACGCCCTGCAACACGGCCTGAACAAACGGGATGTCACCATCACCCTGGCCGGCGAACCCGAGGCGGTGTGCCTGACGGTGCATAACTTCGGCAAACCGATTTCTGAAGAGGCCATCGGCACCATCTTCGACCCACTGGTACGCAGCGCCGACGAAGAACTGGGCCAGCCGTCCACCAGCCTTGGTTTGGGGCTTTTTATCGTCAATGAAGTGGTTCAAGCCCATTCCGGTACGATCGAGGTGAGTTCCAACGAAACTGACGGCACGCTGTTCACGGTAGTGTTGCCCCGCAACATTTGAGGGCTTGCCAGCGTTACGCCAGAACGGGATGCCCTCAAGCGTCCCTGTGCCCAAGCCGGCTACCTACTCAACCACCAACCGCCCCAACCGCTGCTTCAACATCCGGTTTTCCGCCCGAAGCTGCTGCACCTCCTCCAGCAACTCCAGCGCCAGGGCAACCCCTTCCCATCCCAGCTCCAGATCGCGCCGCAGCTTGGCGGCGCGTTTGGCCAGGGCCAGTTCGTAGTCGTTGAATCGCCAATCCTTGGGCACCGAGCCCTGAGGTTCGAGGATGCCGTGCTCGACGATCTCGATCACGTAGACGTCCGATAAGTCGGTCGCTTCGCAGAATTCGGCCAGGTCCAGATGAACGATCAGGGGGTTGCTCATGATGGGCTACTCCGTCTGTTGACTCAGAAGTTCTCTCTTGGGTTGAACGCAGCTTTCTCTGCCAGTTCCTGCCACAGCGCCTTGACCTCGTCGCTGGCGGCTTTGGGCATCACGGCCTTGAGCTGGATATACAGGTAGCCGCGTTCGCCGGCCTTGTTCAGCAGGCCGTGGCCCTTGGCGCGCATGCGCTGGCCGTTCTGGCTGCCTGCCGGGACCTTGAGATTGATCTTGCCGGTGAGGGTCGGCACTGCGACCTCGGTGCCCAGCGCCAACTCCCACGGGGCCAGGGGCAACGTGATGATCAGGTTTTCGCCCTCGACATCGTACTTGGGGTGCGGGGCGAAACGGATGATCAGGTACAGGTCGCCATTGGCGCCGCCACCCACACCCGGTGCGCCCTGGCCCTTGAGCCGGATGCGCTCGCCGTCGGTCACGCCGGCCGGGATCTTCACGTTCAGGCTCTTGCTGGTGTTACTGACGTGCTGGCCGGCAGCGTTGTACTGCGGCACCTGGAAACTGACCTTCTTCGATTCGTTCGAGAGGGTCTCTTCCAGAAAAACCGGTAATTCCATTTCCACGTCTTGCCCTCGACGCCCGGCACTGCGGCCCGGCTGTGCACCACCAAAACCGGGACCACGGTTGCCGAAGATCGAACTGAAGAAGTCCGAAAAATCGCCCGTGTCCTGACCACCTCCAAAGCCGCCATCCCCACGCCCCTGCCAACCTGGCGGGCCCTGGAATGGCTGGCCATGCTGGCCGTACTTGCGCAAGTCATCATATTCGGCGCGTTTGTCGGCGCTTTTCAGCGCTTCATAGGCCTCCGAGGCGTCTTTGAATTTGGCCTCGGCGTCCTTTTCCTTACTGACATCGGGGTGATATTTGCGCGCCAGCTTGCGATAGGCCGCCTTGATGGCCTTATCGTCAGCTGTCGGCTCCACACCGAGAATCTTGTAATAGTCTTTGAAGTCCATCTAAGGATCACCATCCGTTATCAAATTCGTTCTGCCACCCGCAGCATGCGCCGCAGGCTCGATGCAGACAAGTTTGGGGCAAAGGATAGTCTTTCAAGACGCTATTCGCTTCGATTTAGCGGATAGTCGGCCTTCGAATCTGTGCCGCAGTGACATACACTGCGCGGCCGTTTTTTAACCGGAACTCGAAAGACATGAAAAACGCATCTCCAGCTCGTGCCTGTGGTATCGACTTTGGCACGTCCAACTCCACCGTCGGCTGGATTCGGCCCGGCATGGAAACGCTGATCGCGCTGGAGGACGACAAGATCACCCTGCCATCGGTGGTCTTCTTCAATATGGAAGAACGCCGCCCGGTGTACGGCCGCCTGGCCCTGCACGAGTACCTGGAAGGCTACGAAGGCCGGCTGATGCGCTCGCTCAAGAGCCTGCTGGGCTCCAAACTGATCAAGCACGACACCAGCGTCCTCGGCACCGCGATGCCGTTCAAGGACCTGCTCGGGCTGTTTATCGGCCAGTTGAAAAAGCGTGCCGAAACCGCCGCAGGCCGGGAGTTCGAGGAAGTGGTGCTGGGCCGTCCGGTGTTCTTCGTCGATGACGATGAAATGGCCGACCAGGAAGCTGAAAACACCCTGGTCGACGTGGCCCGGGCCATTGGCTTCAAGGATGTGTCGTTCCAGTACGAGCCGATTGCCGCCGCGTTCGACTATGAGTCGACCATCGAGAAAGAAGAGCTGGTGCTGATCGTCGACATCGGCGGTGGTACCTCGGACTTCTCGCTGGTGCGCCTGTCGCCCGACCGTCGCCACAACGACAACCGCCACGATGACATTCTCGCCACCGGCGGCGTGCACATCGGCGGTACCGATTTCGACAAGCAGCTCAGCCTGCAAGGCCTGATGCCGCTGTTCGGCTACGGCAGCCGGATGAAGAGCGGCGCGTACATGCCCACCAGCCACCACATGAACCTGGCGACCTGGCACACCATCAACTCGGTGTACTCGCAGAAGTCCACCCTGGCCCTGGGCAGCATGCGCTATGACATCGAGGACACCGGCGGCATTGACCGCCTGTTCAAGTTGATCGACCAGCGCGCCGGGCACTGGCTGGCCATGGAAGTGGAAGAAACCAAGATCCAGCTGACCCATGCCGAGCACCGTCATGTTCCGCTGGACCGCATTGAGCCGGGTTTGAGCGTGGAATTGACCCGGGCGCTGTTCGAATCAGCCATCGAAGCGCTGCTGGAACGCGTGCGCAACAGCGTGACCCAGATGCTCAACGACGCCAACGTGCGGGTTGATCAAGTGGATACGGTGTTCTTTACCGGGGGTTCTAGCGGGATCCCGGCGTTGCGCACCAGCGTCTCGGACATGCTGCCCAATGCCCGGCACGTCGAAGGGAATATCTTTGGCAGCATTGGTAGCGGGTTGGCGATTGAGGCCAGCAAGCGTTACGGCAGCATGGACTGATCAAAAACCGAGTCGCCTGCATCGCGGGCAAGCCACCCTCCCACAGGTTTTGTGCCTTACCTGAAACCTGTGGGAGCGGACTTGTGCGCGATGGCGTCAGATCAGGCAACACATCCCTACCTGGTCAAACCATCCCCACCTGCTTCAACTCACTCTTCAGATACGCGTAGTAAATCGGCCCCGCCACCACCCCCGGCAGGCCGAATGCGGCCTCGAACACCAGCATCGCCAAGAGCAACTCCCACGACTTGGCGCTGATCTGCCCACCGACGATGCGGGCGTTGAGGAAGTATTCGAGCTTGTGGATAACGATCAGGTAACCCAGCGCCGCCAATGCCACCCAGATCGACAGTGACAAGCCGACGATGGTGATCAGGGTGTTGGACATCAGGTTGCCAATCACCGGCAACAAGCCCAGCAGGAAGGTCAGGACGATCAGGGTCTTGGTCAATGGCAGCTTGATGCCGAACATTGGCAGCACCACCGCCAGGAAGATTCCGGTGAAGAAGGTGTTTAGCAGGGAAATCTTGATCTGCGCGAAGACGATATTGCGGAATGCCTGCACCAGCAGGTGCAGCCGATCAAACAGCGCGGCAGCCAGCGGCTTGCGTTTGGTCAGGTCCGGAATCCGCTGCAGGGCGATGATCGCGCCCAGCACCATACCGATAAGCAGCGTCACGAACATGTGCGCCGCATCCTTGCCAACCAGCTGCAAATCGCTCAGGTGTTTGCTCATCCACTCGCCGATTGCCACGCGGAATTCGGCAGCACTGGCCGGCAAATAGACATCGATGAACGGCGGCAACTGCCCGCGGGCGCGATCGATCACGCCCATGAACTTGTCGAGAGAGGCACCGGGGTTCTCCGCCTCGTGCAACAGGAAGCTGATCGCACCGGCAAAAATCAATGCCAGCACACTGACCACCAGCGTGCCCAGCAACGCCACCGCCAACCAGCGGGCGCGTCGACCTTCGATCAGCCGCTGCAGCTGCGGGGTCAACATGTTAACCAGTTCAAACACCAGTAACCCGGCCAGCAGGCTTGGCAGCAGGCGCAGGGGAATCACCAACAGCAAGCCACCAAAGATGATGACCCAACTGATGACCAGCAAGACTTGGCGTTGAGAAAACGTTGGCATACAGCCTCAAAACGAACGGCGTAAAAAGGATTGGCAGTCTGCCAGCGTTCCGAACCCAGCACTAGGAAATGTGGGGGAGACTTTTGTCGGGGCTGTGTGGGGCCTGCGGGCCTCGGCGCGGGCAAGTCGAACGTCGCACCGCCGGCTCCGACTGCGATCTCCAGTGTCTGCAAATCCGGCGAACACGCAGAGCTCCTGCGGGAACAAGACCTGCCCGCGACGAGGCCATCACCCACAGCGCATTATTTTTTCTTCAGGCACTCGCTCATGAAGGCCTTGCGCGCATCGCCTTTGAGCGCCTGGGTGGCCGCCGTGGCGTTGCAGGTTTTCATCTTTTCCTGCTGCGGGGTCAGCGCCTTGCCGTCATCGTTGGCCGCCGGCGCCGCCTTCAGGCAGGTGCTCATGAAGGCCTTGCGCTCATCCCCCTTCAAGCTCTTGGCCGTAGCGTCGGCGTTGCAAGTGGTCATTTTGTTCTGTTGGGCCGTAGCCGCGAAACCCTGAGAGCAGAGCAGCAAGCCGATCATCAATACGGGGGCACGCAACATCTTCATGGAGTTTTCTCCTGGTCGCCGCAGGGAGGAACGCGGCCTTGTGCTGGAGTGTAGACAACACCTGTTACACCTTCCTGCTTTCACGTTGTGGCGGCCATTTTGCGCCCCAGGCCCGACGGCATGGATATGCGCTGCGCAGGCGGGGATAATCCCCCCTCATTAATGTTCTGGTTGTTCCTGATGCAATACGCTTACCCCCTGCTCGCGATCTTTATCTGGGCGGGCAACACCGTTATCAACAAACTCGCCGTAGGGGCGATATTTCCGGCCGAGATCGGTTTCTACCGCTGGCTGCTGGCCGGTGTCCTGTTCACTCCATTCATGCTTAAACCGGTCATCGCCCACTGGCCGCTGATCCGTCCGAACCTGGGGCGAATTTTCGTGCTCGGGGTGCTGGGCATGGCTGTTTATCAGAGCCTGGCGTATTTCGCCGCCACGCTGACGTCGGCTACCAACATGGGGATCATCCTGTCGCTGATGCCGTTGATGTCGCTGGCCATGGCGATCGCCAGCCTGGGCCAGCGCCTGACTGCGGGGGCGCTGGCCGGTGCCGTGCTGTCGTTTGCCGGCGTGCTGGTCGTGGTGTCCTCCGGCAGTCTCGGGGTATTGCTGGAGCACGGAGTGAACCTGGGTGATGCAATGATGCTGGTGGCCACCCTGGCTTACGCGATCTACAGCACGCTGCTGAAGAAATGGCAACTGCGCTTGCCGCCGCTGGTGCTGCTGTATTTGCAGGTGCTGGTGGCGATAGTCGTGTTGTTGCCGCTGTTTATTGCCTCGCCGAAAATCGGCCCGACGCTGCAGAATATCCCGCTGGTGCTGTACGCCTGCCTGCTGGCTTCGATGCTGGCCCCTTTGGCCTGGATGCAGGCCGTAGTACGCCTGGGGCCGAGCCGGACCACCTTGTTTTTCAATTTGCTGCCGTTGATTACCGCGCTGATTGCCGCCGTGGTGCTGCATGAGCAGTTGGCGCTGTATCACTTGGTGGGTGGGGTTTTAACGTTGGGTGGGGTGATTCTCTCGGAGCGCTGGACGACTGTTTTGGGGCGAAAAATCAGCGTTGCCTGATGGAAAAAGATCGCAGCCTTCGGACGATCTTTTGATCTTGGTCTTACAAGCCCGCCGCTTTCAGCCGCGCCGCATGTTCGACGAACAGGCGGATCGGTTCGGCGCCCTTGCCCACCAGTCCCAGCGACTGATTGACGATGTCAAAGTGATCCAGCGGATAGTTGTCGCCAATCACCGTGCCCAGGTGCGAGCTGTAGCGTCCGACCATGCCGTCGCAATGCCCGGCTTCACGGACGAAGGTCCTGGCGAATAACCGGCAGCTGCGGTTCGTCCCGTCAATCAGATTGCGCCCACGATCGGTCTTGCCCGGTTGCAGGGTGCCCGACCACGAGTAGTACCGCACCCCATTCACCAGTTCCGGGCCCTGGCCACCCCAAGTCAGCGGCAAGCCCTGGGGATACCGTTGATTGAACAGCGCCACACCCTCCGTGGTCAGCGACTGGTGGGAAGCCGGGATATCGACCGGCAACTTCGGCCCGCGATAGCCCGTTTCAAGCAGGCTCATCACGGCACCAATCAACCGCAGCAACACGCTGAGCACTCGCCCCTTGGCGCTCTGCGCCGGATAGTGATTTTCCAGGTAGTCCGCCAGTTCAGAGCCATGATTGGGCCCCGCCACCGAAGTCACCGACGCCACCCGGTCGGGACGCATGGCAGCGGCATAGCGCGCGGTCAGCGAGCCCTGGCTGTGGCCGATCAGGTTGACCTTCTCTGCCCCTGTTTCCCGCAGAATCTCGTCGATCCGCGCCAGCAACTGTTCACCACGAACTTCGCTGGAATTGAGGGGAGAGACCTGCACCGCGAACACGGTTGCACCACCGCGGCGCAACGCCGAGATGATCCCGTACCAGTAGGGATAAAGCAGCAACCGCACAAACCCGAGCATTCCCGGGACCAGCACCAATGGATAGCGCGGGGCTGAATCTTGCGACATGGGCGGACTTCCTTGTGAGGGACAGGTAGGGCAAGCGCGATGCAAGACCTCAGCCAAGCATCACTGCAACAGATGACAACTCGACGACCGAGACCTGGCAGTAAGCAAGCGGCACCCATCGGTGCGCACCGCCCTTTTCGTGGCGACAGGACGAAGTGCGACTGTCGGGCCTGATGCCACGTCAGAGCGCATCGGACGGACAGCCGACAATCCCGTAAAACTTTTCACCGCACTCATTACTCACACTTTAAGTAGCGATCACGTCCCCCAGAGCCGTGACGCCAACCGGATTAGCCTCCAGGAGAACGAGATGAGCGACATGCATTTGTCTGATGTAACCACCCTGCGCGCCCGCGCCCGGCAGAACGTCGAAAACGGTGCGGTGACCGAAAGCTACAGCGCCAACCTCGACGAAGTGCTGCGCCTGCTCAATGAGTCGCTGGCCACTGAACTGGTGTGCGTGTTGCGTTACAAGCGCCACTACTTCATGGCCAACGGCTTGAAAGCCCACGTTGCGGCCGAGGAGTTCCTCGAACACGCCAAACAGGAAGGCCAGCACGCCGACAGGCTTGCCGAGCGCATTGTGCAACTGGGTGGCGAACCGGAATTCAACCCTGACACGCTGTCCCGCAATTCTCATGCGCAATACGTCGCTGGCAACTCACTGAAAGAGATGGTCTATGAAGACCTGGTGGCCGAGCGAATTGCGATAGATAGCTACAGGGAAATCATTCAATACATCGGAGAGAAAGACCCGACTACCCGGCGTATTTTCGAAGACATCCTGGCTCAGGAAGAAGAGCACGCGGATGACATGGCCGATATTTTGAAGGACCTCTAACCCCACGAGCCTTATCGCCCCCAAGCGACGATAAGGCTCGCCCTTCCTCAACACCAGCCTAGTTCTTTACAGTTTTCGGCGCCTTGCCCGCCTTCATCTGCTCAAGCAACGGCGCGCACTGATTCGGCTCACCCCCGCTAGGTGCAATCAGTGCCAGCAAGCCGGCGGCAGGCGCCGCTATCACACCCAGGGCAACCATGCCGGCACCACGCAATAACAGCGGTACCGCCTTCACACCCGCATCCGGCTTGATGAACTTGCCCCGCACGTAAAGGGGAGATCGCAGGGAAATCAAGCGCCAGCCCTTGGATTCCGGGGTAATCGCCAGGTCCAGTTGCTCGGTCGCCATGTTTGCCGTGCCATCGATATAGATGATCGCGTTCTCGGTATCAAATACAAACAGGCGCGTCGTCGCCAGGCCCGTCTTGATATCGAAGTCGGCAGCCGCGCAGTTGATCTTCACCTCTTTGTCGCCAAAGATCTTGCCGACTACATAGTTACCCACATTCAACCCGGCCAGTTCCATCAGCTCACGACTGATCGCACCATCGTTGATCAGCATCTTCAGATTGCCGTTGGAGGTCGCGAGGAGTTTGGCGACCGAATTGCCCCGCCCGGTGATGTCGGCATCGCCATTAAGCTCGCCGAAACTGGTTTTCATCGGTTCGAAGGTCGGGAACAGCTCCTTGAGCTTGAAGCCCCGCGCGGTCAGCTTTGCCTGGCCCTCCAGGGGCTCGGTACGGCCGTTCAGGCGAATCTGCGCATCCAGCTTGCCGCCCGCCACGCCGAAACGCAGGGGTTCCAGGCTGAGCACTCCGTCGGTAAGCACCAGGTGGGTATAGAGGTCGTTAAAAGGCATTTTTTCGCTGTGGACGATGCGCTTGCCGGTGAATTCGACATCCGCGTCCATGTCGCGCCAGCGTTCAGTCTTGAACTCCTCGACTGGCAGCACCTTGTCGGTCGGCTGCTTGCTTTCGCCACCACGTGCTTTCTGTTTGGCGTTGGAATCCGCACCAATCAGCGGCGCGAGGTCGGCAAACAGCAATTGGTTGGAAACCAGTGCGCCGCTGAGTTTGGGTCGTGGCTTACCGGCCAGGTAGGCCAGGCTGCCGTGAATATCGCTTTCGCCAATCTTGCCGTTGAATTCTTCATAGCGGAACAGCGCACCGCCAGGCTCATGCAGCTTGGCGATCAAATGGCCGTCCGTAGCATAAGGCGGGGTGTCCGGAAGTGTGACGCCCGTCAGTGGATACAGGTTGCCCAGGCTCGCGCCCGCCAGCTTCAGGCGTAGATCCAGTGCGCCAAGGTTAAGCGGATCGGTCAGGGTGCCGGCGAGTTCCACCCGGGTGTCGGCAATATTGACCTTGGCCTGCAGTGGAAACGGTCTGTCTGAGTCCTGCAACGCCAGCAAGCCGCCGATCTTGCCTTCGCCGTTGAGCTTTTGCTGGTGATATTGACCCTTTACCTTGATACCAAACGCGTAATCCTGCGGCGCAGCGCCCTTGTCCTGCGCAGTCTTTGCCGCCTTTTCGCCGACGATATCGCTGAACGGGATTGGCTTGCCAAGTGGGTCGATCAGCACATCAAGTTGGGTTTTCAGGCTCTGGTCATCGAGGGTAACGTGGCCCTTGTCGAAACCAATGGCGCCAATGTCCACCACCCAACTGGACGGTTCGGCATCGGGATCCTTGGGATCGAACTGGAACGTCCAGTTCGCACGACCGTCGGCCAGGCGCTGCAGATCGGCATTGGGCCCGGTCAGGTCAATTCTCGGGATGACCACACGCTGCGCCAGCAAGGCCAGGGGCGAAATGCGCAACTCCACGCGCTTGAGCGTGACCATCTGGGGCTGCTTCGACCACTCGGGGTTGCCCAGGCTCAGGTCCTCGGCCACCACATGCGGCCAGGGCACCCACGCGCGCCAGCCGCCTTCCTCGGGCTCGCGCTGCCAGACCACAGCCAGGTTGCCGTTGATGGCGAACGGACGGTGCAACTCCTCGGACACCTTGGCATTGAGCGGGGGTTTAATGCGGTTCCAATCGAAGAACACGATGATCAAAACCAGCACCGCCAGCAGGACTAACAAGCTGGCGAGGGTCCAGGCAATTACTTTTCGAGTGCGCGTCATTGCACAGGGCTCCTTGATACGACTGAGCGCCCTGACCGCGACGCACGTTTTGAAATGCAGGCCAGAACCGGCCTGTCATGAGATCTACGACTGAAAAATGGCCCGCAGGTTTAACCGAAATCCCGATTAATCCTCAAATAATCGTCCCGGGACAGACTGCCCACTCGATAAGGCGTTACCGACACCGCACTTTTACGTCGCACGTGTGAGTCGAAAATACCCACCCCGGTGCGAAAACACCCGCCGGAAACGCCCGGTCTAGAGCCATTTCGCAGAACAATCAATTCCGTTGATTATTACCATTGCGTTTATGAACTTTTATATCGACTTATCGAGAGTAGCATTGACCTCGTACCCACTTTATCGCCCCCCCAAGGAGCAACCCATCATGAAACGCCAATTACTGCTAAGCCTTACCCTTTCCATGCTAGCCAGCACCGCTTTCGCTCTGCCAGCTGCTGACCAGGCTACCCCACAAGTCAAAGACAGCCGCTCGGTATTCAGCCAAACCATCGCTGCCGACGGTTCGGATCGCACTCCACAAGGCCAGACCCTGGCTGAAGGCGGTAACGATCGTTTGAAAGAAAAAGGCCTGATCACCCAGGACGGCTCGGACCGCACTCCACAAGGCCAGACCCTGGCTGCTGATGGTTCGGATCGTACGCCACAAGGCCAAACCCTGGCTGCTGACGGTTCCGATCGTACGCCACAAGGTCAAACCCTGGCTGCTGACGGTTCCGATCGCACTCCACAAGGTCAAACCCTGGCTGCTGACGGTTCCGATCGCACTCCACAAGGTCAAACCCTGGCTGCCGACGGTTCCGATCGTACCCCACAAGGCCAGACGCTTGCCGAAGGTGGTGGTGACCGTGTAATCGAACGCAACAGCGCCTTGAGCTGAGCCCATGGCGGCCCTGAAAAAAAGCCCAGTCTGTCGATTGGGCTTTTGACTTTCTGAAAGTAGCAAATCCCCCGCTTTACCCCTCGATAGTCGTTCGACGCAGGCAAAGCCGATTTGCTAGAGTGCGTCGCTGTCCCTGTCCAGAAATCACCCTGCCGATGCTGCCCCGCGCCGAACAGAAACAACAAACCCGTAGTGCCTTGATGGACGCTGCCCGCCACCTGATGGAATGCGGCCGCGGATTCGGCAGCCTGAGCCTGCGCGAAGTGGCCAAGACCGCCGGCATTGTGCCTACCGGGTTTTATCGACATTTCGCCGACATGGATGAATTGGGCCTGGTACTGGTCAGCGAAGTCGGCCAGACCTTCCGCGAAACCATCCGCTTGGTGCGCCACAATGAGTTTGTCATGGGCGGCATTATCGATGCGTCGGTGCGCATATTTCTCGACGTAGTTTCAGCCAATCGCTCGCAATTCCTGTTTCTGGCGCGCGAGCAGTATGGCGGTTCGCTACCGGTTCGCCAGGCCATTGGCCGTTTGCGTGAGGACATCAGCTCAGACCTTGCGTCAGATCTGTCCCTGATGCCAAAACTGCAGCATCTGGACCTCGCCGGCCTGAATGTCATGGCCGACCTGATCGTCAAAAGCGTATTTGCCACTTTGCCGGACATCATCGACCCGCCGGCCCAAGCCCTGCCTGATCACCTAACGCCGCAGGCAAAAATTACCCAGCAATTGCGTTTCATCTTTATCGGCCTCAAGCACTGGCAAGGACTTGGCAGCACCGAATAGGTGACTTAGGCAATTCGCCACAACATGGTGCAGCACCAAAATGCAGCGCACCAACATCAGGCAAAACAGTCGAGCAGTTAAGATATTTACTACGCTTCCGACAGCTATTTCCTACACGCCGCCGATCTGGCAAGCCCCTTGCTCTAGCATGACTATCGTTCATTGCTGGAAGCTTTCCGATGCTGGTGATTCATCGCAGGATCGACCCTCAACCCGTCTGGGCCGCCGAGTTACACCTGACCTTCGAAGCCCGGAGCAAAAGCCGTTTGCGCTGTTTCAGTGCCGAACAGGAAGACGTCGGGTTGTTTTTGGAACGCGGTCAGCCGCCGCTGTATGACGGCGAATGCCTGCAGGCTGAGGACGGCCGCGTCGTGCGCGTGTGCGCCCGTCCCGAACAACTGCTGCACGTCACCTGCGCCAACGCCTTCGAACTGACCCGTGCGGCCTATCACCTCGGCAATCGCCACGTTGCGCTGCAAGTCGGCGACGGTTGGCTGCGCCTGCTCGATGATTACGTGCTCAAGGCCATGCTTGAACAGCTGGATGCCAAGGTCGAAAACATCGAAGCGCCGTTCCAGCCGGAACACGGTGCTTACGGCGGCGGCCATCACCACTCGCGCCACGGCGATGAAGATTTCAACTACCCGCCGAAACTGCACCAGTTCGGCGTGCGTTTATGAATCCGGCCTGGGCGCTGCTGCGCCTGGCCAGTCCGCAATTGCCGATTGGCGGCTACAGCTATTCCCAGGGACTGGAAATGGCGGTGGACAATGGCCGGGTCCATGACCCGGACACCGCCCGCCAATGGATCAGCGACCAGTTGCTGCTCAACCTGGCTCGTTTTGAAGCGCCGCTGCTACTGGCCCATTGCGAGGCGGCCGCCGCCGACAACTGGGGCGAATTGCTGCAACGCTGCGAGGAACACCGCGCCAGCCGCGAAACCCGCGAGTTGCATCAGGAAAGTCGGCAGATGGGTTATTCCCTGCAGCAGTTGCTCAATGGCTTGCCCGAGCTTGATCCACCGGCACGGGCCTTTCTTGCACAGCGCCCGGAACCCCACCTGGCCCTGGGCTGGGCCCTGGCCGCTCGCGCCTGGCAGATCAGCCCGCAGGACGCTTTGGCCGCCTGGCTGTGGAGCTGGCTGGAAAACCAATTGGCGGTGTTGATGAAAACCCTGCCCCTTGGCCAGCAGGCCGCCCAGCGGCTTACCAGCCAATTGCTGCCCCTTCTGCAGCAGGGCCAGCAAAACGCCACGCGTATTACCCCTGAACACTATGGCAGCGCCGCTTTCGGCCTGTCCCTGGCGTGTATGGCCCACGAGCGCCAGTACAGCCGTCTATTCCGTTCCTAGGAGAATCACATGAATACACAACCCTTGCGCGTAGGGATCGGCGGCCCGGTCGGCTCCGGCAAAACAGCCCTGACCCTGGCCCTGTGCCTGGCCCTGCGTGATCGCTACAACCTCGCAGTGGTGACCAACGATATCTATACCCGCGAAGACGCCGATTTCCTGGTGCGCAACGAAGCCTTGGCCCCGGGACGCATCATTGGCGTGGAAACCGGCGGCTGCCCGCACACCGCAATCCGCGAGGACGCTTCGATCAATCTTGAGGCGGTGGATCAGTTGAACCGGCGTTTCCCGGGGCTGGATCTGATCCTGGTGGAGTCCGGCGGCGACAACCTTTCGGCAACCTTCAGCCCCGAGCTGTCCGACCTGACCATCTACGTGATCGACGTATCGGCCGGCGACAAGCTGCCACGCAAGGGCGGGCCGGGGATCTGTAAGTCCGACTTGCTGGTGATCAACAAGATCGATCTCGCGCCATTGGTAGGCGCGTCCTTGACGTTGATGGACAGCGATACCACACGCATGCGTAACGGCAAGCCGTTCGTCTTCAGCAACCAGAAAACCGGCCAGGGCCTGGAAGAAATCATCGCTTTCATCGAGCGTCAGGGCCTGCTGACCGCGGCCTGACCCTTTCACATTTTCAACAAGGAAGCTCTACATGACACTCAAACGCATTCTCGGCGCCATCGTGCTGCTGCTGACACCGGCTGTCGCCTTTGCCCACCCGGGCCATGGCGACAATGGATGGATCGCGGGTATCAGCCACCCGATCGGTGGCCTTGATCACTTGCTGGCGATGGTTGCCGTGGGTTTGTGGGCGGCGCAGCAGCAAGGCGCCGCGCGCTGGGCACTGCCTTGCACTTTCGTCGGCACCATGTTGCTTGGCGGGATATTGGGCTTTGAAGGTTTGAGTATGCCTGCGCTGGAAAGCGGGATCGCGGCGTCGGTGCTGGCCCTGGGTCTGGCAGTGGCTTTGGCGGTACGTCCCCCTTTGGCCATGGCGGTCGGGGCAACGGCTTTGTTTGCACTGTTTCATGGCGTGGCCCATGGCCTGGAACTGCCTGACATGTCCAGCCCATGGGCCTACGCGGCCGGATTTGTCCTGGCGACGGCGGCATTGCATGCCGCAGGTTATGCGGTGGTTCGAGTGTTGCCGCAGGCAGCGGCGCCACTGGTCAGGCTGGCAGGTGCGGCCTCGGCGGCGACCGGGGCCTGGTTGCTGGCGGGCTGAGTTCTGTATGGCCTGGGCAGGCCTCATCGCGAGCAAGCTCGGCTCCCACAGGGTTCTGTGGATACAGACAATGGGGTTCCAGCCCGGGTCCCCTAGGGGGGTTGTGAACACCCCTAACCGGATTCCAGCCCGGGTCCTGTGGGAGCCGGGCTTGCCCGCGATGGCGGCCTGACAGACACCGCATCTCTCAGGCCTGCTAACATGTCGCGCAATCGCCCCTGCCGTGACGACGCCAGCCAATGCAGCCTGTTTCCCGCTCCGCCTCCCAGCCAGAATTGACCGCCCTGTTCGCCTCGGTGCAGCAGCATTTCCAGGAAGTGATCGTGCCACTGTGGCAAGGCCCCGGCTGGAACGCTGAACTGGCCCTGCCCTACGAGGCACTGGATGCCGAACACTCGCCACTGCCGCCCCAGCGCTATCGGGCCATGGCGTGCGCGCGGCAGCTGTATGTGTTTTCCAGCCTGATCGGCCAGGTGCCTGCCGCCGAAGAACGCAGCGCGCAGCTGTTCAGTTCTCTGCAACGACACTTCCACGACGCCGAACACGGTGGCTGGTTCTACAGCATCGACGCGCTGGGCGCGCCACTGGACCAGCGCAAAGACCTCTACACCCACGCGTTCATCTTGTTCGCCTGTGCACACTACTGGGACAAGGTGCGCGAGCCTTCAGTCGGGCACCTGCTCGATACCGCGCTGGAGGTGATTGCGCAGCGCTTCGCAACAGGCGACGGCCTGTACGAGGCGTGTCTGGAGCGCGACTGGTCATCGCTGCAAACCGGGCCCTTGCAGAACCCCCTGATGCACTTGGCAGAAGCCTTCCTGGCGACGCTGGCGGCACGTCAGGACGACGCTGTGCAAAGCATGCTGGTGACGTTATGCACAGCCATGCAGCAACGTTTCATCGATCCGCAGCAAGGCGTACTGATGGAGAAGCCGCTGGGCGCTGTGGATAACTGGTATGAACCGGGGCACCAGTTTGAATGGTACTTCCTGCTCGAATCGTCACCGCTGCTGCGCGGCTCGCAGCTGCACGGCTCACTGGAGCGGGCGTTCGCCTTCACCAAACAATCGGGGGTGGATCCACACTCAGGCGCCGTCAAGGCCATGCTCGACCTTAACGGCAAGGCCAGGGACGCCACCCAGCGCATCTGGGCCCAGGCGGAATACCTGCGTGCGCTGACCTTGAGGCCAGACGCCGAAGCCGCAGTGCAGCGTCAACTCCTGGCCTTGCAGCAGAACTTCCTGCATGCCGGAGGCTGGCATGAGTGTCGTGATGAACTGGGCCAGGTGAGCCGCAAGGATATGCCTTCAACCACGCCCTATCATCTGGCGACCTGTTATCGCGGGCTGGCGGACTATCTGGGCTAATCCGGCAGCCGTCATCGCGAGCAA
This sequence comes from Pseudomonas sp. HY13-MNA-CIBAN-0226, assembly GCF_040310305.1. Classification (NCBI taxonomy): domain Bacteria; kingdom Pseudomonadati; phylum Pseudomonadota; class Gammaproteobacteria; order Pseudomonadales; family Pseudomonadaceae; genus Pseudomonas; species Pseudomonas sp. HY13-MNA-CIBAN-0226. Next base: position 118,461 of record NZ_JBEOPS010000007.1, read on the forward strand.
GCTTTGCTCCTGCAGGTGACAGCCTTCACTGCGAGCAAGCTTTCTCCCGTGGGAGCAAAGCTTGCTCGCGATGGCCATCACTCAGGATCAAGCCTTGCCGCCATCACGATGAATGGCAAACCCAGCCCAGGTCTGGCTCACCGGCATCAGCTCAAGACTATTGATGTTGATGTGCGCCGGCGCATTAAGCACCCAGAAAATAGTATCGGCGATGTCCTGCGGTTGAATCGCCTCGGCGCCGGCGTAGGTCGCGTTGTAGCGCTCCTGGTCACCCGCGAAACGCACCAGCGAAAACTCGCTTTCGCACATGCCCGGCTCGATGTTGCTCACGCGCACGCCAGTGCCCTGGAGGTCGCAGCGCAAGCTCAGGGAGAACTGTTTGACGAAGGCCTTGGTCGCGCCATACACGTGGCTGCCCGGATACGGATAGTTACCGGCAACGGAACCCACGTTGATGATGCCAGCACCACGACCGTGGGCGATCAGGCGCGGTAACAGCAGGCGGGTGCTGTACATCAAGCCCTTGACGTTGGTGTCGACCATGGTGTCCCAGTCATCGAGATCACACTTGGGCGCAGGATCGACCCCTAAAGCCAGGCCCGCATTGTTGATCAGGCCGCGCAATGTGGCGAAAGACGGCGGCAAGTTGGCAATCGCGTCCTCCATGGCCTGGCGATCCCGCACATCCAGCACAAGGCCGTGTACCTCAGTCTGCTCGGACAATTCGGCACATAGGGCGTTGAGGCGTTCCTCACGACGGCCGGTCAGCACCAGTTTCCAGCCCGCCTCGGCAAAACGACGGGCACAGGCTTCACCAAAACCGGAAGTAGCGCCGGTGATAAACAGGGTGTCGGACATCGTGTTCTCCTAGCTTCGGCTGACGAACAGCCATTGGAATAGATAATCAGCCGGCAGCATGCCCTGCCTTGCAGGCACCGGCAACATCGAGCCACTGTACAAAAAACGACCAACCAGCGCCAAGCCATGGCCTGCCTGGCTTGCAGCCATGTACGCGCACGTTATCCACAGGCAGGTCCACAGTTAACGGGGGCAAGTCAAAAAGCCGCAAGCCGCTGTGTACAAGGCTTTGCGGGCAGATCGCAAAGTTTTTAGCTTGACCCTCGACCACGGGCGTTGTAGCCCATGGCATTTTGCACGATCCAGCTGCGTAATAGACGATGGCTCCAAGCCAGTAACTACGGCCCTCAGCCGAGTCTTTCCAGAGTTTAACCACAGACTTATCCACAGGGTGACCGGCTTGGATTTAGACCCATTCAACGTCCAACAAAATGGTTGACAAAGCCGGCCAACCAACCGCCAAAAATGCCTGATCAAATAACAACCACCTTGCTACAGGCCTTGATTACCGTGGCTCTCAGCCAGCTACTCCCACGTTATTCACAGCCAGTTCCACAGCAAACGGGGACAAGTCAAAACCGTGACAAAACAACTATTTGCAGCGGCTTTATGTCGCGGTTTAAGAGCTCGTGAATATTGTTTTCCACAATTTCGAAATACCGCGCAGCCTGCACCTGCGCGAGCGAGCCTGCTCGCGATAGCGGTCGTCCTGCGGGACGTTTTTCGACTGACATTCCACTGTCGCGAGCAGGCGCGCTCCCACAGGGTCCGGCAGCAGTGAAGATAAAAAAGCCCCGACGATCGCTCGTCGGGGCTGTTGATATCTCGGCAATGAATCAATGCCCGCCCAGATAAGCGTTACGCACCTCCTCGTTCACCAGCAGCTCCTTGCCGGTGCCTGTGAGGCGGATCTCACCGTTGACCATCACGTACGCCCGGTCCGACAGCTTCAACGCATGGTTGGCGTTCTGCTCGACCAGGAAAATGGTCATGCCGGTACTCGCCAACTCTCGCAAGGTCGAGAAGATCTGCTTCACCACAATCGGCGCCAGGCCCAGGCTCGGCTCATCCAGCAGCAGCAACTTCGGCCGGCTCATCAACGCCCGGGCGATGGCGAGCATTTGCTGCTCGCCGCCGGACATGGTCATGGCCCGCTGGGTACGCCGCTCTTCGAGCCGCGGAAACAGCTCGAACATGCGCTGCATGTCTTCTTTGGCGTACTTGTCGCCAATCGGGATGGTACCCATCAGCAGGTTTTCCTCGACGGTCATGTCGGGGAACACCCGCCGGCCTTCCGGCGACTGCGCAATGCCATGGGACGCAATGTAGTGGGACGACTTATGGGTGATGTCGACGCCCTGGTAGATAATCTGTCCGTCAGCCGCACGGGGCTGGCCGAAGATTGACATCAGCAGGGTCGACTTGCCGGCACCGTTGGAGCCGATGAGGCTGACGGTTTCACCTTCGTTGATGTGCAGCGAGACTTTTTTCAGGGCCTGGATCGGCCCGTAGAACACGTCCAGCTCCTTTAGCTCGAGGATCGGTTGAGTCATACCAACTCCTCTTCATCAGCGCCCAGGTAGGCCGCAATCACTTTCGGATCGTTGCGAATCGCTTCCGGTCCGCCTTCGGCAATGACGATGCCGTGGTCCAGCACCACAATGTGGTCGGAAATGCTCATTACCATGCCCATGTCGTGTTCGATCAGCACCACGGTCAGATCATGCTCGTCGCGCAGCAGCCGGATCATCGCGCTCAGCGCTTCGGTTTCCTGAGGGTTGAGGCCGGCGGCCGGTTCGTCGAGGCAGATGATCTGCGGCCGCGTGCACATGGCCCGGGCAATTTCCAGACGGCGTTGCTGGCCATAGGACAACTCGCCGGCCAGGCGGTTGGCGCAATCCACCAGGTCCACGACCTCCAGCCAATAGAACGCATGGTCCAGGGCATCACTTTCCGCCTTGCGGTAACCCTTGGTGTTCAGGATGCCGGCCAGCATATTGCGGTTGACCCACATGTGCTGGGCCACCAGGAGGTTTTCCAGCACCGACATTTCCTTGAACAGGCGAATGTTCTGGAAAGTGCGCGCCAGGCCGGCACGGTTTACCAGGTGGGTGCCGCCGAACATCTTGTAGTACATGCGGCTGAGGAAAGATTTTGGCGACACGAAATCGGTCGGTTTGAAGGACTCCCCAAGCAGCTGGATGACGTTGGTGCGTTCACCCCGCACATTGAGCTCGATTTTGCCGCCAGACGCCTTGTAGAAGCCGGTAAGGCAGTTGAACACCGTCGTCTTGCCTGCGCCGTTGGGGCCGATCAGGGCGAAGATCGAGTTGCGGTGCACTTTGAGGCTGACATCGCTCAACGCCTTGATGCCGCCAAAGTGCATCATCAGTTTTTCGACCGAGAGGACGACTTCGCTCATGGCGCTACTCCTTTACGCGGGGTCACACCGGTACGGCTGATCCGGATCAGGCCGCGCGGTCGCCAGATCATCATCAGCACCATCAGGATGCCGAACAACAGCACCCGGTACTCTGCGAACCCACGCAGCAGCTCCGGCGCAACGGTCAGTACGAAGGCTGCAATCACCACGCCGATGGTCGAGCCCATCCCACCCAGGACCACGATGGCCAGGATCAGCGCCGATTCGAAGAAGGTGAACGAGGTCGGGTTGACGAAGCCTTGATAAGTGGCGAAGAACACCCCGGCCAGACCCGCAGTCGACGCACCGATGGTAAAAGCCGAGAGCTTGACCAGTACGTGGTTCAGGCCCATGGACCGGCAGGCGATTTCATCTTCGCGCAAGGCTTCCCAGGCACGGCCGACGGGCATCTTGACCAGACGATGCTTGATGTACAGCACGGCCAGGACCACCAGGAACAACACCGCATAGATGAAGTAGTACTTCACGTCCGGGTTGTAGGCGATGCCGAAGAACTCGTGGAAAGGCACCCCGCCATCTTTGGCGCGCTTGCCGAACTCCAGGCCGAAGAACGTCGGCAGAGGTGCAGCCATGCCGTTCGGGCCACCGGTCAACGACAGCCAGTTGTTGAGGACCAGCCGGATGATTTCACCAAACCCCAGGGTCACGATCGCCAGGTAGTCGCCGTGCAGGCGCAATACCGGGAAACCGAGGATGCAACCGGCCAGGCCCGCCATGATCGCCGCCAGCGGCAGTACCGTCCAGAAGCCCAGGCCCAGGTACTGGTAACCGAGTGCCAGGCCGTAGGCGCCAATGGCGTAGAACGCCACGTAGCCAAGGTCGAGCAGGCCGGCCAGACCGACCACGATGTTCAAGCCGAGGCCGAGCAGCACGTAGATCAGGCCGAGGATGACCACGCCCAGCAGGTAGGAGTTGGAGAAAAACGGGAAGACTACGGCGATGACAATCAACAGCGGGATTATCCAGCGCAACCGTGATTTGTAATCCGGTGGCAGCACGTGCACGCCGGAGCCGGTGCTTTCAAAACCTTCGAGGATTTTCAGGCCTTTGGGGGTCTGCAGGAACAGGCTCAGGGCAAAGCGCCCCGCCATGACGATCGCGACAATCCAGGCCACGCGCGTCGTTTCCAGATTGAAGCCGTATCCGTCGAGGACCACGCCGACAATCGGGCCGAACACAATCAGGGCAACCAGACCGGCAAGAATCGCGTCAACCAGGCTTCTTTTGAGATCAATGGTTTTTTTAGTGGTTGAAGACATCGCTTACACCTTCGACACAAGAGGACGGCCGAGCAGGCCTTGGGGCCGAAAGACCAGAACGAGAACGAGCAGCGAGAAGCTGAAGACGTCTTTGTAGTCCGAGTTGACCAGGCCGGAGAACAGCGACTCGGAGATCCCGAGAATGATCCCGCCGAGCATCGCTCCCGGTAGCGAGCCAATCCCGCCGAGTACCGCAGCGGTAAACGCCTTGATCCCGATGATGAAGCCGGCATAGAAGTCGAAAGTGCCGTAGTTCATGGTGATCAGCACGCCGGCCAGGGCTGCCATGGCTGCACCGATGATGAACACGTAGGAAATCACCCGGTCGGTGTTGATCCCCAGGATCGAGGCCATCTTGCGGTCTTGCTGGGTCGCGCGGCACATGCGGCCGAGCTTGGTGTACTTGATGATGTAGGTCAGCAACGCCATGCCGGCAAATGCTGCGACCAGAATGAACACCTTGGTGTAGGTCAGTTGCACAAAACCTGTGCCGACCTCGACACGCCAGGCCCCCGTAAGCAGGGTGGGTACGCCTTGTTGCTTGGCGCCCTGGGCGATCTGTGCATAGTTTTGCAGGATCAGGGAGATGCCGATGGCGCTGATCAGCGGTGCCAGGCGGGTGGAGTTACGCAGGGGTTTATAGGCGACGCGCTCGATGACCCAGCCATACACCGCCGTGACGATGATGGTGAAGATCAGCGTGCCGAGCATCAGCAGCGGGAAGGATTCAATACCGAAGTATGCCAGCAGAGCCAGACTGATCGCCGCGAGGTAAGCGGAAATCATGTAAACCTCGCCATGGGCGAAGTTGATCATGCCAATGATGCCATAGACCATTGTGTAGCCGATGGCGATCAGGCCATAGACCGACCCGAGGGTCAGGCCGTTGACCAGTTGCTGCAGGAAAATACCATCCATAACGCAATCTCACGCAGTGAGAACCTGCGCACCGTCGGTGCGCGGTTCTTCTAAGGAAAATACAGATATACGTCGGAGCAATGTCAGTCAGGATCAGACTTCACACCACCGCCCCCCTGTAGGAGCGAGCTTGCTCGCGATTGCGGTTTAACATTCAACGAATGCGTTGCCTGTCAGTCCGTCATCGCGAGCAAGCTCGCTCCTACAGGGGAACTGTGGATTCAGCCGATCGAGTCAGCCCTTACTTCTGTTTTTCCAGCTGGTGGTATTTGCCATCCTTGTCCCACTGGTAAACCACGTAGTCGGAGACTTTCAGGTCGCCCTTGCTGTCCCAGGTCTTTTCACCCATGACAGTCTTGACCGGGTTCTTCTTCAGCCACTCAGCCGCTTTTTCGCCACTGTTGGACTTGGCGCCGTTGAACGCTGCCGCCAGGGTCTGAACCGAAGCGTAGGCGTACAGGGTGTAGCCTTCAGGCTCGGTGCCAGCTTTGCGGAACGCATCCACCACAGCCTTGCTGTCTGGCAGCAGGCGCGGATCAGCGCCGAAAGTCATCAGCACGCCATCAACGAATTGCGGACCGCCAGCGGTGGTCACCAGTTCGTCGGTCACGATGCCGTCATCGGACATGAACTTGACGTCTTTCAGGCCTTGCTCACGCAGCTGGCGAACCAGAGGACCGGCTTCAGGGTGCAGGCCACCGAAGTAGACGACATCGGCGCCAGCGCCGCGGACTTTGGTAACAATGGTGCTGAAGTCTTTTTCGCCGCGGGTCAGGCCTTCATACAGCACTGGCGTAACGCCGCGCTTGACCAGTTGAGCCTTGGTAGCATCAGCCAGGCCCTGGCCGTAGGTGTCCTTGTCGTGCAGCACGACCACTTTTTTGCCCTTGAGCACATCGACAATGTAATCGCCAGCGACGATGCCCTGTTGGTCGTCACGCCCGCACATACGGAACATGGCGCTCAAGCCGCGCTCGGTCACCTGTGGGTTGGTGGAACCCGGGGTGATGGCGATAATGCCCGCTTCGTCGTAGATCTCGGAGGCCGGGATTGTCGACGAGGAGCAGAAATGGCCGACCACGCCTGCCACTTTCTGGTTGGTCAGGTCCTTGGCGACCGTCACAGCCTGTTTCGGTTCGCAGGCGTCATCGCCCTTCACCAGTACGATTTTTTCCCCGTTGACGCCGCCTGCTGCGTTGACCGCATCGGCCGCAGCCTGTGCACCCTTCATGTACTGCTCGCCAAATGCCGCGTTAGCGCCAGTCATGGGACCCGCCACACCGATTTTCACATCAGCTTGTGCAAACGCAGAAACACCCAACGCAGCTGCCACTGCGAGGGCCAGAAAGCCTTTCTTGTAAAACGTCTGGGACATGAGGTGGTGCTCCAAGGTTTTTTTTAGTTGGCACTGCGACTTCACTGAATGCTCAGAGCAAGGGCCGTGCCATCGGTTTTTTATTCTTGAAAAAGTCGCTGAGTTATTGTTATTCCGACTGTTTTGAACCCGTCTTCATTGGGCGTGCAACCGTCTAAACCGCAGAAGGTAAAACCATTAATTCCCGAAGGCGCAACCCGCCCGCGCCATCATTGCAACCGCGACACCAAACGACGTGCAACCAGCCTGTAACATCGTGCGTCACCGAAGTGCACACCGCTGGTGCGGGACTGCTACAACCCGCACCATTACAGGCTAGTCGCTGCTCGAAAAAGCGCCGCTTTTCAGTAACATCTTTCAACAATCAAATGACGATGCGCAGGCACTGGCCTGCGTGATACAGCGAGAAGCCCGCCTCGTAGAGGCAACTGCGTATGCCCACGCCTGTCAGGGGTTGCATGGGTGCAAACGGAATCGGCAACGCCTGAGGATTGCCGTTACACAGGTAATCGGCAAACGCCTTGCCAACCACCGTCCCCGTGGTGACCCCGCGCCCGTTGTATCCGGTGACTGCCACAATTCCGGGCGCTGGTTCGAACAGGCGCATCAGGTGATCCGGGGTGAAGGCGATGCAGCCGGTCCAGGTGCACTCCCACTCCACCGGCTTGAGATAGGGGAAGTAATGCTGCTGTACCCGATCCGCCCACGCCTTGAGGAACCACACCGGCTTTTGATTGCCGTTGCCGAGGCTACCGAGCAGCAGACGCCCGTCTTTATCGCGACGAATACTGCTGAGCACTTGCCGGGTATCCCAGGACCCCTGGCCACCGGGCAGGATCTGTTGCGCGGCTTCTTCAGTCAGCGGGACTGACGCCACCTGGTAGTAATAACCGGGGAAGAAATTACGCCGCAGTTCGGTCCAGTCGCCCTCGGTGTAGGCGTTGGACGCGATGACCACCTGTTCGGCCAACACCGAACCCTGCGCAGTCTGCACCGACCATTTCTGGCCCTGACGCTCCAGCCGAGTCACCGCTGAATGGTCGAACAGCTGCCCGCCCAGGCCAATGGCTGCCTTGGCCAGGCCACTGGTGTAGGCCATCGGGTTAATCGTACCGGCACGCCGATCCAGCAGTGCGGCGGCAATTTTGCGGGTACCGGTGGCTTGCTCGCAGGCCTGGCCTGTCAACAATTCCACAGGCGCGCCGCGACGTTTCCATTGTTCTTCGCGACTGCGCAGATCCGCTTCGCCACGGGCGTTATGCGCCATGTGCAGCGTGCCTTCGCGGCGCAATTGGCAATCGATGTTGTACTTGTCGACCAGGCTGAACACCAGGGACGGCGCTGCACCGAGCATGCGATTGAGCTGACTGCCCACTGCCTCGCCGAACCCGGCTTCGATCTCGTCAGGCGGGATCCACATACCGGCGTTGACCAGGCCGACGTTACGCCCGGAACCGCCATGCCCGGCCCGATGCGCTTCCAGCACACAGACCGTCTTGCCCTGCTCCAGCAGATGCACCGCCGCCGACAGCCCGGTGAAGCCCGCGCCAATCACGCAGACATCGGCCTTGACCTCGCCTTTGAGCGAAGCATTGTCGGGCCTTTGCGGCGTCAGTTTTTCCCACAGACATTCTTCGCGTAGCGGCATTGCCAGACTCCAACAGAAACCTAACCAACACATCAAAAGATCGCAGCCTTCGGCAGCTCCTACAAAACCGCAGCCAGGCACGATCCTGTAGGAGCTGCCGAAGGCTGCGATCTTTTCAAGCTCACCACCATCACTTAGTCAAACGTGATCCCCTGAGCCAACGGCAACTCCAGCGAATAGTTCACGGTATTGGTCTGGCGACGCATATAACCGCGCCATGCATCCGAGCCCGACTCGCGTCCGCCGCCGGTCTCTTTCTCGCCACCAAATGCGCCACCGATTTCCGCGCCGCTCGGGCCGATGTTGACGTTGGCAATACCACAGTCGCTGCCGACCGCTGACATGAATTGCTCGGCTTCGCGCACGTCAGTGGTGAAGATGCACGAAGACAGGCCTTGAGGCACTGCATTGTTCAGGCGCAAGGCTTCCTCGAAATCCTTGTAACCGACCACGTAGAGAATCGGTGCGAAGGTTTCGCTGCACACTACATCGCTCTGCTCCGGCATCTCGACGATCGCAGGCTGAACGTAATAGGCGTTCGGGTATTGGTCTTCCAGCTGGCGCTTGCCGCCGAATACCCGGCCACCTTCGCTCAAAGCCTGCTCCAGCGCGTCCTGCATGTTCTCGAAGCTGTGCTTGTCGATCAGCGGGCCAATCAGGTTGCCTTCCAGCGGGTTGCCGATGCGCACTTTTGAGTAAGCGGCTTTCAGGCGGGTCACGATCTCTTCTTTGACCGATTCATGGGCAATCAGGCGGCGCAAGGTGGTGCAGCGCTGGCCGGCGGTGCCGACAGCACTGAACAGGATGGCGCGCACGGCCATGTCCAGGTCGGCACTTGGGCCAAGGATCATCGCATTGTTGCCGCCCAGCTCAAGGATGCTGCGGGCAAAACGCGCAGCGATTTTCGGGGCCACTTCGCGGCCCATGCGGGTGCTGCCGGTGGCGCTGACCAACGCCACGCGCGGGTCATCCACCAAGGCTTCACCGGCATCGCGACCGCCAATGATGACCTGGCTCAAATGCGGCGGTGCGTCGCTGAAGTTTTTCAGCACCCGATCAAACAGTGCCTGGCATGCCAGGGCGGTCAGCGGAGTTTTCTCGGACGGCTTCCAGATCACCGGGTTACCGCACACCAGTGCCAGGGTGGTGTTCCAGGCCCAGACGGCCACCGGGAAGTTGAACGCGCTGATCACCCCGACCACGCCCAGCGGATGCCAGGTCTCACGCATGTGGTGGCCCGGGCGCTCGGAGGCGATGGTCAAACCGTACAGCTGTCGTGACAAACCGACAGCGAAATCGCAAATATCGATCATTTCCTGAACTTCACCCAGGCCTTCCTGGGTGATCTTGCCCGCTTCCCACGACACCAGCTCGCCGAGGTCGGCCTTGTATTCGCGAAGAATGTCGCCCAGTTGGCGCACCAATTCGCCCCGGCGCGGTGCCGGCACCTTGCGCCACAATTCGAACGCATGATCTGCACGACTGATGTGCTGCTCGACTTCGGCAGCCCCTTCCCAGTTGACGGCAGCAATCTGGCTGCCATCGATCGGTGAATGCACCGGCACTTTGCCGTTCTGGTACAGGGCCGGGTTTACACCAAGACGATCAAGCAATGCGGCAACCATGGGTCACTCCTCAAACAAAAGACAGAACGTGTGCAGCCGCACGATCACGGCTGATCAGGCCTGTAGTTTTAGCTTTCCGGAGGTTACTCAACAAACGACCTTTAAGAGAGATATCATTCCGTTTATTCATGCTGTGCATTGCTGGCAATAAAGAGACAAGAAGAAAGGATCGCCCATGCTGAACAAACGCTACCTGCCATCGATCACCGCGCTGCAGTGTTTCGAGGCTGTCACCCGGCATTTGAGCTTCACCCGGGCCGCCGAAGAGCTGAACCTGACCCAAAGCGCCGTCAGCAAACAGGTGGCGCAACTTGAAGAGTTATTGCAACACCTGCTGTTTCGCCGGGTGCGTCGCCGCCTGCAGATGACTCCGGCAGGCGATCTGTACCTGGTGGAGGTACGAAAAATCCTCACTCAGGTCGAGATGTCTACCCATTATCTGCGTTCCTACGGTGGAGAAACCGAAGTCCTGCGGGTCTCGACGCCGCCGACCTTTGGCGCGCGCTGGCTGGTGCCGCGCCTGAAAGGCTGGCGCCTGCGGCATCCGTCGATCCATCTGGACCTGTGCAGCGAACAGGAAGCCGATGATTTGCTGCAAGGCCGCAGCGACCTGGCGTTCTACTTTGGCCAAGGGTCACGCCCGGGCACCGAATGCCTGAAGCTGTTCAGCGAGGAGCTGGTTCCGGTGTGTGCCCCGGGCAGCCTTCCGGCCACACCTTTCACCGACCCAACCCAGCTCGCTGACCTGGTCCTGCTGCAAAACGCCTCCCGGCCACAGGCCTGGCACGACTGGTTCGACAGTCAGGGCTATCACACCGAACACAGCTACCACGGGCCGCGCTTCGAAACCTTCTACATGTGCATCCGCGCCGCCCAGGTAGGCTGTGGCGTGGCGTTGTTGCCCAGGTTTCTGGTGGAAGAGGAATTGGCCGACGGCAAACTGGTCATACCCTGGAAGCATGCGATGCCCAGCACTGATTCTTACTACCTGGCATACCCGGAACATTCGGCGGACGTGCCGAAGGTGCGCGATTTCGTGAAGTGGATGCTGGAGCAGATTGATAGCCCGGAAATGCCGCAAAACTGAGGCATCACACCGCCTTCTGCGGGAGCGAGCCTGCTCGCGATAGCGTCGACACATCCGACATTCAGGTGACTGACACACCGCTATCGCGAGCAGGCTCGCTCCCACGGGATCTCCAGCGTCTAAAAAATCGCTGGCAATAACTGCCGTTGATATGCGCCACTAGCCCCATTCATTGAATCAGCTGCAATGTCGCCGCCACAGGCCGCGGCCAGCCTGGAGAACCCCGTTATGAGCGACAGCGTATTTGCCGATCGCATCGTGCAGAACCTGCTCGACACCGACTTCTACAAACTGACGATGATGCAGGCGGTGCTGCACAATTACCCGAACGTGGAAGTGGAATGGGAGTTTCGTTGCCGCAACAGCGAGGATCTGCGCCCGTACCTGGCCGAGATTCGCTTTCAGATCGAGCGCCTCGCCGAGCTGAGCCTGACCGCCGATCAACTGGGTTTCATGGAGCGCATCAGCTTCATGAAACCGGATTTCCTGCGCTTTCTCGGACTGTTTCGTTTCAACCTGCGCTACGTGCACACCGGGATCGAGAACGGCGAGCTGTTCATCCGTCTGCGCGGGCCCTGGCTGCATGTGATTTTGTTCGAAGTACCGCTGCTGTCCATCGTCAGCGAAGTGCGCAACCGCTATCGGTACCGGGAAGTCGTCCTGGAACAGGCGCGCGAGCAGCTTTATCGCAAATTCGACTGGCTGACGGCCAATGCTGCTGCCGATGAGTTATCCGAGCTGCAGGTCGCCGATTTCGGCACCCGCCGCAGGTTTTCCTACCGGGTGCAGGAAGAAGTGGTGAACGTGCTCAAGCACGACTTCCCCGGGCGTTTTGTCGGCACCAGTAACGTCCACCTGTCCCGGGAGCTGGACATGAAGCCCTTGGGCACCATGGCCCACGAATGGATCATGGCGCACCAGCAACTCGGACCGCGCCTGATCGACAGCCAGATTGCCGCGCTGGATTGCTGGGTCCGCGAGTATCGGGGCCTGCTCGGCATCGCACTGACTGACTGCATTACCACCGATGCCTTCCTGGGCGATTTCGACCTGTACTTCGCCAAGCTTTTCGATGGCCTGCGCCACGACTCCGGGGATCCGATAATCTGGGCGGAAAAAGCCATCGCCCACTACCACAAGCTCGGCATCGACCCGATGAGCAAGACCCTGGTGTTCTCCGACAGCCTGACGCTGCCCAAGTCCCTGGAAATATTCCGGGCGCTGCGCGGGCGGATCAATGTCAGCTTTGGCATCGGCACCAACCTGACCTGCGATATTCCAGGGGTTGAACCGATGAGCATCGTGCTTAAAATGGCCGCCTGCAACGGTCAGCCGGTGGCCAAGATTTCCGATGAACCGGGCAAGACCCACTGCAAAGACCCCAACTTCGTCGCCTATTTGCGACACGTTTTCAAAGTTCCTGCCGCCCTTTCCAGCACATCAAGCAAGGAGTGAATTCATGCAAGCCGTACAGCGTGAGATTGCTGAGCAGCTCAAGGTTCAACCACCATTCGCCGACGATGCCGCCCTTGAGGCTGAAGTCGCTCGACGGATCACGTTCATTCAGGATTGCCTGGTCAATTCCGGGCTCAAGGCACTGGTGCTGGGGATCAGCGGCGGCGTTGATTCCCTCACCGCCGGCCTGTTGGCCCAGCGTGCCATGCGCGAGTTGCGCGACAGCACCGGTGACGACAGCTACAAGTTCATTGCCGTCCGCCTGCCCTACGAGACCCAATTCGACGAACACGATGCCCAGGCGTCAGTGGATTTCATCGAACCGGATGAGCGCCACACCGTGAACATTGGCCCGGCAGTCAAGGCGCTGGCCAGCGAAGTCGCAGCGTTCGAAGGCAAACACGCGGTGTCGGTCGACTTTGTGCTGGGCAACACCAAGGCGCGTATGCGCATGGTCGCCCAATACACCATCGCCGGCGCGGCCCATGGCCTGGTGATCGGCACTGACCAGGCGGCGGAAGCGGTGATTTCTACCCCCCTACACTAAACTGCACAACCCCCTCTGTACACCCCGTCCCACCCCCTTCCTTCTGTCCCTCCTCCCCATTCATAATGCACACCGCATGTTCCCCAAACGGCTGGAACGGAATCCAAAGGTGGTGCGTAGATGAAGGTGAAGGTGGTCACAGTCAAAGAGAAGCCCCTAGACCTGAGCGACTCAGTCCTAGCCCAAGGCGAGTACCGAGAGCAGTTCCTTGCCCAGCCTGAAGGCAAGAACCCAGCAGTAGAGGTAACAGGGTGCGTGTTGATGGGGACTGGAGAGCAGCTTCAGCCCCTGACCTCGGACTACCTGTGCCGCAACTACCGAAAGAACCTGCTGGCCGATACCACCACCACATCCTATGCAAGCCGCATCTCTTACCTCTTGAACTACCTGAGAGGCCAGGTGGAGTTCGAGAGCAGTGATCGTGATGAAGCGCTGCTGAGCGTGACCATAGGCAGACTCGAGCAGTACCTGGCCAACCTCAACACTGCAGGCCTGGCGCCCAAAACAGTCCAAGGCAGAGACGCCGCCCACCACCACTTCTTTACCGAGTACCTGTGTAAGCGCTTCGACGAAACCCCGGCCCTACGGGAAGATAACCCGTACGAATACGGTTTGATCTGGAGCGGTAAGGCGAACACCCTCGGCATCATCCAGCCCTGCAGTATGGATGAGTTGGAACAACTCATCCTCCACGCAGACTCGGATCGTGAGCGGTGCCTGATTCAGGCGGTGTACGACACGGGCATGCGTAGGTCAGAAGTCCCCCGCCTTACGCTGCAGGCGGTTCGGGATGCGCTCGACTTCCAAAAGCTCCAGTTCATTACTCAGGGTAACGCGAGCGTCACACCGATGAAGGCGCCCTACTGCCCGCTCCACATTGCGGGGAGTAAGGGGAAGAAGAACCAGATCAATCCCCGCACGACGCTGGTCAGCCGTACGACGCTGGAGCGCATCGAGGACTACCACAAGACCCCGCTTTACCGCCGTTTCGCCAAGCGGTACCCGAGTCCAGAGGAAACGCCTGCGTTCTTCAACGCGCATGGTGAGCCCTACAAGACTAAGAGCATTGAGAAGCTGTTTGATCGCGTGACCAAGCGGGCTTTGAAAGCTGGGAAAGTCGGAAGGCTTATCGCGCCCCATAAGCTGCGTCACGGCGGGGCATACGCGATTCTCAAAAGCCCAGACCTGGGCAAGGACTATCTGGATCGTCTTAGCACGCTTTCGAAGTCGTATGGACATAGGCGGGAGATGACGTCTGAGGGATACACGCTGATTCCTCTGGATCTGTACCAATTACTTGCTGAGCCGAGCCCGTTGGTTAAGACCAAAGCCAGCGAGATGGAATTGCTCCGTGAAAGGACTCACAAGCGCATTCGTACAGGAGACAAGAAATGAACTACGAAGCTCCTGAAGGCGCTCTTCAAGAAGCCCCGATCCAACCAGCCAAGCGCAAGCGCTTGAAGCGCGATATCACACGGGAGATCGAGGCCTGGGCCACGCATATCAAATCGCGTAGAAAGAATCTGCTTGATGTGCAGCTTAATCAAAAGAATGAACCTAGCATTGCGCCGACCTGGCTGGTAAAACAGGTGAACGCAACTTACAACGTTATTAAGCTGAGGTCGGAGATCCTCGACTCAGTTACCCAACGGATGATTGACGAAAAAATAATTATCCTTGGGCACAACTCAATTGCCAATGAATGGCGACGCAAGTTGCTGTGCTGGTACGAAGGCCTTTCGGATTCAGAAAAGCAGGCTATCCCAGTATTCGGCCAGACTATTTCCGTCAGTAAGTGCCTGGGTAAAGTCCCAGGAATGGGTAACCTCAAATGGGCGCGCTTAAACATCCCACTCGTCGAAGATACCTTTAACGAAATCCTGGAGGATCTGAAAAAGCGCGGAGTAATTAAGAGCGACTATAAAACCGTTGCTGAGCGAAATATCGAAATTGAACAAAAGAGGGAAGAAAACCCAAGAGGCGACACTTGGCAGACACAGATGAATGCATTGCGCGCCATTCCTCTGTCGCACATTAACGACTTGGTGCCAGCTGATCCTACCCGCCCTTTTATTCAAATCTTCCATATGTTCGCCGCAGCATCCATGGGAACAAAGTCGCTATCCGGTCAACTGAATTTCGTCGAAGGATTTAGACAAGTCAGCCAACACCTGAAGGGAGTTGGATTCACGGGAACGGAGCGTGCACTTGCATGCATCACGCCTAATTATCTGACGCGCCTGCGGAATCACCTTAAAGAACAAATACTCGTTGGGGCAATGTCAACACACACTGCGCAAAATGCTCTCTCATGCACCCGCAAGTTGATGAATCGCGCACTCAAGATAAAAGGTATCAGCTTTACATCTTTTGTTGACACCCAAGGATTTGAAACGACTCGTTCCACCGACGAGTATCGTCCTTACACATCCCGAGAGCGACTCATAATTAAAGATGCATGCGAATCGGAAATTTGGGAAACCAATGCAATTGCAGCCGATTATGTAAAATTTAATGGTGGATGCGACCCAATCAATGAAAAAGGTCATTTGCAAAAGGGCTTTGGCACATTAGAAAATGCCAGATGGATTTTCGAGAACAAGCTCGACTGCCGGCGTGTAAGTACTGCCTTTGCTGACAAGGACAACCCCTACGAGAAGGGATTCAGTAGAATCCTGAATTACTCCAGCATGAGCATCGCTGATATTTATGCAAGCTGGGGCATGATCTATGAGCTCACCTCAAGACTATTAGCCCCGTATGTGACCCGCCTCGCACAGGTCACTGGGCTTAACGCGGACTCGCTGAAAACGCTTGACATTGATGACTTCATTAAAAGCCACGATATCACCAAGCGGCCCTATCTCCGCTACTGGAAAGAACGGTCGGGCGGTGAAAAACTCTACCATCTTGATTTGTTTCATGCTGACCTCATGTGGCTGAGCGTCGCGCAGAGCGTAGAAGTCGAAAAAATCTTCAATGGTGTGAGGCTTTTGACTCGATACATCCGTGAGCGCGCTACCCCGGCCGTCAAAGAAAAGCTGTTCATCTATGAATCTCTGAAGATGTCTGAGTACCGCGAAGTCAAATCGCTTGAAGGCTCCAACATCATTAACTTGATGATGAATCGGTTTGCAAAAGATCATAACTTAAAGAAAGACGACGACAGCGATTTGTCGATTTCGGCTTCGAGGTTGAGGCCTAGTCTCGTTGCGGAACTAGTTGAGCAAGATGTGTCACTGCGAGAAATTCAGATGATTCTCGGCCACAAACACGTCAGTACCACGATCAGCTATCTCGACAAGCTGGAATTCAGCAAGAAGGCAAGAAAGGTAGTGGATGAGGCCCTGAAAAAGATCCACAAGGAGTATGTGCTGGCCCAGGCGAGTGGCGATTACATCAAAGCACCGGCCAATAGCAACGTCGACACCACCAACAATCCTAGCTCACCAGCGGTCATCATCAGGACGGGCTTGGTGGAGTGCCGAAACGTTTACGATCCACCGCCAGAGATCCGTAACTCGCTTGGCTACAAGGAAGGCAACCCGTGCGCGCTGCTGAACAAATGTCTGTCTTGCCGCAACAGCATCATTTCGGTATCCAACCTGCCAGACCTGTTCGCGATGCGACGTGACTACCGATCTATGATGGAAACCACTGGGGTAGGTCGGACTCCCTATGGACGCGTCATCCGAGAGAACCTGGAGACCCTGGATAGCATCCTGACGCCTTCGGCCCAAGGCTTCGACGCCGAGCAGCTGGAGCATGCAGAGCGCCTGTCTGAACACATCCTCACGAGCACTCTGGTAGAAGGAATGACCCTATGATCGCAACCGCAACCTTCGACACCCTGATCTACCAAATCAAGCCGGTGAGGGAGCACTTCGTGCGCCTACTTAGCGCCCAGAATGTGCATTACGCATGGTATGCGAGCGAAGATGCGAGCCTACAGCAGAGCAGCGCTGTGTACGACCCTGTAGCAGTCTTCAATACGCTCATGAGCCTTCCCGTGAGCAAGCTCAGCGTGCTCCGGGATCCTGTATGGGACTTCAACGATGAAGCAGAACCACTCGCAAGGCTCATTGAGGGCTCAAAGTCCAAGATCGACTTCACGAACTACCCAAACCTCAACAGCACGATCTTGTTTGAGCTGAAGATTGCCTTCGTGTGTGCACTTCAAATGCCCGGAGCAATCCGTCGCGGTGATCGACTGGTCACTCCTAAACCTCACACGGTGATTGAGATCTTTAAATCAATGATACCGTTCTTCGACAAGATGTGTGAGCGAAAGCGACGTGAGCACGGTGACGAATACTTCGAGCTCTCTTATTACAGCCTCGCCGATTTTCTTGAAAGTGACTATATCGAAGAAGCCAAGGTTTTTGATCGAGCATTTCGACGCGCAACGAACCAAGGCTTCAAGTACCTGCGGTCAAATTTTTTGCACGAAAACCTGTTTGATAAACCTCTCCCCCATGTAGAAATGCATACGCTGGAGTGGAAGCAAAACAGTGTGACAAACCCCAAAAAAAGGGTTAAGCAGAAGCACTTCAGCAATAGAGTTTTTGAAAAGTGCTCTCGCAAGGCTACATTTGTAGTCGTAGATTTTCTCCGGGCGCTTAAAGAGAAGATCTATGACCAAGACGGACTTGAGCGTGTGACTGCGGATGGCTACAACGCAGCCGCAGAGATCAAACTAACCAAAAAGAATTTTGACATATATGTTGTTATCAGAATGTCATCCCGAGGCTACACAGGAAAAGAGATCGAGCCCCTCTTGTACTCCAAGGATGCGGAGTTCTGGTCACTACAACCAGGGCGTGAGGGCATGTTCAAGAAGAAAGACGCCCTGCGCCTGCTAACTAAAGCAAATCTTGATGATGATTTCTATCAATATCTGACCCACGTTAGTAACAGTGCATATTACATCATCGGCCAGTATACGGGCATGAGGCCCTCCGAGCTTTCGGGAATTATGGCTGAAGGTTGTTTGGTCAAAGACGATTTTGGCCACAATCTGATTTTGAGCACCGTCATCAAAAACCGCGAACTGGCAGGCAAGCTCTTTGGCGATAAGTGGGCGGCAATCCCTATTGTCATGGACGCCGTGCGAACCCTCCAAATTTTGAACAGATTCAAGCAAAACCCCTACCTAATTTCCAATATGAATACTATTGCCCTTGGCGAGAAAGACAAAGCCAACTCAATCGGAGATTTTACATACGTCTTGTGCGCATTCTTGGCAAAGGTTTTAGATTTTGAAGAACTCGAATCTCTGGACGTATCTGCTTACACGCTACGGCACTCATTGGCGCATCAAATGATGCGAGCAGCGGTAGGGCTTCCGTTCGTTTCCTACCAGTTGAAGCATTTCGGAAACGTGGTCGGTGCAATAGGGCAACATCGCATGAGTGCCGTGACGATTGACTACGGCGGTATTGGTGACGCTCTTACTGCAGACGGGGGCAGGTCAGTCGGGAGATCTATTCGGCATGAAGCTGAACTCGAACTGATACAGAACACTTGTGACCCAGACGGAAGCTATGTCGGTGAACATGCAGGTGCTTACCGGGAGCGGCTGAAAAAATATTATCAGGGATACATTGAAGCTGGTTACACCAAAGAGGAGATCTTTGATCGGATGGTGGAAAATGACTTCGCCATCATCAACGTAGGCCAAGGCTTCTGCTATGGCGAGGCCACAGAAGAATTTGATGTTTCCGTCCCCTGCATCGGCTCGCTTCGGTGCAACCCAAACCGGTGTAAAAACGCCTTTGTGACTAAGGCGAATGCTCCCAAATGGCGAGAGGTTTATGTGCAAAACACAATTGCCCTGAAAAAAATTGAGTCGAGCGACGAGATCATTCATGGCGACATCGACAAATCGGTCGCTCAGTTGAAGGCCGCTATTGCGGAGGCTAGAGCGGTGCTTGAAGGCTTGGGAGAGGAACTGGTCGTATGAGCTCGGCACCCTACGACGACAAGAACGCGGAACTGGCAGCGGCTATCACTCAACAGCTGAACATGGCACTGCGACGCCTAGAAAAGGACTCCTCTCTGTCCGCTTCTGCTTCATCGCTGGCCAAGCTGTCAGGGGTGCACCGGAATACCATTTACAACCGCAAATGGCCTCTTGAGAAACTCAAAGAGATCAAAGCCAAGCGAGTGCAGCAGAAAGAGGAGACTGCCTGCCAGGTTGCTCCGAAGCTTCCGGAGGAGCTTTTAGAGCTGAGCCGGCTTGAGGTCATCTACTGGTTTACTCAGCTTCAAGATGCGAGAGCCTCGAACAAATCGCTGACCAAAACAAGCAAAGAAACGGAGGCGAGTCGCAATTTCTACATGAGGCTGGCTCAAGAACGCCTCACCAAGTTGAATAAGCAGGCTGCCGAAATTTCAAAACTGCAGGATGCGCTCGCGATTCAGGATGAGGAGATTACGATCTTAAGGAACAGCATACCGTCCTGACACATCCAATCCCTGTTCGAGCGCTCTCGACCAGGTTTTCGAGCCCGGCCCTTTGATCTTTTGGTTCGACACCTCGAATTCCACCCGTGGCCGGCTCAGGGCCGAACAGAGCAACTGCAGCCTCCCCTGTGTGCCCCTCACGAGTCCACGCAGCGCGATGGAGCTGAACCAATCGACCTACTATGTGCTTAGGCGGTATGAACCGGCGAGCTCATCCATTCCAGTGCTGCGGTCTATATTTTTTTAGTTTATCGAATAATGAGTCTTTTTTACGGACTGGCGCTATTTATTCTTTATTGGAGATATAGTGCCAATCGATTCTGTTGTCCCATATCATCCAGCGCCGCTGCCTCAGAGAATACGCAGCATCACTCAAATCCTGACAAAGCGTGATTGCTTGGTGGGAACTAAAGAGATACTCGTCGTCACCCTTTTTAAAACCAACGTCGCCCTCAAGCGTTGTGCGTATGAACACGACATTAGCTGGATAACTCGGATCTTCACCTTCCTTCTCATATATCCAACCCACCGCGACGAAACTGTAGGTTTGATTTTCACCATACCAGGTAGAGTCCTCGACTCTTACTCCTTGTCTCTTCCTTTTACCAGGTTCAGGGACAAACTCATGGATCTCCCCTTTTTCCCACGGCACGTTGAAGCAATCAACTTTTGTTCGCAACGACGCCATCAGAAACCCCTGAGCTAGAATATCAGCTTGCACAGCACTTAGTCGGTGTTCGTCCGAACCTATCACCAAAACGACTTCTCGACCATCCTCTGTTTTCACGGAGAGCCGATCGTCCAACCGCATATCGGTGAAATGTGGATTAAGTACAAACTTTGTCGCTTGCTTCGGAATCGCTTCCATTAAGTCCAACCCTTATTGTTTTCCTTTAAGATCGGCTAAAAAAGGAGGAATCTTTAATCGCTTTTCAAAAATACTTCACATAAATATTGGCAGCACCAATGCACTCTATGTGCTGTCGCGATATCGATTTAGGGAGTCGTTTTGAATAGCCTTGCTTGGATTTATCACCGAGGAGATAAACGATGCCAGAAATGTCGTGTCCATCATGAGGAAGATTCTTGGCTTCAGTGTAAGCCGGGCCCGAGGGCCCGAAATCACGACGAAAATAGATAGTTCCAGTACTCTCACCCTGTAGACAGCCTCATGAGTCCACCCAGTGCTTCGGAGCAAGTCATGTCGACCTACTATGTACTTTTGCGGGATGATCAGCTCGTGCGGTTGCACGCTAGATCGTGGATCAAATAGATGAGCTCACTGGGTCTGGAATAGCGGAAAATAATGATGACCGACGTGAATCGTCTCTGGCAGCGTGAACGTAAACGTCGCTATGCTTTGTGGGATATAGAACGGCTGCAACCTGGATCGGATCGAGCGATTCAGTACCTGGCGATTCTCGATGAAATTGAACGTGAAGATCGAGATGACCCATTGGTGATGCCGCCGCCATGTCGGTTGAGGAGCTACGAGAAGGTGTTCCTGAAACCGAGATCCAGGGAGTCAGTGGATCCCACTTTGTAGTCGTGCTCGACGAGCACATACCAGAGCCTTGGAAGTCTCGTTTTTCGAAGAAGCGAGCACCGGGTCTACTCGACTGCGGCAAGGCTGCTATGCGAGAGATTGGCGT
Organism: Pseudomonas sp. HY13-MNA-CIBAN-0226; assembly: GCF_040310305.1. Lineage (NCBI taxonomy): Bacteria > Pseudomonadati > Pseudomonadota > Gammaproteobacteria > Pseudomonadales > Pseudomonadaceae > Pseudomonas > Pseudomonas sp. HY13-MNA-CIBAN-0226. The sequence goes on from NZ_JBEOPS010000007.1 coordinate 139,793, forward strand.
CGTTTTTTGCGGCTTTGGACAGCCGAGATGCAGCACCTCGCAGCACATAGAGAAATGCGCTAAGCCCTGGCCTGACGATTCTCAAACAAAAATCCCTCTCTCCAATCGACCGATAAAATCGAGGACTGCTATCGTTTCCACCCGCGTCCCCAGCATGTCGATTGGACGCTTCGATCCGAGCCCTCGAACCGGCGAGCTAATCCATTCCGTTGCTGCAGCCTTATCGTTTTCGAAGAAGCAAAGTGCGCCGTCGAAGACAGATAGCAATGCGACGAGGCGGTCGCTTTCTAAGGCGTTGAACCGCCCTGCTTTCGCTCTACGCGCCAACGTCATTGGTGCTATGCAAATAGCCTTGGAGATTACCCCTTGCTGCACCTGCAGTAGGCTCGCTATCCGATGAAGGAATTCGAAAGACAGCCCTTCGCGAACTAGGTCATGAAGCCTGGTACCGCGTGACGGTAGCCCTAGGGTCATCCAAACGCTCTGTGGGATCTGGGGCCCTGGTTGGTATTCCTTGATCGATGACAGCACTTTCACCTCCATCTCAAAACATAACACCAAGCCGTGCCAGGTGGCCCGAATTAGCGATATCCCCATTGCCCACTGCGTAGGATCTGTCAGGCCCAAGAAGACGTAATATTGAGAGGCAGTGAGTTCATCCTAGACTCTGAGCCTTCGTGACTTCCACGAAATGGTACGAACCGCTTCGCTCGTTTCGAAATCTCACTTGTTGCATGACAAGCGCCTCAAGCACGGATAGTGTCAGCGCCATGATTGTCTCAAACCCGGCCCTTCCCGACTCAGTTACTCCGTCAATACTGGCGAGCGCCGACTTGCTTGTAACTAAGTCAGCTTTCCTGGCCGGCGTGGTCGCGCCTGAAACCGCTGCGTCCTTGAGCAGGCTAATGATGGACACTGACGCCCGTTTTTCAAGGATCATTGACGGCTACAATACAGAGCCAGAAGCTCTGAAGAATGCACTGAACTTAGCGAACCAGCAGTCCACGCTGGAGAAGGTACCCGAGCTTCGTCGACGCATAGTTACGGTACTAGCCCACCACTTTTACCTTCTCCAAAGCCAAGCGTTTTCCGATGCTAAAGGAGCTGTCGCGAGGGAGATCATTCACCAGCATTTGGCTCAGCTCGAGTTGCATCCCCACCTGTGGTCGCTTGCTCGCGGTCTGGCACGTAGGCACGAGGAATATCGGGCTTTGGCTTTGACTCATCGCACGCGAGTGAGCGAGCCAATTGGTGGTGCCCAACCGTCACGTGAATCCACCCTCAGCTTCATTGATTTCATGCTTGAGGTTTGTCTTGAAGAAGTGGATTACATGACTACTGTGCTAAATCGCGGCCAGGTTCGGGAAGCTGTGATGCACGTCTTCAGGACGCATTCGCTGTTAGCAGAGGCAGGGATCAGAGCAGAAATTGCACCAGCTTACCTCGCGCTGCTGATCCAGGGCCCGCTTCCTCGCTCTGAGTTTGAAACTTTTACCGGACTTCAGCCTAACGAAGCATGCGATCAGCTCTGCAGGTTGATTCACGTTGGCCTTGCGGTGAAATCGACATCTAAATCCCATACGCTGGAGGTAGGCATACCGACCTGGCTTGCCCAGGATATTCTTCCTGACTTCTTCCTAGTGAAAAACGTAGTACGGTCTCCTCTGCCGTGAGCATCGAAGCAAAGCTTATCCACCTTCAATCCATCCATAACCTTCTCGCGCCATACCGCTACCTCTATTGCGTAGACCTTGAAGCAACCTGTGACGAGGTTGACAAATTGGAATCACCAAGATCGCTTTCAGTCTTCCTGGATCAGATGGAAACGATCGAAATTGGCCTGGTGTTGATCGATCTGGAGACGCTAGAAGTGGTCGATGAGTTCCAGCGTTTCGTTCGACCGCAGATCAATCCTATCCTCACCGACTTCTGCAAACAGCTCACATCCATTCAGCAAGCGGACGTAGATGGTGCAGGAATTTATGTGGAGGTTGGCCAGGAGCTAGAAGCGTTTATTGCGCGATATCCAAACGCTGCTTGGGCATCGTGGGGTGACTATGATGCGAGGCAGCTCGAGCACGATGCTGAATTCGCTGCGTGCCCTTCCCTCCTCGCCGGTCTACAGCATTTCAACGTGAGGAAATGGCATAAAGGCATGTATGACAATCAGCCGAAGGGACTTAAGCAAACAGTAGAGTTTATGGGGTTGGTTTGGATGGCTAGCAATTTCAACTATGGTATGGCCTCCGGGGTCTCGCCGCAGTATGGCCAGTGCAAGACGCGAGTTGATTTCGATCAACGTGCTGCGGAACCGCGTAACGAGGTCAAGGGCCTGGTTGCCAGGACAACGTTTTACATGTTCGACAGATACAAACTGAGCATGTCTCGTCAGCAGCAACAGCTACTGATGGCCTGGGACAAGCAGTACCCGGTTTCGTCTTGGGAGAAAGAGCGAGATCGCCGCATTGCAGCAATCATGGGGCACTCCAATCCATTCGTAACTGGCGAGCGTCAATGGTCACAAGGGTACAAGGCAGTTGGTGATGGGGTCGTTAGCGCAATTCCTGTTAATTCTCCGCGAGTAGCAGCCCAGCCAACCCTCGCGAGCGCGAGCGGGATAGGTGTGATCATCGGTAACCGGAAGAGCCAGGTGTATCACCTCTCAGTGGGGTGCCCTAGTTATGGTCAGGTGTCCGAGAAAAATCAGATCTCCTTCACTTCAGAATCTGAGGCTCAGGCGGCGGGATATCGTAAAGCAGGCAACTGCAGCTAGTTGCTTCTTGTTGAAAGCCGGCCTCGCGAAACCGAGGCCGTTTCCAATTCGTACCGATTACCCGGATCCATCAAAGTCATGGCCCTTGGGAGCGCCGCTGACTCGCTGCGAGGCTGTGGCTGGAGTTTTAGTGTTTGCTGAGCCCCAAGATCAGGTTAGCCAAGCCTATACCAATCTTCAGCAGATCAAGTATCCGGTCAAACCAGAGGCGCTCGCTAGTAACGATACGAGTTGATTCTGGAGAGAGTTTATTTACTGACGATGTGTCGTTGCAGACTTGAGTTGCTGGCACACAAACGCATTTCAGCTCGCCCTTTTCGGAGCAAGCGGTACAGGTACGACGGTTTTCTGAGGTCATACGAACGATCCCAATCGAAAAAAGGAAAAATGAAAATTTTTCGAAAGGGGGATTAACGAAGGCGGTGCTTGTATCCGCTGAGTTCTGGGCCGTCCATAAAGAGTGGGACGCGCAGAGTTGCTCTTAGAGAGCGAGCAATTAGGGCTTTGAGCTTAGCCAGGGCGGCAAGGCAAAACGCTAAAACGCGGCTCCAGTATTTGTACTGGCGGGATAAAACGGACGATGGGCCAAAGACACTGAAGGCATGGTCAATCGCTTCCAGTGCCAAGAACGCACGGTCGAGGCCGCAGTTGATCATCCTGTGATCGTGCAAGCCCTCAGCGAGATCAAGAGCGTCAAGCGCAGCCTTAACCCGTCGAACTGCGTGACTATCAGCCTGAACACTTTCGCGCTCAAGCCTGTCAAATTCAGCCCTCAGCTCTTCGATGACGGCATCAACCTCATAGGCTTCGGCCGGAGGTCGTACTGTTGATAGTTGATCGTCCATACGGATTCTCATTTATTGACACCCATCCAACATAACGAGCCCGTTTGGGAACTACAACCAGTTTCTTGTCGGATTAACATATCTACGGCTGAAGCTCAGGGTGTTCTGGGAATCCCAGTTGAGCATTTACTCCTTCAGCGCAAAGACTGCGTTCATGTCATCAACGCTCACGTTGACCTTCGGCTTGCGAATCATGCCCTTCAGTCGCTCAACGGAATACATTGCTGCCTCGATTTCATCTCTTGGTCGAAGGCCAAGAGTAGCCCGTACCTGGACAGGGATGGTGATTTCGCCTTTAGCGTTCACAGTGGCAGTAGCCATGAGGGATACCTATGCGATTGAGCACTTACATGATAGCCGTACTCACCATCCAGTAGCGTTGAGATGAGGATGCGATCGCTGGCCGCAATGCGCGCTGAGCCGTTTTGTTACGGCGTCCAATTGTGAGAGTCGGCACATGTGGCGAGCATTGCAACAGAGCAAAGGGTTTGCGAAGAGACGCACGGGTACATCCTTGTAGAACGAACGGTAGTGAGAATGAGGGAGGCTTAAACGAACACATCGCCGTGTTGGCTCACAACCTCCAAGATCGACTCTTCCGTCGTCAACCCAGCACGGATGTTGTTTGCGAAATGCTCTAGGGCGGCCCATGGATCTGGCCCGTCTAACGCGCGACGCATAAACCCATCCGCCAGGGAGCGCAACTCATCACTGCTTCCAGTACCGCTGGAAGCACCAAGCCGGCTAAAACTAGCGATCACTTCAGCGCCTTTAGAATGCTCATCGATCCGGAAGAGGTTCGAAAACACCATTCCCAGTGAACCAGCAATATGACTTTGAGGCCGATCCCAGGATTTGATAACTCCGCCTTGCTGATCCGAAGCCTCCAGCAGTTTCCTGATCTTATTGGGGATGGTGGCAGTCGCCTTAGGTCGATTGTAGTACTCGCGATTTGCAAGACTCGCTGCGTCTCGTACCACCCTCCACATGAGCGACCACAACTGCGAGACGCTATAGGTATGCAAAGCATGCCTGACTGTGCTCTTGACCTTGTCGACCGCATCCTGATCCAGATCGTGGTTGTACGTACTGCACTGATCAAAGAGATAGTGCAGGACATCGCCGACCGCATAATCCAACCAGAGATTTGTCAGAGCCTCGGTGTCTGAAAATACGCGCTCTTGCAGGAAGTTAAGTGCGCCAAGTCCACGTCCATGAATGATATCGGGGGGAAGGAAGAGCTCCAGCTGATAGGTCTTATGCCAAAGATCACCATCCTTGAGATAGTAGGTTCCGGGCTTCGCAGCGGAATAATCCTGCAGAAGGTACCGCTTACTCACAAGCTTTATCACAAGCTCGTCACCATTCTGAGGCGCCAAATCCTCACAGTCGCCAACGCCAAATGTACCTTCGGCAAGGCGTGGCGCCACCAAAGCGTTGATTGCAAGGAGCACCAGTACCACATCATCTGGTAGCTCGGCATAGTTGAGCGTTATGGAGGCGCTTCGCTTAGCAAGATCCGCTAACATTTTGCTGACCTGATCTTGCTCCCGCGCTTGCTGTTCAGCGAGTTCCTGGCGCTGGTCGTCGGCGCAGCTCTCGCAAGGTGACGAAGAGATTTGGTAAAACTTTTTGACTTCCGCTCGACCATTGACCGCTAGCGGCTCGCTGCATAGACAGCACCTTTGGTTCTCGTCAAAAGCTATGCAGAATTCACGAACGCGCTTGGCGATCTGACCAGACTGCTGGATATCTCGAAACGGCACCATATCGGCGACCCGCTCGAGGTATGCCCCTTCGTCGTCCATCGACCAATATCGTGTCGCCAATGCGACCTCTTCAGAATCTTGAGTTAAAAACTCCAGCCTCACTGCCATGTTAAAACCTTTCTCTACTGGCCAATGCGAACAAATCTATAGCGCTTCACGATCAGTGTCCCCATGAGAGGCCTCGTATCATCCAACCGATTACCCGAGAGGCGATCCTAACACCCACCAGGCCTCCGGTTCCTTCGAAGCCTCTCAAATAGGTCGTATCAATTCATGCGCTTTTACAATGATGCAGTTCGTCGCACAGGAGGACGGCCACCGGCACCTTCAATACCACCGTGCGACTGGCGGCATGGAACCGCATGTCGCAGGCAGGCGCTCAGATGATGAATTGGCTCTCGTTGGCCCATGAGCTGCAAAGCGATTGGCGCTACGCCATTAAGGACTTGGATACCCATCACCGTGAGATGAACGATGCCAGGAATGTCGCGTCCATTATTAAGAAAGATGCTCGGCTGATTATGTGAGCCGGGCCCATTGGCCCGAAGGAGCGATCTCTTCATTCACTGCACACCACCGCATAGCCGGGCAAGCAATGACTCGAGCGTAAAATGATTTGAGCACAACCTCCTCTCTCACCGCCCACGAGGTCTGCCAGGTACTGAAGGACGTCGCGCTAGGAAAACGTACCATGATGCGGAGCTCGATCCAGTCATGGGGGGAGATCTATCACGGGCTCATGAGCGCGGAGATTGATGAATGGCTACTAACACTCTCCAATGACTGTGACACCCTGGACTACTGCGAGTACTGCAGATCGCCTGATGGCAGAGTCGGGACGCTAGAACTCTCGCAGCGCGAAAGAGTTGATCCTGTCGACCTATTGAGTGCCTCGGAGAGTGACCAGCTCGAACGGTTGCTCGCCGCGCACTGAGCCTGTACGCAAATCAAGGTACCATTGCCGGCTTAAAAGCAATGGAGACAACACGTGAAAAAGCCACCTATGAAAATCATGATCGAAGAATGGGATGGTGACGGTGCGATTCGAATTCCCGATGAGGCATTGCAGGAGCTGGAGCTTGATGTTGGTGACTCGTTGTATTTGATAGAGGAATTTGTCGGCAACACGCGCTGCCTAGTCCTATCGAAAACGCCTCAAATTGCGGATCGAATAGACGAGATCACTGAAACCTGGGATGGCGCACGGCTTGGTAACGCCCCGGAGAAATGAGGCAGCTGCAATGCGTCGTGGTGGGCCAAGTGTGGAGTGACTCGACCAAGGTATGTGAAGACTTGGGGTCGAGCCGGGCTTAAGCCCGAAGAAGCGATAGCCTTAGTAGCTTTATCTCCAAAGCCTAACAAGTCGCCTAAGCATTGATGGTCAGCCAGCTAAGTGGCTTTCGTTTAAAAACCCTTGCAGCGGATCGAATTGCTACATTGCATCTCAGCCGAAACCAGTGCGGCCTGCACCGCAACCTGCTCGTAGACCTGCCCCTGAATATGGCTCTTCCTGTACTTGTTCTTCAGGCAGTGTATGCATTGACCTGATAGGTGGCAGGTACTGCATCAGATCAGGCGGGAACAAGCGCTACGGGGTTTGAACCATCAGCATTGGTCGAGCCTAGTTTGTAACTCTCAAACGCTCAACTGCCGAAGCCATACGACGTGCTGGACGAATGGCCACGACATTTTCGGAAGCGCGCTACATACCTATGAGTGCCTAGGTAAAGCCACTCAGCACAGTAGGTTACGCTAGGTAAAAATAAGCTGATCATCTCTGTGCAAAGGCTGCAGCTACATTGCCTGACTTTATATAAAATCCTGCTCCAAAAGTTGCCAGCCCTCGGCAGTACGCCGCTCCATCATATCAGTGCATGCACTGTCAGTACGCAGTAGGTAGAGCCATCCGTGCAACACGAGATTTCTAACCACTGCATGCTCAGCCAGAACTTTATCGATCATTTTCTGGGGCGCCTCGATTACTACACTCAGACGCAATGGACGATGTATCCAGCGCTCGCCGTCATGCAATGATTGCCTCGCCAGACCAACACGCAGATCGCCGCCATTCCCTTCAAACACTCCAATGCATCCACCTACGACGTTGTGCAAAACCTTGTTGCCGCTTCCGAAGCGCAGATTGTCGGTGGTGGAGGTCAGGTACTGCATGTTGATCCAGTGCGCAACCACCATGGGGGCCGTCATAATCAGCTCCAGCACTTGCCCCTCTTCATCCTGTCGCCAGTCGTAATCGTGCAGGAATGACCGCCCCTGCAAATTCAGTCCCCTCGTTCGTGATCGTGGGGCAGCAATAAAGGCAGCATTGCCTGCTAACCCCCATTCAGGACGGGTCTGCGCCCAGTCGACTGCGCGTCTGCGAAGGGCTGCTAGTAGCTTAGCCGGATGCCCGCACAGGTGTGCCAATCCCAAACGCGCGGCGCGCTCGCGTCGGGCAAGTACGCTGGCATCATCGAGGGCCTGGCGCAACGTCAGCCAAGTTGGTCTCAATGTATCCGGAAGCGACTCGCTCTCAAAAACCTGAATTTCGTCTGTAGTGGTGTTGTGCAGCCCTGCCAGCACTCGGCAAGCCACAGGCATGTCGATACCCTGTTCGCGGAGAGCGCTGCGCACTCCTGCATCGTTGAGCATGTCCGCCACCAGTCTGGCGTTGATCTCGCCGCTTTGGCCACAGCACGCACCACAATCTAGCCCGGCTGCCTGAGGGTTATTGGCACTCTGGCTACCATGTCCAAGCAGTAGGATCATAGGCGGGAAGTCGCGAGTCAGGCTCATTGCACGCAAGATGCTCGCAGCAAATTTGGCACGCTGTCCTAGGGGAAGCTCCGGTAGCGTTGGCTTCAGCTGTTGCCACTCATCCGGTCGTAAAGCACTATGATCTGGCGCGGATGGGCGGGACAGCAATCCACAGGCGCGCCCAAGTAGCGCGCCCGCGTAGCCTAATCCCAGCGTTTCAATCAAAGTAAATGTTGATGCAGGCAAACGCTGGAACAGCTGCCACCGACCGGCGCGTTCCAAACGCATTTTGCGCTTGCTGGCCAAGGCGCGGTCACAGACGGCATCGCCGCTGCTGTCAGTAACCGTTAGTTGCGCAGCAAGCAATCCGGGTAGTTGTGGACGCGAGGCATTTGTACCTAGGGGCATATAGGCAATAGGCATGCCGAAAAAACCGGCGAATCCACCGGTCTGCACTTGCGGGCAAGCCTGTTCTAGTGCTCTTCTCACCACCTCGGATCGCACGTCTATACAGAAGTAAACGCGCGCAAGCGCGGTGCTATCGGTCACGGACGCTGGGGGTTTTCGCATCATACTCTGCAGCTGCTCCTGCCAAGCCAGTTCTTCCGCCCGTTGCCAAAGCTGTAGTGCCTGCCAAGCTGCGGTCGGAGCCTTTTTTCGCCCTACCTGCCAAAACTTGCGCCAGTCACTCCAGCAACTCTCGGCATCGCGCCTGCGGTCGTCCACCAACCACTCCCAAGCTGCACGAATTGCCAGCAGTTCAAGTAGAATCGGATCATCGCTACCTTGTAGTCGTGCTTGCCAGCGCCGGTAGGCGCACCAAGAAGCCCAGCCGAGGCTACGCAGCAACAGGCAATCGAACCACTCCTCCAACTCATCTTTAGCAATGCCCAAACGTTGCACCGCTGCCGCAATGGCATCCTTCGGGTGATGTGGTAGTTCACCAATCCGTTCACCTAGCGATCGGCAAGCGCTAAGTACACTTAAGCCGCGATCTTGCAACATTGACTCACGCCAAGCCTGATAGAGCCCCGCCTGTTTAGTCGCACACCAATCGGCCTGATCCTCATCGAACCAAGAGGCGCAGCACTGGCTAATCTGATGTGTTATCAGTGCGGGCCAACCTGCTGACGTAATGTCTGTGTTTGCCATATCCTCTAATAGCGGCATACCTTGGAAACTATCAAGCGGCTCATCCAGGAACTGTAGTAGTTGCGTCGGCGTCCAGTTAAGAGAGGCTTCGGACAGGGACAAGTAGAGGTGGCGTTCGGCTATACGTTTTTCTTGCCAAGCGAGGCGATAGTCCGCTGGTGAAAGGGTCATGCGGCTCCCTGCGCGTCGCCAGAGCTCCTCGGTCACCTTCGCCCAGGGTTGATCGCGGCGCTCCCAGAGCGGACTAACCGCGATCATGCGATCCAACGGCCAAGCTGGGGCTATACGTTCGCAAGCCTGCAAGGCGATGTCGTGGAGAGCATCTATATCAATGGGTGCGGAGTGTTCAAGCACGGTCATAGGCTGTCTCCGTTCGCATGTATGGGCCGCTGCTGACTGCGTACTGGCCAAAGGCGGAAAGTCAGGCGGGTAAAGTGTTCATCTAGAAAGAATCCGGCGAAAGCCAAGGGATATAGTCGCCGCGCCAGCGCTCCTTGGGGCCTTGCCAAAATCAATGCTTGAATCACGTAGAGGATGAGGAACATCAGTATCGCTATCAATGCCAGATACTGTTGTAGGGCACTTGGGGAAGGGCTCGCACCAAGTACATATCCGGCGGACACATGCCACATCAGGTAAATTCCGAGCAACAGTGTGAGCGTGCCCAAATTGTGCAGAATGCCGCTCAGGCGCATACACCACGGAGCCAGGCCGATAGCGAGGACAGCAAGTGCCATTAGGGGGATCTCATGTGTCGGTAGCAGTTGGCTCCACACTACATGCAGCAAAGCCACCCATAATGCTGCAATGGACAGTGCCAGAAGTATCTGCGAGAGCGTCGCTGGCGGACGCCGCTCATACAGTGCCTGACGCCTCACCTGCGCGACCGTTTCACCGGCGCTGAGGAAGGCATAAGCCTTATAAAGCGAGTGAGCTATAAGGTGTACAAACGCCAACTCGTATAGACCCAGACCGCACTCCAGCAGCATGAAACCCATTTGTGCACAGGTTGACCAAGCCAAACGAACCTTAATGCTGATGCGGGTCATCATCACGAGACTTGCAAGCAAAGCCGTCAGCCCACCTATTACCACCAATAACGTCTGAGCCACCGGTGCGGCATTCAGTAAGGGTGCGAAACGCAGCAGCACAAAGCCCCCAAGATTTACAAGACCCGCATGTAACAAAGCCGAGACTGGTGTCGGTGCCTCCATCACCTGTATTAGCCAGCCGTGTACCGGCAGTTGTGCAGATTTGAGAATAACTGTCAGGATCAGCAGCACTACCGCCAACTGTAGATCCCAGCTCAGAGAACCGCTTAGCTGCAGGCGCGCTGCGACATGTTGGAGGATCATCGCGATGTTACTGTCGTCGGCTGCCTGCACCAGCAATACAGCAGCTATGAGTAAGCAGATGTCCGCCAGACGGCTGGCAAGAAACTTTTTATGGGCCACCACTTGGGCCATTGGACGGTCATGATAGAAGGTGAGCAGCAAGTGCAGGCTTAGGCTGGAGATGATCCACGCACCGACGAGCACATAAAGATCATCGCATGTGACCACCAATGCTACTGCAGCCAAGGTGCTGAGCAGCGACATTAGGTATCGGCGCTGCCCTCGTTCACCTTCCAGGTAGCGCGATGAGAAGTCGATGATGACCAGCGCCAGTAGGCTAATCAGTGTGGCCATGGCCAAGCCCAGACGGTCATTTTCACGCCCGTCCAGCGCTGCTTGCAACAAAGCTGTTAACACCAGCGCAAAGCCCGCATATCCGGCCAATCGTGCTGACCACCAGAGACGACCGACCGTCGCCTTACCGAATGCCACTGGTAACAGGGCTAGCGCGTAGATCCAGGGCAGCATGGTACTCAGTTGGGGAAGCAAGAATGGCATCAAAGAAACTCGCGAGGGTGATCGGCAGATTTAGTCTTATCCAGTTGCTTTTTTATTGAAAATAGATTGAATGGAACGTATCGATATAAAAAAAAGAACGAATCATGCGTCGACTGAACTTTCATCATCTGCATTACTTCTGGGCCGTTGCCAAAGAAGGCAACCTGACCCGAGCAGCTCAATCACTGCATGTCGCCCAGTCGGCACTGTCGACACAGATTCGCTCCTTGGAAGATCAGCTCGGCTATGCACTATTCATCCGCTCAGGTCGCAGCCTTCTGCTCACTGAAGCAGGTCGCTTGGTTCTGGATTACGCCGAAAGTATTTTTGCGCTAGGCAACGAGCTACAGATGACACTGCAAGGGGGCCAACAGGCCAATCAGCAGCTACGCATCGGCGCCGTTGCTACCCTTTCCCGAAATTTTCAAGAGAACCTACTGCGTCCATTCCTCGGCCGCAACGATGTTCACATCACCCTGGAGTCGGGCAGTTTGGGAGAGCTGTTGGAGAGGCTGGTGTTACACAAGCTTGATGTAGTTCTCACCAACACACCGGTAAGCTCGGATGCGCATCGCTCCTGGCGTTGCCAACTATTGGATCGCCAATCTGTTTGCCTGGTTGGCCCGCCCCGGGACGGGCAGCCGCCTTTTGACCTGCGCCGTGACCTTCAGCATGTCCGCCTGATTTTGCCCGGCCGCAGCAGCGACATTCGCAGTCAATTTGAGTTGTACTGCGATAGCCACGAAGTACGCGCGACCATCTTTGCAGAGGTGGACGACATGGCCATGCTGCGCCTGCTTGCTCGCGACTCCGGCGACGTAGCACTACTGCCAGCGGTAGTAGTGCAGGATGAACTACGCAGTGGTGCTCTACAGCTATATTTGGAAATCCCGGAGATTGTTGAACAATTTTTCGCCGTCACCCAGCAGCGGCATTTCAGTTTAAGTATCCTCGACGAGTTATTAAAAGCTCATTAAGTTTTAATGCAACACTATGTGTGGTAAGTTTAGAGCATTGACGTACTCATGATTCAATTCAGCATTCGCAGCTTAGCAGACTTGAATTCATTTAATTTTTTAACTGCGATCTATTATATTCAGTTAGTAAAAAGCTCAGCACAATGAATTCGAGCTAAACTTTCCGACTCGCACAATTTAGCGCTGCCAACCCCAAAAACTCTAGCCTTACGCTTAGAAAAAAATTTAACCGCGCTAACTAAATTTTTCGGAACAGGAAATAATACATCACAGTTAATCCACAGCAGGCACACACATTGCAGGTAGTCTTTTCCCGGATGACGAGAGACAATCGCTCATCATGCTGCTATATTAATAAATACAGGCTAGCGTGGTTCATCTCGTCTGGTCGACAAAGTAGTGAACGTATTTGAAGAAGGTTTTTGTGGATAATTTACAGGCATTTAGATACCTAAAACTGTTCGGATTAATATATGTGCGCACTCCTCCATGGCTTCAGCCAAGCATCGGCCTGCAGTTTTTGTCAGCAATACAGGTTAGAAGGCTTCGGCCTTCAGAGTCCTGCCGACTGAAAAATGGCCTCACCACTGTAGTGAATCGCCAATTCAATACGGGTATTCTCGCCGCCACGTTCGCCAATCATTAAGGGATGAAGGCGAAAATAGAAGCCCCTAAGACGCGAACCTTCGGGGCTTTGCATTTTTGCATCACGGCCACTGTAATTCGCTGCTGCGAAGTGTGCATCGCGGACAAACTCGAACGCCAGGCGACCTAGTTTTCCGACCCCAACCAACGCATCATCACAGCCTTGTTCAGCCAAGCGTTCCGCGAGCGCGTCCATATCGTTATCGTCAGAAATCAGCTGGTATATCAGAGTGAGCGTACATCCATCTCTATTCCTCTCCCCCAGCAATTTCTTGACTGTCATTTATTCTGACGGGGAAAGTGAGCAGGTGCCCATGGGGTTAGGACAGTCTAGCCAGCTATTGAGGCAACCCTTGGCTTTGGCGACGTCGAAGATCTGACTCTGCAAAGCCAGTATGAGCGTGTCCAAAACTCGGTAGCGTGCCAGCTAGACCAAACCGTACATCGCGTCTACACCTACACGAATCAGTAGCTCTACTTTATTTGAGATCGGAGAAACGCCGGTTTTCTTGTCTGCGGAATTTCTGCGCACCCTGCTCATGCTCCGAGCTACCTTATGCCTACAAGATTCCTCGCAATCCACCCTGCAAATCGGGATATGATCGCGTTCTACGACTCAGATAGCACATGACTTATGGCCATCGATTTACAGGCGCTCTACCCCAAACTGATCCACCTAATGCTGGATACAGTATTTGTGGTTGATGGAAGCGACCACATTGTTTTTGTGAGTGATGCCTGTAAGGCCCTGTTGGGCTACCGCCCTGATGAACTGATTGGCACCAATATCACCAGCTATATGCATCCTGAAGATTTGGATGCGACGCGAGGTTCGATCACCCGGGTGATGAATGGTCAACCTCATTTCGATTTCCGGAACCGTTACATCCGCAAGGATGGGACAGTCGTTTACATCCTATGGGCTGCATTCTGGTCGGAGGAAGTTGGTGCTAGGATTGGGGTCGCAAGAAACGTTACAGCTTTAGCTAAAGCGGAGGAGGAATTGCGCTTCCTTGCTCATCACGATCCGCTGACGAAATTAACCAATCGGTCGCTCTTTAGTGATCGACTGATATCTGCACTGCAGACTGCGCAGCGCCACGGTAATGAGCTAGCTTTGCTATTTTTGGATATCAATGACTTCAAGAGTATCAATGATGTCCATGGCCACGCAGCGGGAGATCGTGTTCTGTGCATTATTGCCCAACGTCTCAAAAGCTGTGTGCGTGAGACAGACACCGTGGCTCGGATTGGCGGCGATGAATTCACGGTGCTGCTGACAGACGTCCAGTCGAGGGACACGATTTCCAAAAAGCTAGAGCAGATTCATAAAGTCATGGCTGAGCCATTGGGCCCTGAATTAGGCACACTCAAGATGCCATTGTGCAGTATTGGAGTTGCATATTATCCCGAGCACGGAAAGGATGCCGATACACTACTCACCCACTCGGATAGTGAAATGTATCGTATGAAGAGATATCGCACTTTAGAGAGTTAAGATTGGGGCGATACCCCAAAGATTTGGACACCATTGGCGTAGCCTGACATAAATTAAGGACAAAATATGTTCAGCAAATCTCAGATCATTACCATCCCAATCCTGATCTCATCGGTACTTTTACTCACCGGCTGCCCCCCATCACCGGAATTCACCCGATGGCAACGTACTTCAACCTCTGTAGATGGTGTAAGAGCCGCAATGGCAGAATGTGGCGACCCTGTGGCAGGGCCACAAAACCATTTTCCAATAAACGAAGAGATAATTCACTTTCAGTGTATGCAGCGCCTCGGTTTTACCCGTAAAGACGGCTTTGAATACTGTGAACTAATGAAGAATATGCCAGCCTGCGTCGAAGAAAGGCAGGGCCATCCGCTCAGTTTGTCGCAGCTCGAAGCGTTGCCGTTTGTAGAAGATGAAGCATTTCACCCAATCAAGCCTAATTCTGGTCGGGATGAACGTATGCAGGTCTCATGGCGTAAAGCGGGAGCATCACGCCATTTCGAATTCAAGGTAGCCAATGATAGTGAAGCCCTGCCAGTGATGTATGCGTGCGGCTATGCGAAACCACTCGGGTCGAATCTGGACGTCGCCAGCATCGGGCGCACTGCAGAAGTACAGCGCTGCATGATTGATCATGGGTTTGAGCCCAAAAACAAGATTATGCTGGTATGCCAGACTTACCCACGAGTGACGGGCTGTTCGTTGACAGCGCCACCGAGTTCACGCAGATAGACTACATAGCCTAGAGGGGGTTGCTCGTTAGAGATAAGAGAGCTTTCTAGGCGCACGACCTTTCAACTCATCGGCCCAGCTGCGTTTTCTACATCGATTTAACCGATACCACTTCAACGTACTTGTACTTCTTCTTGGCAGCCCTTACAGCCTCCTGTTCAGCAAGCAGCGAGCTCAAGGTATCCGCCTCGTGAATCAACTCGTGCATCTTCCCCTCAAATTCGTTGCCAACCCGGAGCGTGACCCTCAGCCTAGGAGTAAAAGCTTTTGCCGCTTTCTTCTTCACTTGGGGAGCTGCTGCTGGCTTTATAGGAACAACCTCGGACGCAGGCTCCTGCACCGGAGGAGCAGAAACCTGCACTTCGGGCTCATCCGCACCGAACAGGGCACGACGCATTTCTTCTTCAGTTAACTCAGAGTTCATAGGGCATCTCAAAGGAGTGGTATTTAGCTCGATAATTTTACTAGGATTGTTACTGATCGGTGTCATCGGTGACCGCTAGGGTTCACATCCCCAGTTCGATTTCGATCCGAGAGCCCCTCATAGCTGGCAACAGCCTTTCCTTCGGCAGTCGTGTGATAAGACCGTCAGCTAAATCACTTGCATGACGTGCGTACAGCGTTACCTTGTCATGAATGGGCCTTCGATCCGGTACGAAAGCGCCCACTCGCTCCTGAGCAATTTTCAGGATATTCAGAGCTTCCTGGCTCATCCTATCGGTGGACAAGTGTTCCGCGACTGGTCTAGACGGAGGAGCTGCGCTACCCCACATCTCTACTACCATTTGGAGCAACACTTCTGAGCCAAAATGCTCAAGGGCCATATCCCACAGCAGAGCTTCCTGCGACATATCCAGGCGACCCCTAGTCATTACGGAGTTCTAACGGCATGCGGCTCTTTCTTGATTGCGAATTTACGCAGCTCTCGGCGGCAGCAAAGCTTATCTCGCTGGCGTTAGTAGCCGAGGATGGACGCGAATTCTACGCGGAATTGATCGACACATGGCGAGAAGCAGACTGCAGCGACTTCGTAATCAAGATCGTCCTTCCTCAGCTCTGGGGCGGGAGCTATGCATTACCCATCATTAGCGCAAGGTCAGCACTGTTCGAGTTCCTCACGGCGTTCGACGAAGCCCTGGAAATTGTCACAGACTCCCCGCAGTATGACTGGGAGCTTTTCTGTGAACTAGCGTATGACGAGGGGAAATGGCCAAGAAATGTGCGAAATCACCCTATTGATGCTCACACTCTGAAGGTTATAAAGGATGGGGTACCGCTTCCACATCACGCCCTCTTGGATGCCCGTATCATCACCAGCATGTTCGCAACAGGGCATGAACGCGAAGACATTTCATGAGAACGAGCTCAGATCGCGCGCTTTTTAGTCACTGCAATACCCATCCGACCCAGTTGTTTAACGCCATACATGGCCTGATCCGCTGCTTTTAGCAACGTATCCAAGCTCTGCCCATGGATAGGACAGATCGAAACTCCGATGCTACACGAGAGTGGTACCTCGCCTATGGTCGTGACGACCGGTTGCGCGATAGCTTCTAGCACCCTCGTGGCCTTCATTTCTGCGCTTTCTGGGCTCCTGAGATCTGTGATCAAAGCCACGAATTCGTCTCCCCCGTAGCGTGCAACGGTGTCACACGAGCGCGTGGCCGCGAGCATGCGGTCTGCAACCACTCGAAGAATCTCGTCGCCGACCTCATGGCCGTGCTTATCGTTAATTTCCTTGAAGTAATCCAAGTCAATTAATAGCACTGCAAACGGAACACCCTTCTCTTCCCAGTCGGCATAAACCTGATCAAAGCGTTCGGCGAAAAGGTAGCGATTCGGCAATTGAGTAAGCACGTCATGGGTTGCGAGATAGGCCGAGCGCTCATGCTCGACCTCAGCCCTTTCAATCGCCTGGAAATGCCGAATTAAAACAAGCGGCATGAGTACGAGTGCACTTCCCAGAACCGCGAGGATAATCAATGTCTCCGCCGTTAAAACATCCTCTACACGCAACTGACGCTCAAACAGCAGTGTCATCGGTTGTGAAGTGGTTCTGATCTCAACTCGGCTGGCCAGGCGCGGCAATAGCAGGCGATCCAGAAAACTTGCTTGCTGAGTCTGCGTGGAAAACACATCACTTTTAGACCCGGCTGCAGTTTTCAGGATAGCTCTTATGTGAACCAAGAAGTCTACGTTCGCGTTGTTCACGGCATCGAGCAGCGAGTTCGTCTTGACCAACAGCAAAGTCACCATCGTACTGCCGAAGAAATTGGGACGGGTGTCCTGTCTTACCTGCTTTGGCCGACTGACTGACTGCATCAGTATGTAAGCATTGCCTCCCTCGTACATGGAGAACACCGGTGAAACAACAGGTTTCTGGCTGCTGTGGGTTCGTGCCAATGCGTAGGACAGGTAGGCCACGGTTTCCAGCCTTACTCCGTAGATTGAGCTGGATTCAGGGAGTAGCGGGTACATAAACAACACCGGCCACGTCTCATTGAGAAATACCTGAGGTTGGCTAGGCTGCTGAGTGAGGCTCGGGAAATCTTTCAGCTCAAAGTCAGGCCGCCATGTTCGCCGCAACAGTTCTTCAAAGGCGGCTTGCTCAGCTAGGGGAACAGCCCGCGCGGCCTCAAGCATGTAGATATGTGGGTATGCTGATAGGACGGCTGCCGCGTAACGGGCCGCAGCATCCGTGTCGCTCTGATCCACGGCCTGGAGGAATGCTGAAAAACCCGCAAGAACAGCTTCATTGGTATCAAGCTGATTTCGCACGATGCCGGAGATATTCTGCACGTATTCCGAGAATCGCTGTTCTCTGCGTTGAGTCTCGGACTTCAACAGCAGCCAAGCAGAAAAAGTAACCAGGCCAACAGCAAAAAAAATAAAACTAACCAAAGAGCTGCGCCGCTTAGTCAACATCATCCTGATTTCCCAATGCGCAGAGCGTTAATCATCATCGTTCCGACTTTGTCAGCTTTCCTAGGGCCACTGAATTTGGGCTCTCAGCTGGACGTACACACCAGTAGCCAGAACCAATCTGCGGCAGGCTAAGGGCCTCAGGTCGAGTTCTTTGGACTCCGTTCGGAAGCTTGTATCAATTTCGTTGAACTGGCTTGGATTGTTGCTGAGCAAGGACGGCGTTTACCAGCTCAAGGTTGAGACGTTGGCATTCGCCTTCAGCTTCTGACCGCGTCTGATACACAGCCTTGGAACGCGACTTCTCGTCATTATCGTAGATGTTGAAACCTATAGGCGCAGTTTCGCAGTAGAAGCGTGTTCCGTTGCGCACAGATCCCGTTTCGATAGGGATCGCAGGAATTACAACGAATCTCGTATTCATTTTCATGCCCTCGTGAATCACCACATACCTATTAGCGGCTATGGGCCAGTACAGCAAGTGATCGTCGCCAGTTTCCGATGAGGAACACCGAGGGATTGACGTCTAGGCGCTTCGAATGCTCGATTTCACGAGTTTTTGAGGCTAGCCAGGCTGCTTGAAATCGTCCTCGTATTCGCCTCCTACTCATAGGTTTCCGAAATTTTCGAGGGCCCTCGAAGACCTTTGAAAGAAAACGCTAAAGCTAGCCGCGACCTTCGTCGCGAAGTAGCGAGGTTTCACGACTTACAGGAAGCTTGGGCTGACACCCTTCCTGAGATAGTCGTCCTTTCAAAATTTGTAAGCAGAGACAAAAAAGAGGCAAAGGGAGAGGAAGAAGCAATCGATCCGATTTCTCTAACAAGTCATACCTCCGGGAAAAATGGCCAGGTAGATCTCTGCTTTTTTTTGTTTTCAAATATAAGAACTCCGTCGCGATTTTTTGAATTCAAGGGGGACTCCTGAAATATATTTTCGCGACACACGTTTGCCTGCTGGTGAAAGCAGCCTCCGGCCAGCTGCCACTGACCTTCGAAAACGAGTCCGCAAGCCAAGATGAGACGGGGCAACCTCGATTTCTGATGGAGGGATTGAGGCCAATTAGCTCGTTTAGGTGGTTTAGCGACTTATAAGCCTTCTTGGAATTGTCCGGGAGAAACGCTGCTGTGCGGCATCCAAACCCAATGCAAAGCCTGTCTTCTAAGCCACGGATGGCTAGTTTAGGCATCGCCCTCAAGCTCGGAAGTCGGCTTGAGTGTTGACCAGAAGGAGCGAGTGCTGAACAAGCAGTCATCGATGGAGCACTCTCATGCCCTCCTGTTCGGCGTTGTAAGAAGCACGGCCTTCGACGGTCTAAACACGCGGATTCAGGGGGCGCTTACCTAGCGTAGCGAACTTTCTGACTGGCCAAATACTGCGACTTCCTGCTGCGGCAGTGTCGCAACCGCTATGATTCAGGTCGTATTTGCAAGCGCCTCAATCTTACCGGTCAGTATATTGAACTCCTTCACCACGCCGGAGTGCCTTCAATTGGACAATACCCGTAAGCGCTTGATTGATTCGGCGCTAAAGTTGTTTCTGTCACAAGGTATATACATTACTGGTGTGATGGCCATCGCGGCGATGGCGGGTGTTACCAAGATGACGCTCTACAGCCATTTCCCCTCCAAGGATGCGCTGATAGTGGCTTGCCTTGAGGAGCGTGACCGACGCTGGCGTGAAGAGGTAGCGCGCACCTTGGCGGAGCATCCTGACCCGGTCAGTGGCATGCTCGCTTTTTTCGATTTGTATCAACGCTTTCTTTTGCAGGATAGCGAGCGAGGGTGCCTGTTCGTTAACAGTGCGGCTGAATTCCCCCAGTTTAGCCACCCTGTGCATTTGGCAGTGAGCAGGCATAAGCAAGGGATACGCGACAATCTTACTGCCTTGGCCCTGAGCGCCGGTATAAGCGACCCTGACGTAATTGCTGAGGGGCTGTTTATCTTGCTGGAGGGCAGTTTTGTCAGCGGTGCCATGGGGCATGACGTAAGGGTATTCGATACTGCCCGACACGTAGCCCATTGCTGGATCCGGAAGCATGGCCAACAGGAGCAGAGCGTATGACCCTAGGTTTATTGGCGGCCATTGCCGCAACATTTTCCTGGTCACTGCTCTACATCTTTCCGGGGCTGGTCGGCGATTACAGCCTTTTTGATCTGGCTGTGGTGAGCTATGCCTTTGCCGGTTTAGGTAGCTTGATAGTGCTGTTTGTTCACCGTAGCGAAGTGCGGAAATTGCGATTGAGCGACTGGGCTTTCGCCGCACTGTTAGGCTTCTTGGGATACATCGGTTACTTCTTTCTGATTACCACTGCGGTGTCGGCCGCTGGCCCGGTGATCCCTCCGGTGATGATGGGGTCAGTACCGATAGTGCTCGCGATTGCTGGCAACATGCGAAGCGCCAGCGTGCCTTGGCGGGCCATTGCTGGGCCACTGTTGGTCGCGGCAGTCGGCATAAGTTTGGTCAACCTGAGCGTATTTAATTTTAGTAGCGCAACTGTAGTGCTCCCGACCGATTCGATAGTGCTTGGGCTGCTCGCATCGTTAATGGCAATTGGATTTTGGACTGGTTTTGGATTGTTAAATGAAAGCGCTATGGCTCAGCGCCCAAGCATGTCCTCCATGTTGTGGTCAGCCATGCTGATCTTCATGTGCAGCGTCGAGATGCTGGCCTTCATACCCGTTGGTCTGCACTTGAGCTTGTCGCACTTCGCTAGCCATCCGAGCGGGTTAGCAGGTACTGAGGCGCTAATAGTCTGTGGGTTGATTCAGGGGTTAGGGGCCACCCTTGCAGGTGCCTGGGCATGGTCAATTGCAACTCGGCGGCTACCTCTGGCTCTAAGCGGGCAATTGATTGCCAGCGGAACCATTTATGCAACGACGATGGGCCTGCTCATAAACCAACGCTGGCCATCTCCTATGGAGGCGCTTGGAACAGGGTTGCTATTCTTAGGCGTGGTGTGGGCAATTCACGCCTTTTATCGCAGGCAAACACGCCTCGCGACGCGTGGTGGGATAACTGACCTTAGCCAAAACTAATGCGAATGTGCCTGTATGGGCATTTCAGGGCGTCCGTCTTGGATTGGTTTGGCATCACTGCCTAAGTGCCGGGGTCGGGGTCGGGGTCGGGGAGATGTGTTTGCCGAACGGTTGCGGCGAAGCGAGCGGCAATCACACCTCTTTTTGATAGGTGAGCAGTTGTGCGGTAGCAATTCAGCGAGCGGCATAAGACATGATGCTGAGGCTCTCTGAACCTAGTCCTCCGCTAGCATTTACTGGTAAGCCCCAGCCGAATAGATCAGCTCGTAGCTGTGGCTATAGATTTCAAGGATGTTGCCAAAGGGGTCTTCCATATAGACCATGCGGTATGGCTTTTCACCAGGAAAATACTCGCGTACGGGCATGCGCTGCTTGCCACCAGCGGCAACTATCTTGGCGGCCAGTCCTTCGACGTCTGGATCTTGGACGCAAAAGTGGAAGATACCGGTCTTCCGGTACTCGAAGTTGTTCTGCGGCTTTTCGGCATTGCGAAACTCAAAGATCTCTACGCCGATCCGATCACCTGTGGACAGGTGCGCAATACGGAACGAACTCCAGCCGGCTCCAAATACATCGGTACACATGACTCCGATAGCTGAGTCGTCCTCAGTAATCGTGGTCGGCGGCATGATCAGATACCAGCCCATGACTTCAGTATAAAACTTCACGGCGGCGTCTAAATCGGTGACCGATAGGCCTAGATGAGAAAAGCTACGCGGATAGACAGATGACATAACCAGTACCTCTTAATGATTGGTGATGTGGTTAGTCTAGGAAGGTAATGGCATAATGAAAACCATCATCAGATTATCGGCTTGATAAGAGATCGTTATGTTGAACCCGCAATGGCTGCGCTCTTTCGCCGCGCTGATTGAGCAGGGCAGCTTCACACGCTGCGCCGAATATCTCGACCTGACCCAGGCCGCTGTCAGTCAACATGTACAGAAGCTTGAGGAGCGGCTCGGCCCATTGCTGATACGCCGTCCTCGCCAGCTCGAACTGACGCCCGCCGGGCATGCGCTATTGGAATACTGCGAGGAAGTAAGCGCTGCCGATCAGCGTCTGAATAAGCGCCTATCCGAGCATGATGACAAGCACGGGGAGATCAGCTTGATCTGTCCCGGCAGTATCGGACTGGCCCTATACCCGATGCTGTTGAACTTGCAGCAGACAAATCCAGGACTGATCGTTCGTCAACGTTTTGCCCCAGATAAAGAGGTGCTAGAAGGCGTGCTGGAAAATCGCTTCGAGCTGGGTTTGGCCACGCTTAAGCCTGACGACCCTCGCCTCCTTGTTAGTCGCTTCACCGAAGAGCCACTGGAGCTGATCGCTCCAGTCTCAGAGCGTGTCGAGGGCTGGGAAGATCTGAAACGTATAGGCTTCATAGATCACCCTGACGGTCGAGCCATGAGTAGTCGTCTGCTCAGTCGTTACTTCCCTGAAGCACCAGGCATCGGCAGCCTCCCTTGTCATGGTTTTACCAACCAGATCGGTCTGATCCTTGAACCTGTAGCAAGAGGTTTAGGCTTTACCGTGTTGCCGCGATCTGCACGCCTAGCGTTTCAACGACCGGAAAGTATCCAGGTCATCGAGGGGCCACGGTTAGTTGAGGACACTCTTTGGCTGATACATCGCGCCGAGTGGCCGTTGTCTACTCGGGCGAAGCTGGTCGTTAAAACACTGAAGGCACAGATTGAAGGTCTGTCACTGAGGAATCACGCCTGCAGGAGGGCATAGCCCGCAAAGTCGTCGCAGACCAACTTGCCATTCCACTTTCCCAAAAACTGCGCGCATTCTCGCCAGCACGGCTGCGCCAACTGAATTTGAATCCCTGACGGAATCGCCGAAGCTTTCGTGCATTAATGTGCTTTGGGTCAATGTTCACCTTGAGCAAACGCTTCATAGGCAATCACCGTGATGACATTTTCAGAAATCCTAAGCGATGGGAAACTCGAGGCGTTTTTTCACACTGCCGGCTAGGAGCTATCATTGGCTTTACTGAATACAATGAACTTTTAGGGGCGGGCACTTTCCAACCAGACTCCACTGGACTTATGCATTAAGCATATCTAAGTATAGGAGTAAGAAAGCATGAATTACGGGTTAATGAAAGCTGCCGTCACAACCGGTAATGGTGGATACGAAAAACTAGAGTATACAGATGTCGCCATCCCGAAAATCATGCCAGGTGAAGTGTTAGTTAAAGTGTTAGCTGCTGGCGTAAATAATACAGAAATAAATACAAGGCTTGGATGGTACTCATCATCCAATAAAAACTCCACAAATGCGACTTCCGACGGTAAGGCCAACCAGAGTTCAGATGGTGGCTGGAGTAAACAGACACCCTTTCCCTTAATTCAGGGTACGGACTGTTGCGGGCTGGTTGTCGGCACCGCCGAAGATGGCGATAGCAGTCTCCTAGGTAAACGTGTATTAATCCGTCCCTGTGTCCGTGAACATGGATTTAACTCGCTGGATAGTTCCTGGATGGGATCCGATTTTGATGGGGCATTCGCTCAGTATGTGAAAGTCCGCGCAAGTGAAGTATTCCCAATTACTTGTGACTGGACTGATGCTGAACTGGGCACGATTCCTTGTGCGTATGGAACATCTGAGAACATGCTGCACCGAGTAAAATTGCAAGCGGGTGAAACCGTTTTGATAACAGGCGCTTCCGGTGGTGTAGGGTCGGCCACGGTGCAGCTAGCGAAACGTAGAGGAGCTAGGGTCGTCGCGATTGCAGGCAAAGAAAAGCATGAGTCAGTAGCAGCTATTGGTGCTGACAAACTGATTGGCCGCTCAGAAAATTTGTTAGAAGTATTGGGTGAGTGCTCCGTGGATGTTGTGGTCGACAACGTAGCTGGAAGTGACTTTCCTTCTATGCTTAAAGTATTAAAACGCGGAGGACGGCTTGTTTCTTCAGGCGCTATCGCTGGCCCTATTGTTGAGCTCGATATGCGTGATTTGTACTTGAAGGATATAACACTGATCGGAACGACAGCATGGGATGAGCGTGTATTCTCAAACATTGTGAGATACATCGAGCGAGGTGAGATACAACCACTGCTGGCTAAGACCTTTCCGCTTTCTTTAATTGTAGAAGCACAAAAAGAGTTTTTAACAAAAAAACATGTTGGCAAGTTTGTTCTCATCCCTCCTCTCTGCAGATCATAATTAATCTAGGCAGCTCTAGTGGCAAATCGATGAATCTATTTTTTATCACGAGTTTTCATTACGCACCGGCTCAAGATGGCCTCAGCCGCCTTACTCCACCTTAAAGGCTTGTCTGAGTGCCCATAGTGAGCCTTGATAAATTGGCAGATTGCCGCCTTGAGGTCAGCGACCTCTGATTCAGGCGGCCCGGTGCGACGCTCTTCTTTCCAGCTACGTAAATCAGACTTCCAAGGCGTTCAGCGAAGAAGCGCTGATCGTTGAGAAGTGCAATTCGAAATGCAGGAGCTTGTCCAGTCACTGCTTGATTGCAGCGGTTTCCCGCTCATTGATTAAACTATTGTACATCGTATCTGATAGTTGAATTGTCGCATGGCTCCATCGACTTCTTCGCGGGCTATAACCCGCAAAGCTTGTCCGGTCTACTCGGCCAATTTCTGCGCCATTTACTCTGCAGCCTAACAACCAACCAGGCCGAGCGGTGATAGCCCCTTTGTTATAATTTGCAGGAGTCTTGTTCATCATTCTCCCCATTTCTCAGAGTTGCCAATTCGCTATTAGGTAGCCGACAGGGGCCATCACCGCTTGAGATTCACAGCTGCGAGCCAGCAGAAGCCTTGTCGCGGGTTTTCCACAGCGACAGCAGCACACCGCCCAGCAGCAGCCCCAGGGTCACGCTCAGGGAAATGACCGCCGGAATCTTGCCGATGATGCCGACCAGGAAGATCTTGCCACCGATAAACACCAGCACCAGTGCCAGCGCGTACTTGAGGTAGGCGAAGCGGTGAATCATCGCCGCCAGGGCGAAATACAACGCACGCAGGCCAAGGATGGCGAAGATGTTCGAGGTATAGACGATGAAGGGGTCTTGGGTGATGGCGAAGATCGCCGGCACGCTGTCCACGGCGAACACCAGGTCGGCACACTCGATCAGCACCAAGGCTAAGAACAACGGCGTCGCCCAGACTGCGGACTTGCCGCTTGCATCCGCCTGACGGACAAAGAAGCGTCCTTCATGCAGTTGCTCGGTCACCCGCATGTGTTTTCGCAGGAACTTCACCAGCAAGTTTTCGCTAAGGTTCGGATGGGCATCGACCTTGCTGAAAAGCATCTTCACTCCAGTTAACAGCAGGAAGATGCCGAACACATACAGAATCCAGCTGAACTCGGCGATCAGCGCCGCCCCCAGGCCAATCATGATCGCGCGCAGCACGATGACACCGAGAATGCCCCAAAACAGCACCTCGTGCTGATACCTACGCGGGATAGAGAGGAAGCTGAAGATCATCGCCATCAGGAACACGTTGTCCATCGACAACGATTTCTCGATCAGAAAGCCGGTGTAGAAATCCATGCCGGCGTCTCCGCCCTTGACTTGCCAGACCCAGAGGCCGAACAGCAAGCCAGCCGTGATATAGCCAGCAGACAGCAGCAGACTTTCAGTAACGCCGATTTCTCGCTGCTCACGGTGGAGAACCCCGAGGTCGAAGACCAAAAGGCCTATCACGATGCTTATAAAGACTAGCCACAACCAAGTGGCGGTGCCGAGGAACTCGGCCAGGAAGAACGGTTCTAGGGCAGTCATGAGCCCCTCCTCTAAGTGTCGAAGTTATACAAACTGCAACTCCGACATGGCAGCGGGTAGCTGTCAGAGGGGCCCGGCATTGCGACATCAAATCTAGAGAGACGCGTGCGGTTTCTCAATCACGCAAGGGTTGCAAGGTGTTTCAAGCTGGTAGGCAGCATCGGAATGAATCGCCCCTGGCTTTGTCGACGCATCTGAAGCGCTTCTCTTGGCCGTCTTCTGCTTAGGCGATTAAGCGTGAACCGGAGGACGTTGGGGCTCCTAGCCTTAGGCTTGATGATTATCCGGATCTGTAAACGAGCCACCGCGAATCTAAATGCGGGAACGGCTTGCCGACTCATAGCAACGGAGATCAAATGTGAAAAAATCACCTATGAAAATCATGATCGAAGAATGGGATGGTGACGGTGCGATTCGAATTCCGGACGAAGCGCTGCAGGAGCTCGAACTGGATGTCGGCGACGCTGGGTACCTGATAGAAGAATTTGTCGGCAACACGCGCTGCCTCGTCCTATCGAAAAAGCCTCAAATTGAGGATCGAATAGACGAACTCACTGAGGCATGGAATGGCGGACAATAATGATGATTGACGCGAACCGTCTCTGGCAACGCGAACGCAAACGTCGCTATGCATTGTGGGATTTAGAAAAACTGCAGACTGGATCTGATCGAGCAATACAGTACCTTGCGATTCTTGATGAAATTGAGCGCCAAGATCGAGATGACCCCATTGGCGATGCAGTCGCCACGTCAGTTGATGAGCTACGTGAACTTGTTCCAGAAACCGAGATCGTGGGCGTCAGCGGA
The DNA here is from genome assembly GCF_040310305.1 of Pseudomonas sp. HY13-MNA-CIBAN-0226. Taxonomy (NCBI): domain Bacteria; kingdom Pseudomonadati; phylum Pseudomonadota; class Gammaproteobacteria; order Pseudomonadales; family Pseudomonadaceae; genus Pseudomonas; species Pseudomonas sp. HY13-MNA-CIBAN-0226. The sequence goes on from NZ_JBEOPS010000007.1 coordinate 166,354, forward strand.
TCCCACTTTGTAATCGTGCTCGACGAGCATATACCAGAGCCTTGGAAGTCTCGTTTCGAAGAAGCGAGCACCGGGTCTACTCGACTGCGGCAAGGCTGTTATGCGCGAGATTGGCATCGATTTTTACGGCTATAGAACTAACTCGCGATTGACGGAAGCAGGCGTCAGCCCAGAAACGATGCCGGCGCTCCTAGCGCTGTTAATCCAAGGCTCACTACCTCACCGAATTCGTAACCTTTACCGGTCTTCCACGTGAAGCAGCGAGCGACCAGCTCAACCGGCTGCTCAACCTCGGCATCGTGGTGATGCCCGCCATCTGACCACCAAAGGCTGGAGGCAGGCTTGCCGACCTGGTTTGCCCAGGATCTCCTTCCCGACTTTCATTTAGCAGCATCTTGACCGTAATCCGGGCAAATAGCCCAGAGGGTTGATAACGGTCATAGCCGCAACTCGGATTGCCGGGGTTATCCTAATTTCAAGCAAGCCCATGGTGTTCTAATACGGCCAGCGGCACGGAGCTCACGTGGCTCACGTGAGTAGTTTCCAAAACATCCAGAGGCTCACCTCCGATGGCTTCCATCAAGCTGTTAGATAGCCAAACCGCGTCATGCATGCTGAACGAATAGCACATGAACTCGAGTACAAGCTCCACTCCACCTTCAGGAACTGTGTAAACACCTAATTGTTCAGTTGAATCATTCGCATCCGTAGAGAGTTCAACAAAATAAACGTCACTGTCTGAACCTTGACGGTTGAAATCCCAGTCGGCGTAATAACTCCATCCAAAAACTCCTTTTCGATATTTTCTTTTAAGCAGGCTGTCCCGCGCAGCCGGGGTGGGTGCAAATCCTGCCATGTTTCCTACGGTAATCAGTACAGCATCGTAAAGACAGCGCGCGATCTCCTCCGCTACGGCGTCGGCAAGTCTAATGGGCATGATGTCTAGTTTTAGGCTGACGTAATGATCCTCATGTCTGGCTACCTGGCACGAATACGTTTCGTCATCCTCACGCCCTCTCCAACATATAAATTCGCGTTCTGCAAAAAACGCTGCTGGTTGCGCCGTAACTTTTTTCATAAATATCGCCGTCACTATGTTCTTAAAAACTAATCGGACGGGTTAAGGGCAAACTTTAACGTAGAAGATAAATATTTTTCGTAAGAATAGATTTTTATGAAAACCGCTGTAGATAAACGTTGCTCTCGTTACTGCCTGAGTCAAGCCAATAAGCACGAACGAGCGATCGCTCCCGCCCGCGAAACAAATCTGGCGTATCCGAAATCTGGGCTGGGATCGGAGTCAACATGGCAAAAATCTGCTCGTCATACCCACGAAGCAATATGCACCGCTTTGCTCCACTTTCCTTTCCAACTCGCTAGCCTCCTCCCGAATCACTCCTCGTTTACCCCTTTCGCCTGGCCGGATGGGAAGTTTCAGCCGTTCCCTGCCATCTGGGATGCTCCCCCCGCCCGCGAAGATATTGATGCCTTGACGGTGATTGAGCGTCGAAGATCGCGGCGTAGCTTTGCGGCGCTCAATCACGACCAGCTTGGGCAATTGTTTTGGCATTGTGCCCGCACGCAAGGAATCGCCACTTCTGACCTAGGCTTTGATCTAGAGCAGAGGCCAACTCCATCCGCTGGCGCCGTTCACCCCATTCACATACTAGTAAAGCCTGCCCAGACCCATAAATGGTTTCGCTACGATGCCCGCCGCCATGGCCCCATAGAGGTGAAACGCTCAGAGTACGAGCTAAAATCACTTGAAGAATGCAGCAAAACTATTCTGCCATCTGAGGATGCAACCCGGTTGCTGCTCGTTGCAGAGCCGGGCAAAACTTCTGACAAATATGAATGTGGGGAGAGCCTCCTTTGGCGGGACGCTGGTGCACTTCTCGCAATAATGGCCGTGACAGCGGAAGCCCTAAACCTTGCGTTCTGTCCTTTAGGCATCACGGGAGAGCCATGGGCCAGCGAGCTAGCAGCGCCCGGCATATTGATGGGCGCTGGGATGGCACTGGTTGGTAGTAACCTAGAAAGGCCTCCAGACAGAGCGCCGAGTACGCCAACCAGAGGAACCGAAGACTAGACACAACCGATAGGTCATCCAGAGATAATCAACTAGCTTCAGGCAGCCTTGAGTCCTGCTTGGCTCAGAAGTCCGTGAACGATGGTAGGTGCTGACATCATCTGGTACCACATTAGGGCGTCGAGTTTGGAAGGTTGAACATCCAAGCCGCGACTCAGCATCAAAAACTCTTCTTCCAGTTCCAAATAATGGCGCTGCACGGTTAGTCCCGGCGAGAAGAAACCTGCAAGTGCCCCTGCCCTTAAAATGTGGATATCCAAAATGGCCACGTCATCAGCATCAAGCCAGTTTCGGGCGATCCAGGACGCGGTTTCACGCCAGGGATGGTTAGCAACCAGTCACGAAGAGCTCGTCCGGAATACAACGGCGGCTGGGCATCAACTAATTGCGACAGCGCTGCATGGAGGTACCGCGCTTTTTGTTTGGCGAACCTTTAGCGCACCTGTTTGCCTGAGACGTTCAAAGGAGCCGAGAGCCACTCGAGCAGTTGCTACTGAGACGGCACTTCCTCTTTGAATGCTCCAAGCTCACAAAGACGTGCGAAAGCAGCCAATCCGACGTTAGCTGGAATACCGTGTCCGCCGAGCAAGCATGCCCCGACCTCCTCTTTGAGAGAGGCGCCGAGCTTGTAATTGAATGGGTCTGGATCCTGATCGTTAGCCCAAACCTGGTACGCCCAATAGGCGGGACTTGGAAACGCTTCTATTAATCCCCAGGCCACGCCAGGAAGCACTTCACTAGTAGCTTCAGGGAATTCACGACGATAGACCTGAGATTCAACCTACACGACACCCTTCTGCATCACACGGCCTCCTGAGCATGACCATATGTCTCAGCAACCCAACGAACGAAATCATTCCGCTCCACCGGATCCATCGAGTGAATGCGATCCTGCAGTCGCGCTTGACGACGAGCGATCGTTTGACGCGCCCTAAAGGTATCGCCTAAATATCGGCTGTCGTGGAGTTCTTCAGGGGCAGCGTAGTTCATCCAGACACACTCCTCCCTGACCTCTACGTGAGTTTTTGCTAAGAACGTGATCTTTCTCCATCCGTAGAGGGTGTCGTTGTACAGAGTGCTGTCGTAGCCCGAAATCATCACTTTGCAGGGAACATCGCGCAGAGTACTAAGCAGTTGCTCATGCATATCGAAATCATATTCGAAGCGATAGATTTTAGACCTGCGACGAGTCTCGGTGAGGTACGGAGGATCAGCATAGATGAGCACGTCACCTTCGTAGGCGAACCTACCTATATAGGAGGTGGCGTCGTCATGGACGAGTTCGATGTTTTCTTGGCCATCAAACTCAGACCATAGCTTATGCACGCGCGGATCTATGTCGACGCCAATATTGCGAGTGGCGATTTTTTTGTTGCGCATGACCGCGCCCGCACCTAGATGCGTCTCGATATACGTCTGATGCGGCGGCATCAGATTGATCAAGCGCTGATAGCACTTGCCCTTCCCACCTGGATATTTCATGCCCTCATCATCGTCAAAAGTGACGATGATGTCAATCACGCCCCCCTGAAAGCGCGGGCCAACTCGCCTTCCGACCAAAAGCATTAGGGGCGCCAATAGACCGCACGATGATCCATTCGCCGTTCAACTGAGCGCAGTTCTCTCAAGCGTGAGCCGGGCCTAGGCCCGAAACAGCGATTCCTCGGTCGACACTGGAGTAGATGGAGTCATGGCAGGATACCCATCTCGAGGGCGAGTTAATGGTAAGAATTCTCCATTATTGAAGAAATATACGACTAACGGCGTGAGCCAGGTACAGGCCCGAAATGGCGATCCCTCGATCTAGAGGCCTCATCCATCGTGGTAAAACCAGGGCAGCCAACACAAGCGTAGATCGAACGAGTCAGACTTCTACCGCTCATCCTACTAACCGTCTTTTCAATGCGATTAGTTTTAACTTCGTCATCGATTTCCGACAAGCGGGGCAGTTGATTATTTTTTAACGGCTAAATTAATTGTGGATCACTTCTATTATTGCCTGGGTATTTCTCACCACTGAATTGAAAAATAGTTAGTTTTCAATATTCGGCGGAGCTATGCCCTGAGGGCTCCGCTATGAACGCTAACAAGTCTTTAAAGCGTTATCTGCTGTTGACAGTCGCTGTGTGCAGTTTGCTGGCGGTAACATCGGTGAAGTCGGAGGAGGCCATGGCGCCTGCGGAAACTGCAGAGACTACCCCTGCAGCGACCGCACCACGCGTAATGCAGACCTTCGCGCAAAAGAAAGAACAGGATTTTAATGTATTCTCAGCCATCACTTCAGGTGGAGGGGAATTCGGTCAAAGCTGCGCGCTAATTTTAACCGGCGACAATGTGTACGACGAACGTCAAGTTATGTCGAGCAGTTACCGAATTCAGCAGTATTACAACTGGGCCTGTAGATCAAAATTTGAAACTGCTTCAGACATGAAAAATGCCGGATTGATACTGAAGATTCCGATTGAAGGCTTACCTACACCGCTTGGCCTGGATGCAGTCTTTTCATCGTCTAACTTCAAGGAGTCCCTGGATCAGTGGTGCGCTGTTGCTTGGACGACATTAACCGATCAGGCTATACGGGAGGAATTCAGTCGAGTGGTGGATGCGGGCATGGTGTCGGCCTATAAAACCTGCATCGACGCCGAGAAAGATACCTTGCTACAACGGTTTGGCGTATTCGCCTACGCTATCCCCCAGAATTTTGAGCTCAATGACTTTCTGGTAAAAGTTGAATTTCGCGCAATGGATTTTGACAATCCAAAGATCACCACAATTGAGGGTACTGATGTCAAATGCACCATTGGTGGCAAGGAAGTAAAAAATTACAAGGTCACCAGCACCTCATTGGTTATGAACTGTAAAAAACCCTCAGACAACGCCGGCAGCATTGCAGTCAACACCGAAAAAATGGGCTCGAGCCCGTTCATCAATTTGCCTGGCAAAACGGACGGATTGATCATGGAGATGGATCAGCGTACAAGAGGATTGGCTCAAGCAATGATAAAGGACAGAGCGGCACTTTCGTCGAGACTGGACTCCATTAATGGCCGCTTCGATAAAGTGCGGTTTAACGCAAGCGCTTGCTTGGCACCAGAAACCGGTTCACATGATGTGCCAGCGTGCCCGCCTGGTTTCAAAGATACAGGCTTTATGGAGAGTAACACTTGGCCTGGTGGATGCTGTGGCTACGGGGCTGTTTGTAGAGTCTGCTACACAGTAGATCCTTAGCTGAGCTGCGCTGCGCTGCTCACATCTGATCACAACAGGGAGCTCTGTGCAGTCGCGTCTTATGAGTGAGTCGTGATTACAGGCGTCACAAAGGCTTGGCTTGTCTAAATCCACTGGCGAGCAGTCCTGTCGACAGTTCCCCAAATAGTCGACGTGACTCCAAACTGAGCTAGCACCCTGCAGCCGCATCTGAAAACCACTGAGCTTCCCTTTTCTCCCTGAAAGCTCTCATGAGGGGGTTGCAGGGGTCTGCCATGCACATGCCATACTGAACCGGGCAACCGCGTCACGCGATGCTAGAGTCTGCCAGAGGTGAACGACTCACTCTTCTTGCGGTCTGAGCAAACTGTAGACATATCTTAGAGAAGATGATTGACTCGTGAAGAGGCGTCTCTATAATTGCCGAAATTTTTTCGAGGCGTCTCAGTGACATCTCATCATGCTCTAAGCACGCAAAGACGTGATTCATGGGCTAAAGTACAGTGACTGCGTAGGGGATTGATTGAATGACAACAGATCGTCTGTTTGACAAAATCCGCAATCGGGTTGGCGAGACGCGCGACGAGCGCCAGAATGCGGCCCTTTCCCGTCTGAATGAAATGAATGAGAAGCTTGAGCGTCAGCTCGCTGCTCAGGCGATGACCCCAGACGTGCTAGCGAAGGCCTGCAGCCTTTAATCCTCCTTGTTTGATAGAAAGCAGCCTCCATGGCTGCTTTTTTTTTGCGCGACCATAATGACTCCATACCTCGTTTCCAGTTTTCAAAAAGCCACCCTCAGCGCGTTGATCCGCGAGCGCTTTGGCTACGACTTTGCTGATATTTTTTCCAAAGAACAGATCACCTATCTCTTCAACTATCTGACGGAGAGGGGCTGCTCTGCGATCCTTTTGGAGCCCAAGTATATTGATCGCGAATTTCTGGAGGATTACTCCAGGTACTACGTCAAGCGCTTCGGCAATGATGGTTACGTGTGCGGGCGGCTCCACTTTTTCAGCCGTAGCATTGACCACAAAAGCTTGGATCTTCTGTTAGAAGGTCGTGATGCAAACGGCCTGACGGCTGATGAGCTACAGAAACATTATCTTGGCTTCATGGTCGTCAAGCCGCTGAGTCGAACGTTCGTAGGTAAGACTTGCCTTCAGTTGGCAGGCGACAAGGGCATCGGTGACGGCACGAAGAAGAAAATCACTAAGCAGTACGATGTGAACCTCTTTGGGATAAAGCTGCACGTCGACTCAATTGCATTCCAAGAGCAGGATAAGGTTGTGGCGGCATGCGCCACTACAGCCATCTGGACGGCGCTCCACGCGCTTCCTTGGGGTGATGTCAAGCACGTGCCGTCATGCAGCGAGATCACGATCAATGCGCTCAATTTCGTTGAGGGGTCGAATAATGGCTTCCCCAACAAAGAGCTCACGAACAAACAGATTCAGCGCTCACTGGATGTCGAGGGACTGCGCTACCACTCTAGCCAGCTCCTCATTGAAACCAGAGAGTGGTTCCGCGCATGTGTCACTGCACACATCGATAGTAACCTCCCACTGATTTTGGTTGGTGTTGTCCACGGCTTGGCAAGGTCAGTGGCCGCTGAGGAAAGCGAGCAAAGCGAAACCATTTTTCTTGCGGAAAAGGGAAATCACGCCGTGACGTTGCTTGGTTACGATTTCCGGCTTGGCTCAAACTTGATCTACGTACACGATGATCGTCTGGGCCCGTATGCTCGGGCTGAACTGGTAGAGTTGAACGTCCTGCTCGGCGTTGATACTCCTGCCGATCTCAAAGATCGATGGGCACTAGCATTCCGTCATACAGAGGATAATGGTACGACGTGGCTGCCAGCCCACGAAATACTTATCCCGGATGCCTGCGTCGTACCTGCAGATAAGAAAGCCCGCTTGCCCTTCCAGTACGCCTACGGCACAGCTGAGGTGATTGCAGATCAGATTCGACTTTGGATGGATGCATGGCTCACCTCGCCGACGAATCTGATTCAACCTGAAAAGCTGCGATTCAATATCAAGCTCTCCTCCATTTCTCAGGTGAGGGATCACGTTCTTGAGCACACCCTTGAATATCACGGCGGCGAAACGTTACACATCGACGACGAGGAGAAAATCACCTTCACAGAGACTGATCTGGAGAGATGGCGAGAAGATCGAATACAGTTCCTGACGAGCCCAATGGCAAGACTCCAATGGGAGTTAGACTTCCTGTGGGGCAATAAGAAGGTCTTCAAGATCCTCCTGGACGCTACTGACATCCCTTTAGGTAAAGCTGTATCGGGCATTTACGTGTACGACCCGCTGTACGCTGAGCTCTTCTTCGGGGTGATTCGCGGCTTGGAAAATGTCGATCTTGCGGCTGATAGAGCGCATTTCTTCGGTTCGTTCGTCAAGGCACTTGAATTGCGCGACGTCGATTATGAACACCATTTGAACAAAGCTTACGGTGCGCTGCGCGCGCCTATTAAGCTGGAGGACAGTGAGGTTTCGGAACTTGGCAAAGGTCGCAACCCACGCCTCAAGCACTACTTTGACCCTGAGGGAGACAAACTGGCAGACGTTTTTTCGGACATAGTCGCTGACCCGGTTATGCGCAATCTCATCTGGGCCATCGGGCGAGATGGTAGTCTCTACGTTGCTGAAGATATAGCTAAACCGAAGCTCGGCCATCCAAGCATGACCGGCTTGCAGGCTGCACGTATTGCGGGAGAAATGTGGCGGACAGAGGAAGATGGTAAGCCAATCTGGCACGTGAATTACCTTTCGGGCCGATATAGCCGAGACTACGCCACGCCGAGTACGTATTTGGACAACGCTGTCCGGAAGATCAACTCGTTCTTTGATGACGATGCGCCTTTCATAGCCAAAGGTGCCACTCGCCCGCCCTCGGTCGAGGCTCGATTCGCTGCACAGATAGAACTTGCGACGCTGGCACCGATGGAAACAGGATCGAAAACCGGTACTGAAGTCATCTGCTAAAACCTGCTGGCGACAATTCGTCATCGCAGAAATGTGCTCTGGCTCGCAAACCATAGGATGAACAGTTGAAACCTCGCTGCGGCGGGATTTGAGAGCAAAGCTCGCGGCCATTTCATACTGAGCAGCAATGGGAACCCAGACGTGAGAAAGCCCTCCATGAAAATCATCATCGAAGAATGGGATGGTGACGGTGCGATTCGAATCCCAGACGAAGCGCTGCAAGAGCTCGAGCTGGATGTCGGCGACGCTGTGTACCTGACCGAAGAATTTGTCGGCAACACGCGCTGCCTCGTCCTATCAAAAACGCCTAAAATCGCGGATCGAATTGACGAACTCATTGAGGCCTGAATAGCGGAGAATAATGATGGTTGACGCGGATCATCTCTGGAAGCGCGAACGCAAACGCCGCTACGCACTTTGGGATTTGGAAAGGCTGCAGCCTGGATCTGACAGAGCGATTCAGTGCCTTGCGATTCTTGATGAAGTTGAGCGCCAAGATCAAGATGACCCCATTGGCGATGCAGCCGATATGTCGGTTGAGGAGCTACGAGAATCTGTTCCGGAAACCGAAATCGTGGGAGTCAGCGGATCCCACTTTGTAATCGTGCTTGACGAACATATACCAGAACCCTGGAAGACTCGTTTCGAAGAAGCGAGCACTGGGTCTACCCGTTTACGCCAGGGCTGTTATGCGAGAGATTGGCGCCGTTTTTTACGACTGTGGTCATTTGAGATGCAGCGCGTCGCAGCGCATAAGGAGTTGCGTTAAGACTGTGACGTGGCTGCTCGTGAGCTTCAATAACGTCAGATGGTTCCAGGCTACTGGAGCCGGACATAGGCCGCACCGATTTAACGCAAGAACTCCCTTCAGAGCTGGCCGTTAAGATCGATGACAGCTTTCGTCTCCCCCTCACCTCCAGCATATCAAGACGACGTCAAACCGAGCCCAGGACATGGCGCGCTCACCTGCGGTGCAGTTCTGGGTCGTGCCCGGAGAACTCCTACACCGGCTTCAAGTGTGTTAACGGATGGAGCTACCGCAGATTTTGATTACGCAGCAGCTATTCATCGGATCTGACGGCTGTCTTAGCCGTTCGATTTTTGACTTAGGGCAAGTATCGGCACCTTGGATTAGCGGGTGACAGCCGTTTCCGCTCACATCATGAACTAAATCCGCAAGGGACTGATCCCCAATGACTGCTAATTCACAAATACCGTTCACAGACCTAGTCAAACAGACCGTGAAAGCTAATGCAAGCCAATTGGTTACCGCCGGCGCCGCCCTGACGGGCCTCGGTTTTATCCTTACGTTCTGTGTTTTGTACACCTATCTACACGCGATTGGATATCCAAACCTGTTAAGCCCTGCATTGGGGAACACCAGCGCCCTGCTCCCGTGGATTGTCATTTCCACACTTATGCTCGTGCTGTATCTAGCGAGCCTAATGGTCACTTCCGCGTTCTATGCAGCGGCGTTGACCCCCTTCAAAAACAACCCCTCGTTTATGGCTTTGATGCTGATATTTCCCTCATTAGCAGGCATCGCAGCGATGGTGTGGGCGGTAGTTATTCGCCAACGCACAAGTGTGTTTTTCGTAGTTACCTTCTCAGCGGTGACTGTCATCATTGCCACTCTGGTGATGCTTTTGATACCAAAATTCTGGGCAACTGTAAGGGACGCCGCCAGCCAAGCTTCACCGGCTCAAAATGCGAAAACTAAATGGATGGCAACAATCATTGGCCTGATCGGGACGGTGTGGGGGGCGGCACTGTCTGCAATGTTCCCATTGCTCCTCCTCATCAAAACCTACCCGTGGCCCGCAAACAGGTACGAACTGTACAAATTTGCTGGCATCTGCGTGACCGTATCGGGACTCGGTCTCTTTCCGGCTGCAGCCTTTTACATCTGTAAAGATGGGCTGTGGACGCGTACACGCTCCACATTGGGCGGAATGATGCTGGTGGTAGCAAGCGCGCTTTACTTTGCCCCAGCGACCATACCGAAGGTGGTCGATCAAGCAGCGAAAATCATCGGTATCAAAAGCCTTGAGGTTTCGTCTTACATCATCAAGGACACCTATGCTGCCGAAGATTTCGATTCGCGGTGGGGGGAAGTCAAAACGCTTAGGAGTTATCCAGTCGTCGAGGCATTCCCTTTGTTTACTCTCGGTGACCTCCTCCTGCTCTGCCCCAAGCCGCTTGCACTTACCGCATTAGTAGATTGGCCGTTGGTGACCCGAGCGTGCCTGCTATTGGACGGCAAGACCGTGAAACAGATGCCGGAGCAGATACTGAAGGTGTCAAAGACCTAGACTAAATTAAAGAGAGTCCATCAACCAACCCGCTACCAGAGCGTCGTCAACGTATCGTTGCGGCGCTAGTGCACCACTTTCAAATTCTACAAAATCAAGCGTTTAAGGCCTGGTAGCGAAGCGCTATTCTTCTTGGCAATACCTCTTGGGATTGCATTGCTATGGATGACGCGCTGGTGGTCTTTTCACGGAAAGGTCTCTTCCAAACTCCGATTACGGCTTACGAAATTAAAAGCCGGGAGCATTATCGAAAGATGTGGCCCTTGGTCACTGCGGACAAACCCCACCACCTCGTAAGTTGGGTGAGCCCTTGTTTCGATGATGATGGAAAGCTGAAAACACACAGCTATTTCAGAAAGTACACCGGCAAACGCGGCGCTAGAGCCGCGGACTATTTCGACAGCCAGGAACAAGCTCGACAACGTCATATTGGCGAAAGCGAGGAGCACAGGCGAGCCAAGCAGCTGATAGCCGATGAGCTTCAGCGCCGACTCGACGCAGGGCTGGCCATGCCCTGGTACTACATGGATGAAACAATCAGCCAGTATCACCTGGCCGGCAATCTCCTGCTCGGAGCTAATAGTGTTACCCAAGAACAGAAAATAAAGACACCGTTTGGCAACTTCTATCGCCTTGATGTGGCGGTGCTCGGCAACCCTATTCTTCGGCATCCGATGGTGCTGGCGGGAATCGAAATTGAGCTTGGCCACGCTTTTGATGGGCGAAAGGCTCTGGCTGGTCGCTCAATGGGCTTTCCACTCATATCCATAGACATCTCCGACATGAGTCTGGATCAGCTGACACCGCAGTGGGCCCGGGAGGCGCTAACAGCAACGAAGTCCAGCAGCGATGTGGGCCGGCGCAAGACGTTCATCTACCTGAACGACCTGCTCTATCCGCTTTATGTTCAGTTGCCCCCTGCGCTAATCGAGGGGGATGACTTCCGGCACCAGTTCATTATATTTGCCGCTGATGAGCACCTGGAGCGGGTAAAAGCGACCCTAGCCAAGGTCAGTTCGGCACTCGGGCTTCAGAGCCCTACCGTTCTACTTGGGGTCGTCAACGGCAAAAGCGAGTCAGCAGCCAAGCAAGTTGCCAACCTAGGCGATATCGCGGGGCCGGATTGGCGTGAGTTCCACCAGCACCGTTGCCTGACGATCACCCTGGATCGCCCCAGGACACCGCAGGATGTGCCAAGTCACCTCATGCACATTGCGATTGCCGCATTATTGGCCGGCAAAGGCAATGCCTTGGTGGGGTACAAGAACCGGCTCGGTATCATCAACCATCGTCCTGAAGAAGACGTCTGGAATGAGTATCGACGTGGAACCTGGCACCGCACCTTGCCCAAACGTCTTGCGGAGCCATTCCAGCGATACTTGGCAGTGCTTGACCAGCTATATAGCCAATAGGCTCCATCCGTATCGGCTATAACCGGGATGACGCAAATCGGCGCCATCTCAGCGAGACTCATCAACAGTAACCCCACTACATGTCTTGGACTCATCCGTGTAACGAGGTAGATGGAGCCGGGCTAAAGCCCGAGAGAGCGAGCGCCAAAGTAGCTTGCTCTCCTCAGCCCAACAGCGCGCCTATCGAATCTCACACGAGCACTCCTTTGATTTTTCAGACACAGGACAATATCGGTGGGGGCGTCGTCCTCAACACGCACATTCGTAATCGTGCTTGCAGTAAGTATGGGGTAGGATTTGTAGCAGCCGGATGCTGCCCCAATTCTCATGATGCCAGCAATTCGATTTGCCTTTTCTCATTACCCCAATGGATCGCAAAATCAATTTCTCGCGAAACTGGCCGTCCACATTCTCTCAAGAACGTGACAGCGAGAAGGATCTGATCAATAGCCTTCGAGATCTCGCTTTCGGAGGGCTTTAGGAAGCGACCCTGAGGAAAAAGACCTTCCACATACATTTTCTCATCGATAGGTACTTCGCCGGGATACGTCATCATGACGGAACCGGGTCGAAGCCCTCTTAAAGAGTGCGCTGTCGGATCGTAGAACACAGCAACGACACTTCTGCCCATAGGGAGAGATAGCTTCCATGTTGACTTGGGTATCCATACTCCAGCCAATTTCGAATCGCGGAGATCGAGCCGTCGCTGTTCTTCTTCGATGATGGCAAGCATGTGTTCGACGTCCTTGGGCGACTCACTGCCGTACCGATTTTTTACTGGATCGATAAGCTCGACTAAACCAGAAGCTGTGAGGAACCCATCCTCCGTTTTTGTGATTTTCCTAGCCATGACTCCGGAGCGCTCGGATGAGCCAGACGTATAGATCGAGAATGTCTCACGGTCAGCGGCGAGGACTACGCAGTCCTCCATACTGATCATTGCGATGAACGTCATATGGAAATCCTTGTGGGCAATGGATATTTCGTTCGCCTCCTACTCAATGAAACTATTGCAGCACTACGTCGCTCGCTACTACGCAGATTTGCTGGAAGGGCCAGCCAGTGTCCATCATCGAGTATGTGACCTCTCACGCCATGAACGGGAATAGTGCTTGCCTCCAACGCTGCCCTCTTTCCACGGAATAGACGCAATGCCAGCTTCAGACCTGCTTCCTTCCCTGATACAAGATCAATAAAAATAAGTTGGCGCTCACTCTCTTCGTCTATCAGGGCGGCTCAGGTGAGGGTGGAGGCACAATGCGCGGCGCGCTGGAAACGATCAGCAAGGACGAGGAGTTCATCACCGTGTCGTTTTCAGTACTGATAACGCCTGAGTGAACATTCTTTTGGTAGGCTAGCCGGGTCTCGTTGACCCGAACGAGCGACGTCTAAATTCAGGCTACTTCATACCGCAGCTTAGCTATGGGCTCGCGATGACTCGAGCTTAGAATGATTTGAACACCACCTCTCCTCTCACCGCCCACGAGGTCAGCCTGATACTGACGGACGTCGCGTGCGGCAAACGCAACATGATGCCAAGCTCTATCCAGTCATGGAGCGAAATTTACCACGGACTCATGCCCCTTGAGGTTGATGGCTGACAGCTGACAGCTGATGCTATTCAATGACTGCGACTCTTTGGACTACTGCGAGTACTGTAGATCGCCTGACGGTAGATCCGGGATACTTGAACTCTTGCAGCGCGACGGAGCTGACCCTGTCGACCTATTGAATGCCTGGGAGCGTGAACAGCTCGGACGATTGCTCGCTGTGCTCTGAGCCTGTACGCAAAGCCGAAGCTTCTCGAGATGGGCAAACCGCAATAATGTAGTGTTCATCAGCTCGCAGTAACGCCAGCATAGTAGGAGGTGTCACCAGTTGGAGATACCCCCAACTCGTTCAGCGACGAGAAGTTCGGTTAGCATCCATCGCTACGAGCCTGCTCTGGCACAGAGTGAAAATCGTACCCGGCTCACCTGCTGCTTAGAGGACGGCGCATCTTGAAAAACGGCTTACACTCAGGACTTAACCCCAAACAGATATCTGCTCGTTTTGTCCGGCCAAGGAGTCGATAAGTGAACGTAAATTGGGAAGGGATATTGCCTATTCAAGGAGAGGTTATTGTCATCGAAGACGATCCGACGTTGCGTTCGCTGATGATGGATATCGTGGCAGAGATTGGCGCAAAGGCAGTGGCATTCGACACTGCTGATGGCGCATTGACCTACCTGTTGGAAGCGCATGATCAGTGTCGGCTGGTGATCGCCGATCACGGTGTTCCAGGTCAGATTCAAGGAATCGAATTCATCGAAATGGTCAGGGGTCGATGGCCTTACATCGCTGCAATTCTGACCTCCGGGTATCTGATCGACCCTACAGCAGTGCCTGCCTCAAGCGTATATCTGCACAAGCCCTGGTCACTGGACGACTTGGTCATCGCGGTGGCGTCCCTTCTGCAACCTGATCATCCCATCCGCAAACCTTGAGCCGACGTGACCGGGTGGGCTCCCATGCCGCAACCATTTACCGTTGCGCTAACAGGTAAGGCCTTCTGGCGAGTCGCCATTTCAATTCTGAGTTCGCTGATCAAGTTCGAGATCGCTCGACTGGACGTCAGACCCGATGCCAACACTTTGGGGACAAACAATTCGACACGGCCCGAGGATGGCTCAACCATCTTGATCAAAAGCGACCCTTTCGGATTCACGAAGCAAGTGCAGGAGCGAGGTAACAAACCACTCTCAACGATATGTCGGAGCTCTAAAGCTGAAATCATTGACGTTTGTCCAAATGAAAAATTTCAACTCAGTCTTGTCTATGAATCCCGGGAGTCAAGGATCGCGCCGAAGCATAATTTACGACGAATTGTTTCAACTGCTCTGAAGGACTTCGTTCTGACTATCGAATTCCGTCCCTACTGGGGCGCCTCGGTACTGTGAGCTTTGTGTAAAGAGTCACTGTCAGACGCTTCGCGACCTTAATGGAGAGATGACGCACAAGTGGTCGGACGTCCGCCGGGCCGAGCTCCGCTAGTGGGCACATTGGTGAATTCGAATGCGTGTCAGTTACGAAAGACGGCTCATCAGATAATCATCAAAGGCGCTTGATCTAGTAGCAAATAGCCGCTATGCCTTATCTTCCGTGCTGATTGCAGTCGTACAAGAGGAAAAGAATATGCTTTCTAGATACGTGGTTGTTCCGGCGACCCCTGTAGTATCGGAATCTGTACGTGAAGGCGGTCGTTACTACAGCAAAACAGTCTCCAATGGTTTTGACCTTTACGATAATCAAGACAAGCAGCGGTTGAAGCCAACCTTTGCGACCCGCCAGGAAGCAGAGGCCGAATGTGGAAGGTTAAATTCTGAGCGCCTTGCATCCATCCAATCCGCATATGGCTGAGTCAGTTCACTGGTCTTATATGAATCTCACTGATGCCACTTTAGTGCTGCTCCTTGCGGCACGTATCCATGGAACAGACGAAGCCATCAGAGCATCGGCGAAAAGTGTGGTGAAGAAATTACCACGCGGTAAACGTGATCTGATCTACAAGGTGATCGACAGCCGGACTCCGCTAGATTTGGTTAACTATTTGGCGCTGCACCTGGATGACTGACCAGAACCCACTGGTATTCGCCTGCCCTCTGCCACTCGTCGATAGTGGCTTGCGACAGGAGCGCTGAGGTGAATCGGTATGCTTTTGAGATACCGATAGTATTCACCAGAAACGACATGATATGATCGCCTCAAGCACACAGGTAGTGCTTACAAAAGCCCCGTGCTTGCTACTCCCTCTCCGCCTTACACAGATGAGAGATGTGGGGAACGCAACAAGCGAACCGTTGAACACAGTCATTGCCTGTGCTTCAGCTTGGCATGATAAGTTAGATTGAATGGCGCGTTTCCGGAAGTGCCCCATTCCTTGGCTTACTTGCCATAAGACACGTGCCAGGACATAGCTCCTGCAGGGCTCAGTAATGAATTAGCCTCGTAGAGGCATCAACGGTCAGCTATGCTGGCCGTTGTCATTTCTGCGTTTTGAAGACACCCGCGTCATTCTACTACTCACATCACCGCAAACCCTGCCACGCCCCTCACTGACCCCACGGGGCTAACCAGAGATGATGCATGCGCATCAAACGCGTACGTGGTCATTGGGGGCAATATTCAAGTGCGGATTCCCCTCGTACGCTTGGGCTGTTGAATGACAACCGGGAAACTGTCCCTTCAAATTCCTTGTCCCCTTGGTGCAGTCATAGTGAAAGAGCTGGTCATAGGGTGCTCCCAGTCGTCTTCTCCCTGACAAAATACACGCGAGATTATGACTCCCGCCTGCCCTGGAGAAGCCGTGGCGATCATTGCCTGGAGGATGAAACTCGACTTGTCGATCATCGACAAAACAGTTTCTGCTTCTGCCCGCAATTCGTTGCATCGGATGCGCATCCAGCATTCGTTTGCGATGCTCGAAAACTGCGTTACTTGGCACAATTCCAGCTGCCAGCTCCAAGTGCAATTTTTGCAAGGCTGGCACGAATGCTTTGGAGTTGAAGTTCTGCACAGGCAGCAGAATCGGGGTGCTCTGGGCCCTGGAAACCACCTCATCTCGCACAACGGATAGAGCTTCTCGGGCGATTGCTGTCGCCTGCTTAAGTTTCTCCGTCAGCTCGTTCACTGCCTTCCCGACTGAATTCAGCCGAGTTCCATCCCACTGCCATTCGACGGGCACCATCATGGTGTGGGGGAAAAAAGCGCTTGCGAAAGCGCTCGAACTCTCTGGGTCACGAACCAGATAGATAATGGCAAACGCTGTTTGCGCGACCTTTCCGCCCGCATCGATTTTCCGTTGAAAGACGTTCATAAAAAAATCGATACCTTGGGGGCCGTACGGAACGTAGCTAGGCATCTTGTCGATGCAGAATTCTGCACCTCTGGAAAACTCGCTATTTCTGGCTTCTACTTTTTCACGCAGCTCACGCGGGACACCCGCGAACCCAAAAAAATACTCCATTACTTCCTCATCAGCTTCGCAACGATATCCAGCGGCAGGGAAATGCGCTTGAGCTCACTTTCCGTTAGGCTTTCCATCAGTTGAGTCAGCAACGAGGGCCCACCTTCGGTGTTTGAAGTTGGCTTGTGCGTAAAGTCATTGATATCGAGCCCTTGATCGTGAATCCAGAGCTTTATACGTTCGTAAAAGTCAGAGCCAGTACCACCATCTTCCGCCCGGGAAAGGTATCTACTTTCAAGCTTTGTATAAGCAGCTGGGGCGCTTTCTGAAGGGGGTATATCCATATAATGAACGGTTGGAACAGTTCTGATCCAGCGTTCCATCTGGTCAGCCAGAGGACGCTCGAACGCGGCTTGCATGGCCCTGTTGAACGTTGCTGGCGGCACTGACGGGCGCTCAGCTATAGCGGCAGTCTCGACCGCTACAGGTTGTTTCGGCAGAGCCCCTAAGAGCAAACCACTCGCGTTAGGGCTGGAGACTTCAATTTCATCATCAAGGTAGTGATGTATGAACTGGGACAGCTTCAACCCGCCGAGCTCAGTATGCAGCGCAAAACCTCGGCTAGATGCCGCTTGGCCAAGCTTTGACAGGAGAAGAGGTTCATTTTTGGCCTGCCAGTGCCTTACTACCTCATCAACAACAAACTGATGAAAACTCAAAGTGGTCACTGGATGATCCTTCATTTAAAACGCTGCGGTTATAGAGCTGAAAACGGCTTCTGAGCCGACCTTTGGATATACGAGAGAGTTCTGCCCTCGTTAACCGCCGATCACGGGCAAAAAGCCATCATTATGCACTGCTCACAATCCTAACAAAAACGACCAGGTTGGGTGAAGCATTGCTGAACAAACCCTAAAACCGCGACATGAAACAAGGTAAATGATGCTGGGCGTCGCCATCGCACGTGCTGATAAGGGAGTGAGCTCGCCTCCCAACGTCAAGCTGTGAGCTGTAGTGGTCTAATGAAACCGGACACCCATTTAGGCGAGAATACCCGCCAGATCGAGGTGTCAGATGACCAAGCAACGCCGTACTTTTTCTCCAGAATTCAAACGCGAGGCTGCCGACCTCGTGCTTAAGCAAAACTACAGCTTCGTCGAAGCCAGTCGCTCGCTGAGTGTTGGTGAGTCGGCGCTGCGCCGTTGGGTCGACAAGCTTCAGTAAGAGCGCACCGGCGTCACCCTAGCTAATCTGCTCGGTTTCGATCCGCTTGACCTCCTCTTGATCACTTCAAGCCAAGATATGAGCGTGACTTATGAGCAGCGCCTAAAAGCGCTTCAGGATGAAGTCGGTCGCATTGCAGAACTAGGGTAAGCATCCGGCCAACACACCTTGCCATCTTGGGTGACGCTATTCGCTGGGCAGAAATCGGTTAACAATCATCGCGACCGCTTACGCTGAAGAGGGTAAGCGAATGCCGAACTCACCTTGCACAGGTCAGCCGTGCAATCTCTGATCCGGCGGCAGGTGGTACAAAAAAGTAAGCGCTGGCAAAAGTACGTGTGCCTAAGGTGGCTTGCTGCCCTTGCGCCAAGCCTTTAGGAAAGCTGGCTTGCTCGACAGCGCTTACTGATCAACAGCTAATCGCTGAACGATTCCTCCCTCATGCTAATCTGTTGAAAAGCAAAAATTTGCGAACTGTTCTACTTCGGCGCGCAGACTGACTGGAGCACTTAGTGATCCTATTCGCTCAGGCGACAATATCACCCGATTGCGTGCGTAACAGATCGGCTGGATCAGCCGTTGCATGAGCGTCATTCTGCCCGGTATAGGTTATGCCTCCATGGCTCCAAACCGGATTAACGTTTAAGACCTTGAGAGCGTAAGCGCATGGAGTCTACTTGGGTCGCGGTATCGGTCTTTATCTGCCTACTATCGGCAGCACTGTTGATGATGCATGTGTATCCCAAGCTCGCGGCCCGGCACAAGGATGAAGAGACGAACGCCGTGGTTCGGTTGGTAGCGAATATCTTCGTGGTAATGACGTCCCTTGTATTTGGCCTCCTAATCAATTCCGCCAAAAACACATACGAAAACGTCGATGCCAACTATCACGCTTACGCAACGAGCCTGATTATTCTCGACCGAACGCTCAAGTCGTATGGCCTCGCCGCCCAAGACACTCGTAAACATTTAATCGTTTATCTCGAACATGCGATTTCAACCCCCTACAGCGGCGATCAGGCATTGCAGCATCGCAAAAGCCCAGCCGTTCAATATCTTGATGATATAGGTGGAGCATTGGCCGCCATTGCTCCGCCCGACCGGTATCACGAGACCATGCTATCGGACATACGCCAGCAATATCACTCGATCATTGAGCAACGCTGGAGGATTGTTGAGCAGTCGGAAGGAGCTATACCAAGGCTCTTGATAGTGATGCTGGGGGCCTGGATGACACTCATTTTTGCCAGCTTTGGGTATCGGGCCCCACGAAACCCTATGGTTGTTGGGATGTTCACCGTGTCAGCGTTTCTTTTAGCCGCTTCGGTCTTTCTCGTTCTCGACATGGATATTCCTTTTTCCGGGGTCATACAAATTTCAGACCTGCCGTTGGAAAGGGCTCTTGCCGAAATGCAGCTGTAGAGCAAGAGTAAGGTGCATGACATTGCGTAATATCATGCAGGCCTCCACTGATGCGGCAACATTTGACCTATCTCACTGGCCCGCTGCGTCGGCAGCCGCGTCAGCACATCTTTGAGATACGCATACGGATCGTGCCCATTCATGCGCGCTGACTGGATCAAACTCATGATCGCCGCCGCCCGTTTCCCACTGCGAAGCGACCCGGCAAATAACCAGTTGGAACGTCCAAGTGCCCACGGCCGAATCTGGTTTTCGACTGCATTGTTGTCTATGGGCACAGCCCCCATCGTCCAGATAGCGCGTCAGCGCTACCCAGCGTCTAAGGCTGTAATCCAAGGCTTTGGCCGTCGCTGATCCGTTGGGCACCAGATCGCGCTGGGTCAACAGTAAGCGTCCGGCCAAGTCACCTTCCGAACCCCAGTATTAAGGGCGATGGTGTCCGCGTATTTTTAAGCGACGCTATCGCCCTTAACGTCAGGAATTCCATGCGCCAACGAAGCTCTTATCCCAAATCGTTCAAAGCCCAGGTTGTTCAGGAATGCCTGCAGCCGGGCGCGACCATCTCCGGCGTCGCCATCAGCCATGGCATCAACGCTAACGTAATTCGGAAATGGATGCCGCTGTACCGAGATCAGCCGCCAGCAATGCTACCTGCTTTTATTCCAGTGAAATCTACGCCAAAACGGCCGACTGAAACATCGGCGGTCATCGATCTACCGTTTGGCGATCAATCGGTCACAGTGAAATGGCCAACTTCTGATCCTGAAGGATGTGCCCGCTTTGTCCGTGGGCTCACGCAATGATTCGCATCGATGCTATCTGGCTCGCCACCGAACCCATGGACATGCGTGCCGGCACTGAAACAGCGCTGGCCAGAGTGATTACAGTGTTCGGTGCGGCGAAGCCGCACTGCGCTTATCTGTTCGCCAATCGCCGCGCTACCCGTATGAAAGTGCTGGTGCATGACGGGATAGGCGTTTGGCTGGCTGCACGTCGGTTGAACCAAGGCAAATTTCATTGGCCTGGCATTCGACAAGGCGGTGAAATGGAGCTGGATGCCGAGCAACTTCATGCCTTGGTGCTCGGTTTACCTTGGCAAAGGGTGGAGCTGGCGGTGCAATCACACTGCTTTAAAAGGCTGTAATTCGCGCCTTGACCTACTGCCGCAAACGACCTTTGGTAAAATCCACGGCATGACTTCCTCGCCCAATCTCGATCATATGCCCCCCGATCAACTGCGTGCCTTCGCTGCGCAGTTGCTTTTCGCAGGTCGACACGATGGGCAAGAAGATCCAGCGGATCGAAACGCTCAACGAACAGCTCACCCACGAAATCGCACTGCTCAAACGGCACAAGTTCGCCAAGCGCAGCGAGCAACTTAGCCCTGATCAGGGCAGCCTGCTCGATGACCTGCTTGATTCGGATATCGCAGCAATCGAGGCTGAGTTAAAGGCGGTCAATCCGCCCGCCGCACCAGCCGAACCGCGTCAGCAACCTAAGCGTGCGCCGTTGCCGCCACAATTTCCACGAACTGTGATCCGTCACGAACGAGAGAACACCCAGTGCGTGTGCGGCTGCCAGCTTCAGCGCGTCGGCGAAGACGTCAGCGAGAAGCTGGATTACACGCCGGGCGTGTTCACGGTTGAGCAACACGTCCTTGGAAAATGGGCCTGCCGCGAGTGTGAAACGCTTACCCAGGCACCGGTACCGGCGCAAGTGATCGACAAAGGCATCCCGACCGCAGGCCTGTTGGCACATGTGATGGTGGCCAAGTTCGCTGACCATTTGCCGCTGTATCGGCAAGAGAAAATCTTTGGCCGTGCCGGCTTGGCAATTGCTCGCTCGACACTGGCGCAATGGGTCGGCCAAACCGGAGTGCAGCTTCAGCCGCTTGTCGATGCGTTACGCGAAACGATACTTGCCCAAGGCGTGATCCACGCTGACGAAACGCCGGTGCAGATGCTCGCGCCGGGCCAGAAGAAAACCCATCGTGCCTACGTTTGGGCTTACTGCACTACGCCGTTTTCGCCGCTCAAGGCAGTGGTTTATGACTTCAGCCCGAGTCGTGCGGGCGAACATGCGCGCAACTTCCTTGGCCAGTGGAATGGCAAGTTGGTGTGCGACGACTTCGCCGGCTACAAAGCAAGCTTCAAGCAAGGCATCACTGAAATCGGCTGCATGGCGCATGCCCGCCGCAAGTTCTTCGATCTGCATGCGACCAACAAAAGCCAACTGGCCGAGCAGGCGCTTCACTCGATTGGCGGGTTGTACGAAATCGAACGGCAAGCGCGAGATATGACTGACGAAGATCGCGGGAGGATACGTCAGGAAAAAGGGGCGCCAATACTCAATGCACTGCATGCCTGGATGCTGGCCCAGCGCGATCTTGTGCCCGAAGGATCGGCTATTGCCAAAGCGCTGGATTACAGCCTAAAGCGCTGGGGCGCACTGGCTCGATATATAGAGGACGGCGCAGTGCCCATAGATAATAACGCGGTCGAAAACCAGATACGGCCGTGGGATCTTGGACGCTCGAATTGGTTGTTCGCCGGATCACTACGCAGCGGTAAGCGGGCGGCGGCAATCATGAGTTTGATCCAGTCGGCGCGCATGAATGGTCATGATCCGTATGCCTATCTCAAAGATGTGCTGACGCAGCTGGCAACGCAGCGAGCGAGTGAAATTAACGAATTGCTCCCGCACCGATGGTGCGACCGCTCCATCACGCAGAGTGTCGGGTAGACGCTCACCATAAATTGAAGCGCTTAACATTCCGTTGAATGCCAATCACGCTGATCGCCTAAGCAGTTCATTTCCTTGACGATCATTTCGCCAATCAACAACGCCCAAAGATCTGCGCTGAGGATTAGCAGTGAAAGCAAACCCCAATACGCAGACTCTAAGCCACGCGAATTCATCACAGGTGCCCGAGCTGCCAATATCCTGAGGGCATCGCGAAGGTCTATCTGGCTCGTTATCATCGCGCGTAACTGCTCGTTGTCCAGCCGCCGAGTTTTCATCGCTGTTACTCACCGTCGAAGTCAACCCTCATAGTGCCATCAGCCAGAGCCCATGGCGTTGAGTTTTTGATCCTTACCAAGCCATACGTCGGTAACATTCCGATCACTCACGTGCGTTGATAAGTGGCGATGGCGTGTTCGTAACAGGTAGACGTTGGAGTCAGAAAGGTGTGTTACCCGGACGCATACGGATCTGGCGGAAAAAGTAGAGATGAGGCGAAGATAAATCTGCTTCCAGCTGGTGTTCTACTCCTTGATTCCACCTTCAACTGGGCGTTATCCGGTTGCAGCTACCTGCTAATGATGAGCGCTGAGTCTCAAACGAGCAGGTGCCCTAGCGAGGGACTGGTGGGCACACACAGCAGCTATGGCCGGTTTTCGCATATGCTTAAGTAGGCACACCGCCGACACAAAAACCCCTTCTTTGCTGACCGGTCACCGGCGACGAAACGCTTTGCCATTTTGTAAACTGAGGTGGTCTCAGGTGCATACGCTGGAGCATTTTCCTTCGATTTCTCCGTGAGTAAGGAGTGCACAACAACCTTCGAAAACACACGCCCAGCAATGTTCAGCATCATCGGACGCATGTGACTCAATGTTGTGTCGACGCCCGCCTGAGTGCGGAGCCAGTGGATTTCTGTTGCCCCAGGCTTATCCACTAAAATCATCCATGGCAACTCGATGCGGACACCTTGTACATCGGCCATCAGATCAGTGATTAACGATCCACCTGTGCGCTGGATAATCTTGGCACCTCGGTTTGCTGCAATGACTGCGTCACGATGCAGTCCCGGATCTTCTTCTGCAGACGGAAGCTTGTGCGCCCCCCACGCATCGGCAAAAGCTTGTTTCGCTGGAATACCTTTGAGCCAACCTTCCAAAGTATCCATTACCGCCCAGCGCGCTCGGATTGAAATGTCGACCTGCTGTTCAGCTGTGAGACTCAACTCATAGCGATAGTGGTAGTGCAGCGGGCAATTAATAAACGACTCGAAGTGGCTGTAGTTGATCGATCCTACGTTTGCATTCCCTGCAAACGGTGTCGGTTTGATTGCTGCCATAGGAACGGCGCTACCTGGGAATTTGTTTAATAACCTGCCGGAGTTGCCCAATGCCGCAGGGCGATCCCTCCGACTAGGTTCATACAAATACAGTTCGTCCTTTGCCCTGGATAGCGCAACGTAGAGCAAATTATTTCGCTCCACGGAAGCTTCGAAATCATGTTCGCTTTGTGTGCTGTTGAGCACCTCAGGCGGTACTAATTGGGAAGCACGCGCATCGTATTTCCAAGACTTCTCGCTTCCAAAGGCGTCTTTGTCCACTCCGATAAGATGAACTGCTTGGAATTCAAGTCCTTTGCTCCCATGAACTGTCATCAACGGTACGGCATTCAGTGCCCTGGCCTCTGGTGGTATCCCGCGATCTGCAAGCTTTTCGTTGATGCGCCGGCGAAGCTCCTCGCGTAGCAAAAACCTCGACAGTCGTGCTTCTTTGGCATCACCGTCCCCGTTGCGCACCGCATAGGCGAACAGCCATAGAGCTAAGCGTTCGGTATGGGCCTCCATACTCTGATTTGAAGGATCTGGTAATCCGAAACGTCTATCCAACAGAACACTGCACACGAAGTCCCACGGCCTGGAATGCCGACTGAAGCCCGACAGCAAGGCGCTCAATTTAAGTTGCGCTGCCTGCCCATTGATCGAGAGACCCGGCATATATGCTTTCAGCCACTTACCACGCTGGAGCATCACTTTGGTGCTGCAGGTTTTTGTTAGCAACTCCATGTCAGCGACCGACATCGCATATTTAGGTTCTTGGATAAGCCCCACCAATGAGCGAGGCTGGCGGGTGCATAGCAGCTGCATCAGGCACACAAGGCGCTTAACTTCTGGGCGCTGCGACACATCGCCAATGTAAAGGTGAGGTATACGCCTTGCGGACAAGGCATCTGCCACTTGCTCGATATCAGCTTTACTCCGACTGATGACTACCTGGTCTCGGTATTCCACTCCTCGATTGGCCAAGGTGACGATGGCATCCCCAAGGGTTTGGGATTGGCTTTCAGGAGACGCACATTCGAAAAGCGATGGTGTCATACCAACCGACTGCCGATACGCAGTCACATGCTCTAGTGGGAGCCTCGGCTGAAGAACATGTTCGCGACCCGCATGGCAGAAGAGGTCGAGTATCTCGGGGGTGCTACGGCGATTTAGGTCAAGTTCGTACTTGCGAACCTGTGCATTCGGCGCATGCTTTCGAAAAGCACTGTCGAATTTCATAAGGCTCATGATCGAGGCGCCACGCCAATGGTGGATGGCTTGGCGAATGTCTCCCACCACCCAGACCGATTTGGCATTTCTTGAAAGCTCACGAACGAACTCAACCAGAACATGTGTCACGTCCTGATACTCATCCACCAATATGTGATCGAAATGATCAAAGTATTGTGTGACGGAGGCGCGATCTTTTTGTGCCTGTAAGGTCGGCAGTGCTACGAGGTCGGTGTAATCCACCAGCTTCTGGCGACGTAGAGTAGCTTCGTATGCCTCGTATACAGCCGCTATATCCTCGCGCTGGGACACGATATCAGCCTCAGGCAGCGGCAAAGCGGCGAGCTTTGAGCGGTATGTCTGAACGTCGACCAGTTCTTCCTTTAGTCGATCAATATGGCCGAACACCTCAGGCAACCAATCATAGGGATCCTGAAGACGAAGGAAATACTTGAGCGGGATTTTGTGGAGTTGACCAACCATCATGCGCACTTGCTTGAGCAGGTCTGCCATGTGGATATCAGCATCTAAACCGAATAGATCGTGGTGTTTGCGTAAGAACTCTAATCCGAAGGCATGGAAAGTACCCGCCCAAACATCGGAAGCCCTTCTGATGCCTGATGCCTCCATCCGCTCAACTAGCTCGTTGGCTGCCTTATTGGTGAAGGTAAGAACTAGAATTTTGCTGGGTTCTGCACCTTGCTCAATCAGGTGTTTGATGCGATGGATTAGCGTCGTTGTCTTTCCGGTTCCAGGCCCGGCGACTACGTTTATGAACCGCTCAGTTGCAGTAGCCGCCGCAGCTTGTGCAGGCGTCATGATGGGTAGAGGAGCGACGGGACTTATTACTTGCTCAGGCAGAAGAAGTGCGTCAAGCAACTGAAGCCTAACTACTTCCAAAGGTATTTTGAGATTCTCAGCTAAGACGTGCGCGCCCAGACCTTCGTTCCAGAACTTTTTGGCGGCTGAGCGAGGTAGCAGTAGCTCCCGGGCAAACACGTTAGCTTGGAGTTCTTGGCGCTCTCTGGCTCCATAACCCTCCACAGCAACCACTGAAGGGTCGCCGTGGGGAGTAGTTATAGAAGACAGGTCAGCCACGGTCACGGCAGTTTTCTCAGCATCGAGAAACCAATGCCCCAACTCGTGAGATACCAGATAGGCCATCTCAGCAGGCGAACAGTCGCTGCGGACGAAAATCGTATAGCGCTGTCGAAGCAGTGCGGCATCTGCGCCGCTTAGGCTGAAATGGCCTGCAGGCACTGACTCCACAACTAAGTCGAGTACTTCTTCAATCTTCTGAGGATCGAGAAGCTCAGGTGATGTAGGCCAACTCGAGAGAGACGTGCCGCTTAGCAGTGCTCTAATTTCGATTGCTTTGCGGCGTGCTCTGTCAAATGGGTTCAATGCTTCAATTCTCTAAGCCGAACAGCCAACTCTCTTCGCTTTCGGGAAGCTTCAACGCCGAAATTCCTTCGCGCCATGTGCGCGGCGTATTTAGCATCTGAGGTTTTCCAGACGGTGATTTAAAAGCGGGAACCTGACGATGTTCAAAATTGAATCTAGTAGCCGCCATCAGTAGCCCCGCTGGTACATCCATTTCTTCGGCAACGGCATCCACGACTCTAGATGGGGCTAACATTTCGCCCATCAATACAACGCAGAGAACGTCGCGCCGGTCACGTAGACCCACCTTCTGAGCTAGCTCTCGAGATTTCTTTGGCACCATCACTGACAGGATTTCTCGAGCCACATCTTCTACGCTTGATTCATCGATGAACGCGTTTTCACTAATTGCATCACGAACCTTTGCTTTGTCACAGGACGGCACGTGTCGCATCGACTCTGCTAACAAGAATGAGGTGATCTGCGATGTCGACTTTTCGAATTCCGTAGCGGTCATTCGAACAAGCTTGGCCAGAGGTCGATCAACACGAATCACCCAATGTTCCGTTTCACTGCCATCGTAAGACGTGGCCGCCTGTTCATAAGAACGCAGAAGACTGGATGGATTATTTGACTCCATCTCACACTCAAAGCGATCTATCCCATCCTGCAGCAAGTCTCGGGTGAGAGCCGCAATGGCCACACCTCTACTTCGCGCAAGCGTCGCTACAGCTGAGTGAAATGACTTTTTCGTCGTGACGCCTATGGTGTCACGACGAGGTTTGGTTGCAGTGTCCGTACGCCGACCTTCCTTAGGCTGCATAGGCTTCTCCATCTTTTCGATCTTCCTCGGCTTTGCCGTAGATGTCTGGAGTAAGACCTCTTGGCTGGCAAACTGTTCACATGAACCAAGCGGCATAGGCGCCTCATTCACGAGGTGGGCCAAGAGACTGCGAACCGCTAGGGACGAATCTTCGCCGACCCCCACAACATTTTGGCCGGTTGGGAGACTCAGATTGCACTGCCAACCATTGGGCGTGCTTCGAACCGTCACTTCGTCGGCCAAATCGTCTAGCCAATGAGCCCAACGCCTGAGACAATTGGAAAACGCAATGTCATGATTTTTCATGGAAACGAGGCTTGTACTCTGGTCAGTGGAACGTCGGACGGGCAGATGCGTTGCGCTTTGCCGTGACGCTATATCAACTTTATATCACTCGCGCTCGTAGGGACACAATTGATCAACGCTCATTTTTCCGTTGCCGTTCGCGGAGCGGTGTCGGTTTGGAGAGCTTCGCTGACTTTTGCAGACGCCCTGCAGCAGTTGAATGATCCTGTAGCTCTTGGGAACACGTTGCTTCCAGAAATTGATCGGCTTCTTCAGCTGCGCAGCCTAACGTGTGTAAATGTGAAGGCGTACGCATGGAACGCACCATTCGTGTACCTACCGAAGGTGTTCGATCACAACGAACTGTCGGAAACGCCTACTGGTTTTCTTCCCGTCCCTAACAACGAAGCCACACTTGCTGCACGTGCATCCGCCATCGGCTGCATCGCCGTTCTGGGCTCAAACACCGTCTCATACGGCTCAGAAAACGACGGTGCGCTTTTCGTGAACCTTGTGGTCATACCGGGGGAAAGTCATCAATCCGAAAAGTCCAAAGGATCGATGAAGGGCCATACCGACGGCGTTTGGTTTCCAATTCGTGGTGAGAGACATCCGTGGGACAACCGAGTCGCACCTTCTCCAGATTTCGTATGCCTGTGTGCTTTACGCAATCCAAAGCAGGTACCCACGACCGTGATGCCATTGTCGGAGGTGCTTGCAAAGCTCACTCCGGCAACCGTCAGCGAACTAGGGATACCTCAGTACAACATCGGCCCTCAGGGTACATTTCGAAAACGATTACGCGAAATTTTCGGCTCGGACGTGATCGTTGAAGACTCCCAACTTCTGTTTTGGGTAGAGGGCCAACCATGGATCAGATACAGCCACAGTTCGGCCCGAACGGCGGACGATGAGCTTTCCGCTGCCAGCTTGGCCATGGACGAGTTTAAGGCCGCATGCCTTGAGTGCGCATCCTCCCATCCACTTGAACCCGGCGACATCGTTCTCGTGAATAATCGGCTCAGCCTTCATGGCCGTGCTGAGGTTGGCGAGGAGCATGGTGAAGATTCGAGGTGGCTTCTTCGCACTTATGGACTCGACACGACAGATCTGGACGCAGATCAGTGGCACGCGAACAGCCGGTACATGCTCTACCCTTGAAAAGGAAGGGCATCACCAGACGATGTGGAAGCAGCGCATAGCAAATACCCGCATGCTTCCAACTAAATCATACTGGTACCCCGCCACATCCCTCATCTGTGACAATGTGAATTCATGCAGAGGTGCGAATCTTCAGTCCAGCCGCTTTCTGAAAAACTACCAAATGCGCCCCAAATACGTGGCCCCAGATCGTTCGTCAGTAGGTTCTATTCATGATCTCGCTGCGTCAGACACTGACTAATGGGACAACGCATCAGCGATCCGGTAAACCAATCTCACCCATGAACTCATTCAAAAAATGTTCAAGGCTTCGATGCCTTTTCTCGGCAATGCGCGCGCCTTCTTGTGTTTGAAAACCAGAGGCTAGCTTGAGGAGCTTGGTGTGAAAGTGCTCGATAGCGAAGCGGTCGTCGCGATACTCCCTGCCCGATGCCGTTGGGTTGGTAAAATCGTAGAGCCCCGACTCCATACGACCAGCAGCGTAAAAACACCTCGCTACCCCCACCATGCCAATAGCATCGAGTCTGTCACTGTCTTGGATTATTTTGGCTTCGATGGTGGTGGGCTCAAACCCTGCTGAAAAGCTGTGGCTTTTTATTGCGAGGGCTACAGCAGCGATATTTGACTCTGCCCAACCTAAATCAGCCAAAATGGCAGAGGCTTTTGCAGATGCAAGAGTCGAAGCTTTGGCCCGCAGTGGGGAGTTTTTTTCCACTGCAACACAGTCATGCAGAATGGACGCGGCCAAAAGCGTTTCGAGATCACCGCCCTCGATACTGTGGATCATTTTGGCGTTAAGCCACACACGATGGATGTGCGTAAGATCGTGCGAGCCATCTGCGCAGCTCTCAGGAATGTACTCCAGCAGATTGTTGGCCAAGCTCTGGTAAGGAAAAAATGCGCCATCAATCATCTTTAAAGGTCTCGTCACAAGGCGGAACAACGTACGATCCCCCTTAAGATTTTCCAATCGAAATCTGCATCCGTCTCTGTTGGCGTTTACGGAAGGCCAAAGACTGCAAGACCTCATCGACATTTCAGGCAGGGGATTCGGTTCTTACGGAGAGAGATTGATCCTGCGCTCACGCAGCCCAACTTTCGTACGTGAACGCGTCCGTCGAGCCGGGCGCTGCCCGAACGAGCGACAGCGCAATCAACCGCATGCGACGCTCTGAGTTCCATTGTGACGATCAAGCTAGCACCCCCCGCTCCAATCGACCAATTAGATCCACGACTGCATTCGTTTCGACTCTCGTCCTCACCATGTCTATTGGACGAAGCGAACCATGCCCACGAGCCGGCGACTGCATCCATTCCGTCGCTGCGCTGGCATCGCCTTCAAACAGATCAAGGGATGCTTGAAAAACGGTTATCAATGCCATTAGGCAATCACTCTCCATCGGGCTGAATCGCCCTGCTTTCCTCCTACGCGCGAACGTTCTTACGGACATACCAATAAGCCTTGTAGATGACCTTTCGCCTTAACTGAAAAAGGAATGCTATCCGGTCGAAAAACTTGGAAGGTAGCCCAGTACGAATGAGATCGAAAAGCGAGGTACCTCGAGAAGGCAACCCTGGGGCGCGCCATATGTTTTCAGAGGATGGGTACTCAGATTGGTACTCGTTGATCGAGGAAAGCATTCGTACCTCCCTTTATTCAGAATCTCAATCGCACACACGACCCGTGGCCCATAGGCGCGCCGCTATAGTCACCTCGGCTCACATCACAACTACCCTGACACCGGGGGCTATGATTCCGGCACCAGTCCATTTTTGAGGGCGCTCGGGCTCGTCTACAGTTCTTAAACCAGTGGATCAAAGCCTCTGGGACGGACAACCCGCCCCACTCTGAAGTGGATCCTCGAGATTGAGCATCGAACAAACAGCTTCAGCCTCTATCCTGACGTTAAAAACACCATGCTTGCTAGCTGAGCCTCCCTCCACGAGATCTACGACCCTGTATCGCTTACTACCATCTTCCAATACGGTGGTCTCGATGACCTTAAATCTTGGCTGCATGGGGCGTTCCTAAAAATTGTGTTCTACAACTACTGGTATCACGCAGCGCCATCAAGCACTGCGCAGCGCTGTGCATTAAAGTTTAAGAGCGCGACATTATCATTGTCCGGCGATCTGCTTTGGAGAAACCTGACTTAGGGTAGCCAGGTTTCTGGGCATGTCGGCACGGTTGGCGTCATTTGAGTGTTCCTAGCTTCTGGCCCAGCGTGCGCTTGATGCTGACGTCAATGTGATACCTGGGTAGCACTGCAGCCGTCAGGGCATTTTCATCCCACAGCCTGCAAGCTTCCTCCGTACTCCACTTACCACCCTTCCTGAGCGCATGAGCGCTCATCACTGTTTCGATCAACTGTTGCTCAAACCATTCACGAACCACTTGCTCAATTGCCCCGCCAGGGCCAGCGGCACCAGGGACATTGGCATACCGCTGCTCCCAGCGCTCCACCATATCGGTAACGACTCGGAAATCGGCATTCACTTTAATGAGGTTGCTGTTGTAGATGTAGTTGGCTGCGCGATCATCCATTTCCTCCTTGGCTCGCGAGCCATCTCCAATGCTCACCCAGGCCACTTCAGGCTCCGTATTCTGATTTATGAATTCAGCCTGAGTGCCTTCTTCAGCCGTAAAGAGCGCGTATAAATCACCTTGCCGTCCACCCTTTGCACCCGGTGTGCCTGAACCACCGCCTCCCTCGCCGCCTTTCTCCAGAGGCTCACCCCCTGCATTGCTATTGGGGTGGGAGATTGCATGAAGCCCTTTAGGATTGGGGCGGTAACGACCGAAGTTGAATAACTCCTTAATTGCCTTCAATCGCTCACGAATCGCTGCGCGATGGTCGCTGCTCTTGGCTTTGTGGCCTATTTGATCTTGGAATGTAGCGAGTTCTTGCGGCATGTAATCTCTAAATTCTGCGGCGTATGCAGCCCAATCGAGCTGCTCACCTTCAATCAAGAGCGCTGTACGAGCGGTGTTTGCCGTCACCGCTGATTCGTTGTCGGGATGGATGTAAACCACTACGCGCTCGCAACCAAAGATCACCCCGAACGACTGCAGACGAGCGTAACCAGCATTGCTCATCACAATTTCGTACAGCTCGTCGTGATACAACGCAGCTACCTGGCCTGGGGGCGTGAAATGCCCACTGTCAGTATCAATGTCATCTTTCATGATGTACCAAAAGGCGGTCGCGTCGCTTAAAGGCATCTTGAAGCTCCCGCGCTCTTGGCTGTTCGCCTCCAACCAAGGAGCCATTCCAGTAACCGTACGAAGGAAGCGGTGCTGATCACGAGGTGGATTTTCCCAACCCTCAACAGCAGACACTTTCACATCTTCGGGAAATCTAAAGAATCGAGAATTGAGATAGCGCACAATCCACTTGCGAGGCATGCGCACATTCCCTGGTGGCTCGGCAGTGTTATGGGTGGAGTGCTTACCAAGTAATACCACCATGGTGCCATGCTGTTTGATGATGTCTGGTTTCGGGTCGTCAGTGATGCGTGTCCAGAATTCACCACTAGGAAAGCGTTGCAGCCCATATTGACCATTAGCATCTCTATGCAAATGAATCATATATCCCTGACCATCCACCCAGCTCAGGTAAACGAGCCCTTCGGGGTTTGCTGGAGCTGCGGATATTTTGGCGCCTACACCAAAATTGCCCGAGGTTGATTGCAGGCTAATCGAGGAGCTTAGATGGTTGATATACTTGACCATCTCGTCCCCTGTCATACCTATACCGGTATCGATAATACAAAGCTTTTGCTCGCCAGTTAGGGCCTCTCGCTTTTCTTCTACGTTCCACCTGATTACACCTGAGCCGCTGCCACGAAGGATGCTTTCTATGGAGTTGCAGGTCAGTTCACGCAAGAACTGCAGAGGTGAGCAATCCTGATGAAGGCGATCAATGAGGAAGGCCATGTTGGCCACTTGCATCGGGGAAAAATCCGGGTTAACCGGCTGCAAACCGGCGATTTTATGTTTGTTCATGACTGGCGCCTCTTCCGTCAGGAGCGGTATCAAGGGCTCCCAAACTCAAAAGGATGGCGGTCTCGGAGGACAGTACGCTGTGCGACTCGACCGTCGATGTAATCCCCAGCAGGGATAACTCAAGGATAGCTCCGGGGGTATCTTAAGAGAGTCTTCTCGGACGGAGGGTTGGCAAAGGCAGGACACGCCGCAGTACTGCTCGCGGCTCTCAAAATCAGGATGGAGCGCGCGCCATAAGGTGTACCATTAATAGACCCTATAAAATATTGGTAAGACGTGCCCATGGAAAGCGAAGAGGGCCGCCAGATCGTAGCTGCTCTGGCGCAACGGCTTGGTGACAAGCCGTAGACATTGCTCAGATCGCAGATGCGATAATTGCAACCTTGCAGGATATGGATTTCGCCCTCAACCCCATTTTTGGGCCTAAAGGCGTTGCGGCACTTTTGCGGCGAAGCCTCTTTTTATGTGTTTCTGTAGTGGTCAACTCATCCCGGACACGGTTTGCAGTTTTTCTTCCGTTTTCGCTGGGGCCAATCCATCGTTAAATTGATGAGGTCGGATCCAGTTGTAGTGATGCATCAGGTACTGCTGATGTCTCTCTGAGCCTGCAGGCCAGTCATGTAGCCAGTCCTCGGTACCCACTCTGTTTTAAAACTGCGAAACACCCGTTCCATCGGCGCATTATCCCAGCGGTTTTCTCGGCAGCTCATGCTCTGACGCACGCGATAGCGCCACAGCCGCCGGCGAAAGTTGCGGCTGCCATATTGCGATCCTTGGTCTGAGTGAAACGGCAGGCCTTGAGGCTTACCACGCTGCTCGTAAGCCACTTCCAACGCCTTGATCACTGGGTGTGCATCCGGTTTTTCTGATAACGACCAGCCCACCACTCGGCGAGCGTAAAGATCCATAACAACCGCAAGGTAGTGCCATTTTCCCTGTGCCCAGATGTAGGTGATGTCGCCGCACCAGACCTGGCTGGGCGCTTCGACATCGAACTCCCGGTTCAAGATATTTGGGATATCATGCCCAATAAGTAGTAGCCTATAGCCATAGGTGCAGTTTGACAGCCCCGCTGAAGATAGGTTTTTCGGGGAACAGCAGCTTTTTATCAGCGGTTACTTCTTGGTGATGCGCCAAATAGCGAAACCGGGGTGGAGACAGACCAAGCCACAGAAGGCACGCATGATCTGCATGAGCGCGCCACCCTACCCTCACGCAACCGACGCGTTCTTCTGGGCTTTAAACCCTATTTACTGCCATGAGGCTTCGTTGCAGCTGTATTTGGCTTATGTCACTGAGCATCGACGATGTGTTTCGCGACATCTGTCCCGAGAATTTTCAACTGGCTCTATGGCGAGTTCGACACTTCCGACAAAGACAATTGTGCGCACTGCTACCCTACTCAAAGCGTTGAATATTAGTGTACAACGCGTGCCTTTGATAAAACCATAGGAAATGTATCGTGGATCGTGGATTCAATGTTTTGCTATATAGAGACTTTTATAAAATCGATGAGACTGCAGTAAGAGAATACCAGCGAGATGAGCGCCGTAAAGTAGAAGACTTATCTGCTTATGTTTTAGAAGCTGACACAATCGACGCTCAAACGGTGATAAAAAAAATCTTTCCCCATCAAAACGTGGATGTTTTCATTTCGCACTCCCATGACGACAGGGATCTGGCAACGCAACTAGCTATCGATCTGAAGGAGAAGCTGGGTATAATTGCTTTCGTAGACTCCTCCGTTTGGGGGTCAGCAGATGATCTACTGAGAAAAATAGATGACAAGCATTGCTGGGATGCCGACTTAGGAATCTACCGATACAGCGACCGAAATCGTACGACTGCGCATGTCCACATGATATTAGCAACAGCATTACAACAGATGATTGATCGTGCTGACACTTTATTTTTCTTGAATACAGACAAATCGCTATCTACAAAGCATTCAGTTAAGTCGAGTGAGAAGACATTATCACCTTGGATTCACATGGAGTTGATGTTCAGCTCTATGGTCAGAACAAAACTAAGGCCATCGCTCGAACATAAACGCATGATGGACAGTGTTCACGGCTCAGTCGCCCACGAGGCGCCATTGAAACACCTGACAGCGCTTGGTCACTACGACTTGGTTGTGTGGATGGTAAAGGCTGCTGGATTGCGGGGCAAAGCTGCAATCAACGTTTTGTATAATGATCATTAAGGGAGGCTAAGAGTTATGGATAGAAAACTGAAACACCTCGAGTTCATACAAGGTGTTGTCAACCGGTTATCGACTAACTCCTTTCTACTGAAAGGCTGGTCTGTCGTTATCGTCTCAGCGCTGTTCGCGCTTTCCGCTAAAGATTCAGACAAAGGCTTTGCTATGCTGGCCTACGTGCCGGCGATGGCGTTCTGGGGGCTGGATGGGTATTTCCTGGCGCTGGAGCGGAACTACAGAAAGCTCTATGAGAAAGTCAGGATTGTGGAGCCTGGACGCATAGACTTTGCCATGGGCATTGATGTTCAGAAAGGAATGAATGATTGGTGGAAGGCTTTTCTCTCTAAGACTCTATTGGTTTTCCATGGGGCGGTTGTAGCGGCAATTAGCCTAGTCGGCTATTTGTATATTAATTAAAGACAATAGGGCCCCTACGGGCCCTTTCCCCTCGATTACTCTCGACAAGCAATCCTTACGCGCGCTCTCCCCGCAAACCGATACAGCGACAAGATGACAGAGC
Source organism: Pseudomonas sp. HY13-MNA-CIBAN-0226 (assembly GCF_040310305.1). Classification (NCBI taxonomy): domain Bacteria; kingdom Pseudomonadati; phylum Pseudomonadota; class Gammaproteobacteria; order Pseudomonadales; family Pseudomonadaceae; genus Pseudomonas; species Pseudomonas sp. HY13-MNA-CIBAN-0226. Next base: position 201,635 of record NZ_JBEOPS010000007.1, read on the forward strand.
CATGGCTTGAGTTAAGGCGGCTGCGGTACGACCAGAACACGATAGAGACGAGAAGATTCCCCTGATTCGCTGCTCGTCTAATTAAGCGCGTTGAGTGGGGGCGAGATGTAGCATCACTGCGGTAAGCGAATCACCCGCCTCTTTGACAGCAGATATGATCTCATCCTTTGAGACCCCCAATTTTTCAGCCTAATACTTAAGCTCTGTGCTGTCCCGGATGTTTATTCTGATCGCGTCGGTACCGCGTATTGGCTCTTGCTTTTCCATTGGGCTCGCCATGGCATGCTGAGGATGCGAAGTCAGAATAGTAGAATGAGGAGAGTCATGCTGGCTTTTGTGTAAAAGCACGTACGTAAAGGCGAACACCTAACCAAGTTAAGGCTTCGTCTACTGCGTCTAGGCAGCTTGATGACCACACGCCCAGACCATGCCGCCAGCTTGAGGCTTACACCTGCTGCAATAGTAACAACGTCAATTCCTTAGGCTCGGGGATTACTACAGTCAATATCTCCAAAAAACAGGCGTCACAAGCACCAATACGGTAAGAATTTCTAACCGCCCTAAAAGCATACCAATCGTCAAAAGCCATTTTGCAGCATCCGGTAGCGATGAGAAATTACCTGCAGGCCCGATGATGTTGCCCAGTCCGGGCCCAACGTTACACACAGCAGTTGCTGCGCCGCTCAAGGCCGTTGTCCAATCAAGCCCAATTAGAGCAAGCCCTAATGCGATTGCTGCAATCGTGACGGTGAAGAAAAAGCAAAAGGTCAAAAGTGAGCGCACAATCTCTTCGTCTATAGGATGACCATTGTATTTTTTTTGAATCACCGCCCGAGGATGAATCAGTTGCTTTAGGCTGCTCATCAGCAGGGTTCGTGCAACCTGGAAACGGAAAATTTTAAGGCCACCAGCCGTGGAGCCAGAACAACCGCCGACAAAGGTAAGATAGAAAAAAAGCATAATTGCGAAGCTGCCCCACAGGGTGTAGTCACCCAATGCAACCCCTGTAGTGGTCACGACAGAGGTCACGTTGACGGCTACGATACGGACGGAGTCCCACCAACTGTTGTCACTGTTAAAGCTCAACCAGGTACCAATAACTAGCCAGGTAATCACGAGAAAGCTGATGAATCCACGTACCTGTTGATCTTTTATCAGCGCCCTCCTATGTCCACGCAAGGTTGCGACATACAGGGTGAACGGTAGGCTACCCAAAATCATAACCACCACCGCTATCCAATGAATAGCTGGTTGTGGCCAGTGAGCCAACGACGCATCGGATGTCGAGTACCCACCCGTAGAGATTAACGACATTGCATGATTGATGGCCTCAAAGGGCGTCATACCTGCTAACCAAAGGGCCAAGGCCGATCCGCCTGTCAGACCGAGGTAGATCCACAGGATGTACGTGGCAGCAACATGAGAACGCGGTGTTACTTTCTCTGACCAATCTGATGATTCAGTCTGGAAAAGACGCATCCCGCCCACTCGCAACAATGGAAGGATCGCTACGGCCATACCGATAAAGCCAATACCGCCCAACCAATGAAGCATTGAGCGCCAAATCAGCAAGCCAGGAGATGCGGTATCCAAGCCGGTAAGAATGGTGGAGCCAGTAGTAGTGACGCCGGACATCGTTTCAAAGAACGCGTCGGTGTAGCTGATATGGTGGATGAATACCATTGGTAAAGCAGCAAAGGAGCAGACCACAACCCAGCTAGCCGTCGTCAGAAGGTACATGTCTCTTGGTCGAAGCTGGAAGGTTTCTGGTCGCCCCCGCACAACGAGCATCAGTCCAGAAACCAATGTAATCAGGCTAGACCAGAGGAAGGCAGATATCTCACCGCTTCGCTCATAAACCACCAGCGTAATCATGGGGATCGCCATGCTTACGGCTAACGTGATCAGGAAAATACCCAAGATGAAACCAATGAGCCGCATTGCCGCAATGGACATGAAAGAAGCCTGTTAACGAACGTCGCACAGTATCGTGCGAGAGGCTGCCACCCTCTGTAAGTTTTCTGTAAAAATTTCTACACCGATGTAATGCATACCGAGGTTTTTACCGAGCTGGAATTTACGAGATCAAGCCGAGTAGTTTCCGATACTAATGCTAAGCTACCACCGTGTGCAAAATGCTCATGGTAGAACTCCTCTTTCCCCGCACGCACGTGCGGGTTTTTTCTGACTACGCCAAGAAGATGCAAAGAGCTTCCCGAGATTTTGGGTATGCAGAAGGCTCCTTGATCCACGCTGGCAACTCGATAAGCAGAATCGGGCGCCGTTTCCGAATTCGAACGGTCATGCAATGGGACGTCACGAAGGAAGCGCTGACCAGCACCAAGTAGAAACAACTCAGGGAGAATGTAGTCGTTACGCGAAACCCGAAGCGAGGCCCTCTCATCCTACGTGATGATCCCGGAAGGCAATCTTGCTGGCCGTCATTTCGTTCCTGAGTTCACCTACAAGGTTTGATATCGCTCGGCTTGTGATCAGAGGCCTGGGGGAAATCCCGGTGACTAGCATTTCAACGCTGCCAGACTCTGGATCGACCACCTTTATCATCAGCGATCCATCAGGGTTCACAGTGCAAGTACAGGACAAAGGCAGGAAGCCACACTCAATGATGTGGCGTAACTCAAGAATTGAAATCATGACGTGCGTCCCTTGGGTCAAGTTTATTTTTCTTGCTTAGTAAGCATAGGTGCCGATTTACACCTTAGGAGAAAACTCGACAAGTTGCTTTCCATTCGTCGACAGACCTTTATCAGTTTCACTCAAGCGTGGCCATCTATTGGAGGCGTTGTTGGATTCTCTCCATCCTGACAATCAAAAATCTGATCGATGTACCGCGAGCACGTCCGTCATATGTGATTTTTTCTCTTCCCCATCTTCGCTCACTGCTCGGATATAACATCTCCATAGAGCCTTGGCAGAGCAGCCCATGCATCAAGAGCTATCCGTTGGCGGCCAACGGCTGCACGCCATTCAGCTTCGATTGGTGCTTCAAGATCAATCATTTCCCGAATTACTGCTGTGGAGGCCTGATATTCCTCAAACGCCTCTTTGGCTTTCGCCAAAAACTCCTCTTGCCGATACATACGGATTCTCCTGAGGCAGACACGTTTTGAAAAGCGCTGGGGGACTGAGGGCCATTTGAATGGGGATCATCTCGCCAAGCGTACGCTACACTCCTGGATGATGACTGCTGGGGCGCCAACCTTCCCACCGAGACTAAGAGTCGTCCTGAGAGAGTTGGGTGTCGATCCACTGTTCAGCTACCGAAATGGTCTCAGCCAAGGCGCTGTGGTAGTCAGGCCACGGCCCGGCGAGCTCCGCCACCGTGATGCCATAGCCGTGTATTTCCCCATCTTCTACGACATGTGCCGCTACCGGTGAATCGTCATTAGGTTTATCCCAGTCAAATTTCAGATAGACCGTTACGTTGCGGAATTGGTGAACGATTGGCGTTTCCATATTATGGGGCATGACTTTTTCATCAATCACCAGTAGAGAGTCATATTATTAACCCAAGCCGCAAGTTCTCTCTATCGAGGCAAAATGCCACGTTCCGTAGCAGTCGGTCGCCGCAGCTGCACACGTAGATACGCTTAACACGCAATCGTTCTGCTATCTTGATCTGATGGCAATGTGCCTAAAAGGAGCCAGTGATGGGGTTCACGATTTGCTACAGCTTCGAAGGCAACAGAGTTGTGCTTGAACGGGCGGGATATCAAATCAATGCTCACGATGCAGTGTGCTATGCACTGCGTCATTCAGGAGTCGCAATCAAGGAGCACGATTCAAAATGGTCGGGAAATCTGTCTTCCATAATTGAGATAGCCGACAGATGTGGCGTTACCGACGTGAGATGGCATCGGTCTATCACATACCCCCACGAGTAGTGGAGCCCTGACTGAGGAAACGATCTCACTTTTCGATTACCTCCTTGCGCATCGGTGCTAACCGAGAAATCAACCGATTTTGAACCGGCGTCGCAATTCCTTGATCATCCATCGCCGCAATCAAGTCCTCGACCAGCGCATTGAAGTCGCTGCGGCTGACATTCTGGCCCTTATGACTTTCAGCCATGCTGTCACCGGAGTAGATGCAAGGCCCGCCCGCTTCGACGCAGAACTGTTCAATCAGTTTGTCTCGCAGCCGCTGAATATCGATGCGGCGAAAGCGCTCGACGATTCGTTCATCCTTGGCAATGTTCAGCAGCATTCCTTCGACGATCCGGGTGATTCCTGTGCGCTCGCCGAGGTCGCGGTAGAGGCTATCGTCCTTCAGCGGATGTTGTGCGCATGCGCTCATTAATAGCACCAGAAATAGCGGTAACAAACGCATCAGAAACTCCCCTGCACGGACAGGTAAGTGCCGTTCTGGTTATCCAGTGTGGCGATCTCGCCGAGTCGTGCGTAGGCCAATACCACTGACACATGCTTGTTCGGAAAATAACCTACAAACAGATCTGCCCAATCACTTTCCCCGGCGAACGACAGGTTGTCCGGTTTTTCCCGATACTCGACGCCTACCACCCAGCGCGGATTGAACAGCACCGCCACCGAGCCTTCTTTCAACAGACTGCGCGCGTCGCGTCGATCACCGCCAAACCCCATCAACCCCAACTCGTTCGCACGGCTGTAACGAAGACTGCCATTGACCAATAAGTTGTAGCCAAACGCCGCGCCCATGAGCAAACGACTGGCCGCTAGATAACCCTCGGTGTCGCTGTCACGTTTGGCGCCGACCAGATTCGGGATCAAGAACTCCCGTTGATGTTTGTATTCCAGCCCCAGGGAAACCTGCGGCAGTTCGTCGTAAATCACATCGCCGAACAACCGCATTTTAACGCCGAGCACATCCTGACCCAGAATGTCCTCAGGCAGGTTTAGCTTGTGTACCAAAGAGCCAAGATCAAAGCGCTGCCGGGCGAAAGACAACTCGACGCGGTTGTCATAGGCCACGGCCAACCCGGCCACATCCAGCTGATAATCAGGCAAGTTGACCGTGGTCGCGAATACTGTGGCGCCCCACTCATTCGTCTCGCCATAACCGGTGAGCACTGCCCACGGTGTGACACCACCCCCCGCAGCGCCTTCGAGGTTGCTAGCGCCGCCGGTGGCGATCAGGCGACCGTTATCGGCCAAAGCGTTTTGCAGGGTCAGGCCGACGATGCAGCCGATCAACAGGAAAAAACGTGCCGTCATGAATCATTGAACCATGGAGGTTTGAGAATTGAGGGGCAGCGCCACCCAAGCTTCGAAAGCCGCCGCGCTCAGCGGTCGACTGATGAGATATCCCTGCGCCGTATCACACTTCCAGCGTTCCAGCAGGCGCAGGCTGTGCGCGTATTCGACGCCTTCGGCCACCACTTTGAGCCCCAGGTTGTGGCTCATTTCAATGGTCGAACGGACGATCACCGCATCCTCACTGGTTTCATCTAAGTCACGAACAAAGGACTGATCTATTTTCAGTTCCTGCACAGGGAGTTTTTTGAGGTGAGACAAGGATGAGTAGCCAGTACCGAAGTCATCCACCGACAGGCTAATTCCACAGTTACGTAGCTGGTGGAGGACTTTCAGTGCTCGCTCCGGTTCACGCATGACTGCGCTTTCGGTGATCTCGAAGATCAATTGCTCTGCCGGAAAGTTGTAGCTCTGCAGTAGTACCATTACTCGGGTAGCAAGGTCATCGCTGAGCAAGTCATCGGCGGATATGTTCAGCGACAGTTGCAAGTGCAGGCCCCGTTTATTCCAATCCGAGAGTTGGCGCATGCCTTCGTTGATTACCCAATGTGTCAGCGTCCGAATGCTTCCTGTACGTTCAGCCAAGGGAATAAATTCGGCAGGTGAAACCATGCCAAGTAGCGGGTGCTGCCAGCGCAACAAGCCCTCGGCTTGGCTGACGCGACCTTTACGGATATCCAGCTTGGGTTGGTAATGGAGGAGGAGTTCCCCGTTGCTCGCTGCTTGGCGCAGGTCGCGAATCAAATTGATCTGTCGGCGATGGGCCAAGTCACTACCGTGTTGATAAATTTGTAAATGGCCGGGCAACTGCGCGGCGTCTTTCATGGCAATGGAGGCGCGTTCCAGCAAGGTCTGTGCACTTTGTCCATCAGCGGGGAATGCCGCTATTCCGAGTCTGCAATCCAAAGCGAGATCGTGACCGTTGATGTGCTGAGGCTTAAGTAGTAATGGCTGCAGTTGGTCAGCTACGGCGACTGCAGCGTCGCTGTCGAGGCCCTCAAGCAACATCAGGAATTCGTCGGCGATCAGATGAGCCACGGTATCACCAGGATGCAGCGAGCCTTGCAAGCGTTGACCGGTTTGACGGAGCAATTGATCAACCGTTTCAGGGTCGGATGTTTCGTTGATAGACCGCAGGTTTTCAATGCCCAAGAAGATAAGCGCCATAGGTCGTTGTGCGGCAATGGCACTACCTAATCGCTCCATGGCTAACGCGCGGTTGGGCAAACCGGTGAGAGGATCATGCAGAGCGTTGTGAGCTAACTGCTGTTCGCGCTCAGCGATACCGCTTTGCATTGAGTTCACTGCTTTGGCCAGTAATCCAAATTCGTCGCTTCGGCGCAGTATCACAGGGGTCTGATAATCTCCTAGGCCAATACGCTCTGCAGCTAAGGCCAAAGACCTAACTGGTAGCGACACGCCTCGGGCGAGCAGCAAAGCGCCGACTAATGAGGCGAGTAACGCGACCAAGGCAATGCTAAGGATCTTCTCATCAAGCGGTACGAACGCTTGCATAGCCGCATCGAGTGGACTTTGTAAGAGGGCTATGACCCGACCGTCATACTCGCCAGCGCCGCTAGCTAGCACTAAAGACTTGCTTAGAAAATTATGTTCCGAGTGTTCCGTCAGCAGCGCTGCATTGCGCGTTGACGCATCGAGCATCAGACCAGTGATGCTTCCTCGAAGAACTTCTGGTTGCGTGCTAACAAGTTGCCCTGGCTGTCGGCGATCAATGGTTAGAAACGACACCTCTAGATTGGTTAGCGAACGCAGTTCGTCGGCAAATGCACTGTCCATGCTGAAGCCCATTACTACCCGGGCAATCGGCAGAGGCGCAAGCACTGGAGCTTCAACTAGCAGATGCGGTTTTCCCTGCAACGGCACCATCAGCATGGCTTGTTTTTTTTGCCGCGTATCGCGCAGCGCTTGGTCGTAACGAAACAAAGCGCCGTCTGCAACATCATCCAGCGTGCTAGCGAGGACTTTGCCATCTATGCTGAGGAGAATCATGTCGCTCGCGTTGATGCGCTTTCCATGGTTGAACAGCACCGAACGCATGGTTGCAGAGTCTCTACTGGCCACCGCATCGCGAAAGCCGAAATCGGCTGCAAGTAATTGTACACCGTCAGCCAAGCGCCGACCGCGCACCTCCAGCAACCGCTCGAAAACTCGTGTACCGACTTCCAGTTGAGTGTTGGCCTGGCTGCGAACCGCTGAATTGGTTGCCACCTTTACGCTGAAATACAATGAGCCGATTACCACCAGTAACAGCAGGATCAATACTGCAGTCACCTGCGCCTGAAAGCTATTGCGCAGTTTCATTGGCAGCTCGCTTGAACGCGTCTCCGAAAGCATTCGGAACAGGAGCCGTCGAAGTGTTCGTAGGCGATGGCTCCAACGCCAGGTTGAAAGTTTGCTTCAGGCCTTTAAGAGGTATTTTTATGGCGCCTGCGTCGAGAGGATGCATGTCTATCAATTGCGGGTGCCAAAGGGTGACCTTGTACTCACCGACGGGCAAATTATCCAGCTCCAATTTGCCTTGGACGTTCGTAACCCCGAAGCGTGGATCATCGGTAACGTAAACGTATCCAAGCATTCCGTCATGAATGTTGCAGCCAAGCACCACGACGCCAGGTTTATCGAATAGTACCGGGTCGGACGGTGTGCCTTCGTAGAGACGAAGTTCGAAGCGTTTTGCCGGCGAAAACGAATAGACCTGATGACGGATGTTGTCACTATTCGGGAATTTGATCGGGGTGCCTGTATGCACTGCAAGCACGTGCGGAGCGAACTGCTGAGCACGCTGATCCATATCGGCACTCAAATGGACTGAAGGCTGGCCAATTGGCCCTTGCAGAGTAACCACCACATCAGAGAGCAGATTGCCGTTTTGTTCGCGCAGTTCGACGTCGAGCCTGGCTAAGCTCGCCCAGCCATCAGTACACACGAAAAAGTTGACTAGCAAAAAAAGCGAGCAAATCTTGGCCATGCCGGCTCCGAGACAAAAAGACTGTGGTGCCACCTTCGCAGTGAGACCGCTGAAGAGGGATTGCAACAGATAATGCGCCAACCAAAGCCAATTGCCATCATTGAATGTCATACAGCATTGATGCTTCGTCGACAGAAATCCGCAATAGAAAATGGTTTCTGTAAGGCTATCGTCCAAATAGGAGAAATCTGGAGAGTCACGCCGTGTAGTTGCGTACCATCCATCCAATTTCTCAAAAATGACGGGACATATGCTCTGAGCGTGCGTGACGCGCAGCACCGTAGGTCTGGCTGTTTTTTAACAGACAGAATTCAGGCGCTTTTTTTTGATGGTGGGTACGGAGACCGCCACGGAACGTACAGATATTTAGAGGCTCAAATTTTACCTGTCATGAGGTAAAAGGATTCGACCCTGAATACTCATTCATGTGCGAAATCCAAGCTCCATAGGCGTCTGAATGCCGTTCCACAGCGGCAGACCATTTCACGCCTGAGAGTTCTCGAGCTGAAACAAGCATCATCATTTTATTATTTGCTGCATCCAGCTCAAGCAGCAACTCATAAGATTTGAATCTAAAATCTTCTACTGCACTCGTTTTGGATATTTCTCCCGACAGGCTCAACTCGGATTTCCGAGTCTTGTACCCATCAAAATTTTGACTTCGGGCGACTTATATTTATCAATCCGGACGACGGACAGACATCATCTTGATTGGTTGGTTGGTTGGTTGGAGCCGGAGCGCGGTAACCGGTCGGGTTTTTTCGCACTATCGCTTTTTGTGGTAAGCATGGAGGCACGCTGTTTTGCGTGTTGAATCCCCCACTCCATGGCTTGCGTCATGGTTTCATTAGGACGGGCCTCAAAAGCCTCCTCAAACAATAAAACACCTAAATCACCATATGCACCGAGAAATAGCTGTGTTTCGCCAGCATCTGAAAGCTGAACTTGCACATTTATCATAACCCTATCACTTATCCTCTCATCATGAGATCTACTGTGAACTTCCTCATTCACCCATCTCCAGTATCTTTCACTTCGTTTATGCATTTTTTTCTCATAATAAACGGGAATAATGGACGGAATGACGCTCTATCAAGTTATAGGTTAATTGCTTTGTATTGGTGTGCGATATTGGAGATAAAAAGCAAAGTTGAGGGCACATGTCGGTCGTGACGGGCATATAAAAAAACATAAATGAGTTGGCGAAAATTTTCGTAAGAGATAGTTTTCAATTTATTCAACTCAGTTACGTGAAGCACCGGCGGAGTGAAAGTGACAACCTTGCACCTCTCTCCTTGTAGTCGGTACAGGTACAAAAGCGTCGCGAACCTCGTCCAATTCCAACCAAGGATGAGATGTTGAGACTGACCTACTGCATGAAGGCGTGTGAGGAAAATCCTCAGTCCTTTGATGCTCGGGCTGAACCGCCTTGCACAATCTGCACGTTACAGTCGCCTCTAAAATAGTCCACTTCCCATGCCAGGCGATGAGCTTCTCAGTAGGTGTCATAATGGGCGATCTCTCAAAATAGTTGTACAAATTCACCATGACTGTATCAGTTTTCAGCCCGGATGGCTGGCCATTTGACACCCCGCCGACAACTGGATCGAGCACCCGTCTTTTAAATGGCACCGCATGTACGACAAATCGGAAAGGCATTAGAGAATCTTTCATTCTCACAACCTCAGCGCGTGCCAATCTGTTGAAAGGACAGAAGCCCGGCTGCCGTCATCGCCAACGAGCCAACTACGTGCAATGAAACCTCACCAAGCGCCCACAGCAGTCTGCCTTCCTGAATCAGAGAAACTGTTTCCGCTGAAAACGTGGAGAAGGTGGTGAGTCCCGCACAGAAATCCGTGATGACCAGGAGGCGCCATTCAGAGCCTAAGGAGCGGGAAAGCGGCCAAGAAAGTAATGGCAAGATCTATGTCAACAATCCGTCAATACAGTTAGCAGGCATGAGAATTGTATCGCCAGCCAAACCATGGCACAGAGGATTGCCCGCTGCTAAGGTGCGATTGAAACAGCTGACGCTACCTCCTCTCAAGAGGGCTCAACGCGTAGTTTGCACTAGAAATATTCATCACGACGATTACGCAGGCAAAATGAAAAACGCCTGTGCTTTTATGTCTCCGTGATCTGTTTCATTCGCTTATGTTCGTACATCAGCTTGTCAGCCAAGATCGTGGCCGAGCTTATACAGTTGGCAGCATTAGCCATAGATAACCCCACAGATGCGCTGACACCGAGCACTTGGAGCGATTGGCACACCCTTTCGCGAAGCGCCTCCCCACCTGCCCTATCGCAATTTACACCGATGATTCCAAACTCATCTCCCCCTAGCCTTGCGACGATGTCGTCGGATCGCGAAGCTTGATTCAAGGCACGAGCAGCGCTCTTAATGGTATCGTCGCCAGCGGCGTGCCCCTCGCCATCATTGATGAGTTTTAAATCATCCAAATCGATGATCAACACCGCTGCGGAATTCCCGTAACGACGGTTCCGACTATCTTGACACTCAGCAAGCTGATCCCAGCCGGCACGGTTATAGAGCCCCGTCATGCTGTCGCAAAGTGCCTGCGCTTCAAATCTCTCTGCTTTGCTTGCCTCTTCATCGGCTCGAAGTTCCATTTGTAAAATCTTGCTCAGCACCTTGCCTACCATCTCAATAAGTTCTTGGTCTTCCCTAATTTTTTCAGGCTGAGGGCTTGGATCAATTGCGCAAAGCGTGCCAAACAGCGAGCCATCCGACAATAGAAGTGGAACTCCGATGTAGGAGTTAATGGCTAACTGCTGGCTGATTGGCGCAGCCGCATAGCAAGGCACCAACGCTGCATTCGGTGCTATGCGGGGGCCGGCTCCGTTCACCATCTCACTACAAAAGGAATCACTCCAACTGAGAACTCTGCCTGGCTGGATTTCATAGCCATGATCTTCGCAATGCAGAACAGTCCAGTCGTCACCGTCAGCCCGAGTCACCATCCACAGATCGAAACCTAACCGGCGCCGCAAGAACGAAAGCACTTCACGCGCGGTATCTTCAAAATCACTCATCTGAATTTCGACTCGTAGGAAGGTATGGGCAAAGAAGGTGGGCGCCATCACCGAAACGCCAAGTGGGCCTATGGATGGTCGGCGATTGTAGCGCTCACCGCATGGCGAAGCTTGAGCAAGGTAGGAAAGCCGACGAAGTGTCCCATCCGATGCAAAACGTACAAGCATCTGAACGTGAACTTCGCGGCACAAACGACGTTCGCAGATCAAGATTTCAAGGAATCGGTATACGAACTGCCAAGACAAGGGCCCTAAATCCTACGTCTCGTGGATGCCAGCATTTTGGCCTTGTCACGGGAGGTGAGCTGTGATGGTGCTAGACATGGACGACGCGTTCGATCAACCTTGCCAAAAGTGAACTACTGTAAATTCTTGGGTTAACTGTGGGATGATAAGATGATTGCCAGAGGGGAAAGGAAGCTGTCGCTAAAAGGGGACGTGATAATCGTCGAAGATGACGACCTTCTGTGTAATCTGATGATTGAGATCCTAAGCGACATCGGCGTGGGGTGCATTGCCTTCGGCACAGCCGACGACGCATTAATTTATCTACTTCAATCGCACAGGGCTTGTACCATGGTGATCGCAGATCACAGCGTGCCATGGCAGATTTCGGGTAGTGACTTGGCCAAGATGGTAAAAGAGAAGTGGCCGGACATAGCCGTGATCCTCACCAGTGGACATGAGCTAAACGCAAGCAAGCTACCGCCAAAGGTTTGGTTTCTTCAAAAGCCTTGGGCTGTGGATTCGCTGGTATCAACTGTAGATGGACTGCTTAACCCTAGTTCTTAATTAGTTCCATCCTGATAAATTTCCGGCTTAACAAGCCATGATTGGCTTTGAGCGCTATTAACCATAGCCGCATTGTATTAAATAATAGAGAAATCTGACAGGACGTCTGGCATTTAGACTGCATAACTAGCGATCGAAAGCCAGACTTTCGTGTTCAAAAAACCACCACCCTGCTGTCATATTGAGATACATCAATAGCACACCAATCTTCTTGATTGAATCCAAGCCGCCCATTAAACCATTGATTATTAGGCGTCAGACAGTATGAACAACACATAGGTCGTAGAGAAAAACTCAACAACGGCAATAAAGCGACCGCCATGAAGTGATACCCGCCAAATTTTGAGTGTATTCTTCTAACCTGGCTCATTGGCCAACATGCTAACTGCATGCACAGCATCGCTTGCTCCATCACGAATCTGTTGGATGACTTCACCAGCCTGATCTGCCAAGTTGACACCCTTGGACGCACGCTCACGAGTACCATCCATGCTCTTTATAGCTAGCTGAGTTTCGCTCTGGATTTTGTTAACCATCTCAGCGATTTCCATTGTCGAGCCACTGGTGCGCGCAGCTAGTTGCCGAACTTCATCGGCCACCACGGCAAATCCGCGCCCTTGGTCACCCGCCCTAGCTGCTTCGATAGCAGCGTTCAAAGCCAATAAGTTGGTCTGATCGGCTATTCCACGGATGGTCTTGACGATGGTTGTAATTTGTTCCGAGCACTCCCCAAGGCTTGAGATGATTTTTGAAGAATCTTCGATGTTCGCAGCGATCTCTCGCATTTCGCTTGCCGCTTGCTGAATTACTAATGTGCCACGCTCAGGCGCTTTACGCGTATCTACTGATATGGAATAAGCCTTGCTGGCACTTTGAGTATCCTGCTTATGTTTCTCAACCATTAAAGTAACATTTGAGGCAAATTTCACTACTTTATTCAAACGCCCATTGGCGTCGTACACAGGATTGTAAGAGGCTTCAAGCCAGAGAGTTGTACCATTTTTTGCTACGCGCTCGAACTGACCGTTGAAAAACTCGCCCTGGTTAAGTCGCTGCCAGAACAACTCGTATTCACCACTGTTTGTAAGCTCTGGCTTACAGAATATTTTATGGTGCTTACCTTTGAGTTCAGCCAAGCCGTATCCTACTAGACTCAAAAAGTTTTGATTAGCACCTAAAATATTGCCTTCCAAATCAAACTCAATTATTCCCATAGCCCGGTCGAGGGCTTGCAGCTTACCTTTTACTAAGCTCTCGTGCTGTATTTTGCATGTAAAATCAAGCGCATACTTGATCACCTTTACTACATTACCCAACTCGTCCTTGACTGGATTATAGCTTGCCTCTAACCAGACCGGCTGATCATTGGAGTCTATTCGCTCGAAGGTTCCCGATTCGAAATTTCCACTTTTTAGGCGCTGCCAGAACCCTGCATATTCGCTGCTACTCCCCGAGCAAGCTTTCTTGCTCCGCGATAACTTGGCGCAACTCTATGATGGTCTTCTTGTACGACTTGAATAGGATCATGTGTCATTTACCCTGAAGATAGAGAAACCTGCAGTCAGTCCCAATGCTCACAATTGCTCGCCGCACCTTTTTTCCTGGGCTGCCACGGAGCAATGCCTATCTCCATATCGGCACTTTAATACTGCTCTATTTATATATCTAGTTCAATATACAAATGAAGAAATTTGCGCGCACTATCACCTTAACATTACAAGAAATTCTCCGGATAAAGGTGCGGACAGTTAAACGCAGAGACTATTGACCAGCCCTATATAACCGAATTCGCCGCCTGGATGAAACTCATGCAATACGCCCGATTGAGTTTAAACGCGAAATAACTAACCTAGACTTCCAGTTCATTCATAGCTGCACACTCAGCCCTTTACAAAGGCTGAGCTGTTGCCATTTCTCACCTAAAATTTATAGCTTAAATTTTCCGACCTGAGATTCAAGACTCTGAGCTAGAACTTGCAGGCCTTTCGCGGTTTCGGAGGTTTCTTCCACCGCCTGGCTGTTCTGTTGAGACATCTGTGCAATGCGCTCTACGTTACGAGCGACATCTTGGCTTGCGGCGGTTTGCTCTCGGAGAGCGAGCGAGATCATGTTCACGACACTAACGACATTACTCGATGCATCGCGAATGTTGACGATAGCTTCTCCCGCCTGGTTAGCAAGATCCACGCCTAGTTTTACCTGCTCTACACCAGCGTCCATGTTGGTTACAGCGTTACGAGTCCCTGTTTGGATTTTCTTAATCATTCCAGTGATTTCTTGGGTAGAGTTGGCAGTGCGCTGCGCTAACAGACGAACCTCATCCGCCACCACTGCAAAACCACGGCCCTGTTCACCAGCTCGAGCTGCTTCAATTGCTGCGTTCAACGCCAAAAGATTTGTCTGATCAGCGATGTCCTTAATGACGTTAACAATCGATGAAATCTGCTCGGAGTGCTCACCCAGCTCCCCTATCTGCGTCGCGGAAGCTTGTACGGTTTCGGCGATGAGCTGCATGCTCGCTAGGGTGCTCTGAATGACATTGCTGCCGTCTAGAGACTGCCTACCTGAGTCAGTGGAGATAGCGTGCGCCTCATCCGCGTTATCTGAGACATGGTTAATGCTGACGGTGAGCTGTTCCACCGTCGCTGCCATAGATGACGCGGCATTAGATTGCTCATGTGTAGAAACAGAAAGCTGAGTAGAAGCACTGGAGATTTCGTGAGCGGCAGCAACCAGTTGCTCTGCGCCGGTTTTGATTTGGGTGATCATGCCGCGCAGGCGCTCCTGCATAACCGCAAAAGCATCGAACAGGGTGCCGACTTCATCAGTCCCAGACTTTTCTATACGTGAGTCCAAGCGCCCCTCTGCGATTGTCTTAGCAATATCGACCGCTTGACGGAGGCGTCCAACTATTGTTTTCGAAAGAGCCATCGCAACAAAAATTGCAAAAATGACCGCCAGCACACCCCCGCCTATCAGAATGGCCAAAGCCATGCTCTTGGCCTGATTCATGTCAGCAGTTCGAGTAGCAAGAAGCTTTCTCTCGTCAGATTGCACGTCGGAGATCAGCTCGCGCATCGCATCCATTTTTGCCTTATCTCGTCCTTCACCTATCACCTTAACGATTGCATCCATCGGCTGCGAACCAATCGTAATCTGCTGACGCAGAGTGATCGCACCCTGAATGTCCTCTTGGAACCAGCGCGACTCAAGGCTTTTCAAGCTCTCAAGTCTTTGTTGTTGGATCGGGTTGTCAGAAGTCAGCCGTTTCAGCTTTGTGTAGCTTCCCGAAAACGATTGTTCGCCCTCGTGCAGTGGTGCTAGGAACGAGTCTCGTCCAGTAATAGCGTAACCTCGCATACCCGTCTCTATATTGACGAGGCTTCCTAGCATGGCTCCTGACTCGTTCAGTACATCGTAGGTATGGATGTTGCTTTTGACCGCGATGCTGACTTGGTCAAACCCTCGAAGGGACGTCATTACCAAAATGAGAATGACTGCCAAGACAATTCCGAAGCCCGCATAAAGCTTTTTTGCAATGCTCATGTTGGCCAGCATGCTTTTATCTCCTGAATTTTGGGCGAAATAATGCACCTTTCGAGAATCCTGCCCTCAAAGGTCAAAGCAGGGGTTTAGAAAGGTAAGAAGCATTTACCAGATGGAGAAAGCTCGGCTCGCACGTGGCGTGGTAACAATTGAAGCTACCCAGTTGATGACAGAATGCCATACATTTTGGAAAACGCTATACATGAAATTTTTTTTGTACAGGTTTCGATACTGCTCTTCGACAGCCCTGATTTCTGCACTGTATTCTAGTTTTTTTGCTAGCACGCGAAGGCCGTCGGCAAAAAATCACCGGATAACTGCTTGGTTTCCAGATGATGCTGTTTCAATTTTTGGAGCTAATTTCTCTTACCAAGCCGCACCTAACATCAGTGATGCCGAGCCTTTCCGTTTGGGTTTTAGCTTGGCACATTGGCCTGAATGCGGTCTCGGTTACTGAGTTGATCCCGGCATGGAGGGCGGCAAAATGACAAGCATCGCTGTCGCAGAGATGAGCTACCTTCATGAAAAAACTTTTGTGCTGGGCGTTGAAGCAATAGTGAATTTCGAAAATCCTTATGTGCGTCATCAGTGGCCTCCCCTCTCAAATACAACAACCTTTCGAAAGCCTAGTACCAACATGACGGCACCAAACACTACCCGACTGGCGGCGTGGAGGTTTCCTGCTGGAAAGCACGCGCTGAGTCGCGCCGTTCTGCACCTAGACCAGAGGAACTGACTTTTTTGGTGCGTCAGAGACGTGCAAGAACTACCCACTACCAAACGGGGGGCTGAATTTTGGAAAAATCACGTATGGCGAACTCTAACTTGGAACAACCTTCATTCCTTTTTGGAAAATGGCCACTCCGATCCATTTTCTTTCCATTGAGCATCCTCCTGATTGGAATTTTTCTATCGATCAGCCTAGGTCACTTGGACGTTCAACAAGAGTTGAGTGAGGATAGAGCTCAAGTCACTGCAAAATTAACGGGCGTTCGAGCTCATTTGGAAGGGCAAATACATTCGACGTTTGACGTTACCGAGGGTATCGCTCAGCTATTGAGGATGGACGGCGGCATCACGCCCGCGCATTTCGAAGGCATGGCTAAGCAGGCAATTGCATTGCAACCCCACATCCATCACATCGCTCTTGCTCCTGGAAATGTGCTGCTAAGCGTTTACCCGCTTAAGGGAAATGAAGCCATTTTAGGCGTCGATTATCGCAATGTGCCTGGTCAATATGCTGCGGTATTGCGATCTCGCGAATCGAGAGCCCCGCTGCTAGCCGGCCCTATTGATCTTTTCCAAGGAGGACGTGGTTTTATCCACCGACGCCCTGTGTTTGTCACCACCGAAAATGGCGCTGAACACTATTGGGGTAGTGCTTCAGTGGTGACTGATGTAGATGCGCTGCTTGAGTCGGGCGGCATAATCGCGACAGGCACGTTAGAGCTAGCATTGCGAGGAGGTAACGGCTTAGGGAACAACGGCGAATGGATTTGGGGAAATCCAAAAATCTTTCAAGAAGGCGCAATCACAACGCCGGTTGATGTGCCTGGCGGTACGTGGGAACTCGCTGCGATTCCTCGGAATGGCTGGAGAAGCGAATCGCTGTGGGGATCACCCCTGTTTCTTTTCGCGCTTACCTGTACCGGTTTTTTCACTTTTTTCGCCGCTCAACTTAGCAGAAGTCACCGCCTTGTGCGGCAACGTCATGCCGAACTCGCTCGAGAAGTCGAAGTTAGGAAAAGTGCTCAGTCATCTTTAGTGCAAAGCGAAGCTCGCTTTCGCGCCCTCTTTGAGCGGTCTCCGGATCCGACTTGGATACTGCGCCGTGGAGGTATTTGTAGCGATGCAAACGCTGCAGCGCTCGAAGTGTTCGGCTATGAAGAATTAGCTACATTACATAAAATTAAAGCTACAGATATTTCTCCGCTTTTTCAAAGTGATGGCCAGCCCACGACAAGTAAAGCCCAAGCCATGTTGAACACGGCAATAGAAAAAGGTGTACATCGTTTTGAATGGCTCCATAAGCGAGCCGATGGAAGTGTTTTCCCAGCCGAGGTAACCCTTTCCACGGTGAACTTATCGGACGAACTGATGCTATATGCGGTCGTGCGAGACATTTCTGACCGAAAAAAAATCGAACAAGCGTTGCTGACCCAAACGGCGCTTTTACAAGATGTAGTGGATAACGCACCATCTTTAATTTATGTATTCGATATTGAGGGTAACCTTCAGCTCTGCAACCTGATGTTTGAGCGGGCAATAGGCCTATCATTTGAAGATATGAAAGGTAGGCCACGGGAAAGCTTCATTTCCAATGGCGAAGCCGTCACTCAGCGTCAAAATGACAAACAAGTGCTAGCGACCGGAAGCGCCATGCGTTTTGAAGAACAGCTTAAAAAAGACAAGAAGACACATGTTTATCTCACGACCAAATGCGTCCTTCGAGACAATGGCAAGCCTATAGGTGTACTTGGCATTTCTACTGACATCACAGAAATTAAACAAAGCTCTGAACAATTGCGGCTTGCTGGCGTCGTCTTAGATAACGCCGCTGACGGTGTGATTATAACGTGTGCGAAAGGATATATTGTATCCGTAAATAAAGCATTTTCTACTATCACGGGATTCAGCGCAGAGGAATCTATAGGGCTAAAGCCACAAATTCTTATTTCAGAAGAACAGGATCTCGATTTCTATCGAGCTATTCTCGAGAGCCTCAGAGTAGCCGGATTTTGGCGGGGCGAACTTTGGAATCGTCGGAAAAATGGCTCCCTTTACCCAGAGTGGTTAACCATAAATACTGTTTTTGATGAGTTCGGTCGACCAGTAAACTATGTGGCTGTATTTTCAGATATCTCAGCCATCAACCAGTCTCAATCCGATCTAGAGCGAATGGCGCATTATGACCCAGTTACGAGCCTACCGAATCGAGTCCTCTTCCACGAAAGACTTCAACATTCCTTAAATCTTTCGTTGAGCTATGCCCAGACGCTTGCGGTGCTAGTCGTGGATCTAGATGGTTTCAAAACCGTGAACGATAGTCTTGGTCACTCCATGGGAGACTTGCTTTTACAGCAAGCAGGAACGCGCTTTTCACAGTGTGTGCGACTAGAGGATACGGTCTCTCGCTTAGGCGGGGACGAGTTTGCATTTATTTTAAATAACCTCAGTGAACCAACCGATGCCACGGTCGTCGCCAAGAAACTTCTGATGTCACTGCAGGAACCTTTTGATTTAAAGGGAAATTCAACCCTGCTGACCGCCAGCATTGGTATCGCCGTGGCTCCTCAGGATAGCGAAACTCCTGAGATATTGCTCCGGCAGGCTGATACAGCGATGTACGGTGCCAAGGAGGGAGGCCGCGACGATTATCGCTTCTATCAGCCCGAAATGACTATACGCGCAAACGAGCGATTGAATCTTGAACGCTCGTTACGACGCGCAGTAAAAAACCAAGAGTTTGAAGTTTGGTACCAACCGAAGATCAACCTAATGAGCGAAGAGGTTGAAGGTGCTGAAGCGTTGGTTCGTTGGCGAGATCCTATTCATGGTCTGATCTCTCCGGCAGACTTCATTCCCTTAGCAGAGAGCACCGGACTGATTATTCAGATTGGGGAACTGGTTATTGACATAGTCTGTCATGACATTCGCCACTGGATAGATAACAAAATACCTCAAAGAAAAATCGCAGTTAATGTGGCGACGCTACAAATTGACAGAACTAATTACGTTGCAACGCTTCTGAATGCTCTAGGTAAATATAACCTTCCGGCAAGTGTCCTTGAGGTTGAGGTTACAGAGAGCCTCATGATGGTCAGTCCTGAGCACTCCAGAGAAGTATTGAGCACTCTACAAAGCCTTGGCATCACAACCGCGATTGATGACTTTGGTACAGGATACTCGTCGCTTTCTTACCTGAATATCTTACCCATCAATAAATTGAAAATTGACAAATCTTTTATTGCGGATTTGCCTGTCAATAAAAGTCGCGCCGCTATAACTAGGGCCATAGTAGAACTGGGTCACGCCCTGGGTTTCAAGATTGTTGCCGAGGGTGTAGAAACACTCGAGCAAAGCGCGTTTCTAAAAAATATAGGATGCGACCAAGCACAGGGGTATCTCTATGCTCGACCTATGCCTGCGACTGAGTATGAAAAGTGGTTAAAGAGCCGCGATGGTACGAACAGGAGTAACCTATGAGCGAAAATACGTTGATTATTGGGATACTCAAAACCCTGAATGAAAATCAGCACGCATTAGCCGCAGCTGTGGAAGAAATTTCAAACCGACTTGATCAAGAAGCATCATCTATCATGGCAATGAATATAAATGGAGCACTCGATATTATTAATGGAAACACTACCTATATTGGAGACGCCCTCGAGACTCTTGAAAAGTTGAAGAATTAGCGAGGAACCTCCTTAATGAGACAGCCAGCCACCTTGAGAGGAGCGCGGGCTTTGGATTTAACGCAGTTTTCCTAAATTCGGCCCAGGTTCATATCCCGGGCCTCGTTTTCAGCGGCAGTCGTCTCAAGTTTGACCTTGATCCAACCCGATTCATGGTTGTCAAACGCCTTGAAGGCGCTAATAGCATCGACCAACGGTTCAGCCTGAGTGAGTATTTTTGAAGGGTCAACGCGACCTGCAAGAGTCATCTCGATGAGCTTAGGGATATATTTTCGGTGATGACAGTTTCCCATGTTCATGCGGATGTTCTTGTTCATTGCTGCACCAATGGGAAAGCTTTCGAACCCAGCTGGTTACACCCCGATGATGGAAAGTATGCCCGCTTTGGCTAACGCCGCCACTGCCCATCGCAAGGCTTGCGAAGGTTCATCTCCTGGCTGCCATTGCGCATGCCCATGAGTCTCAGCGTGGTGGGCATGATTTGCGTCTATACCCACGGCGTCTATGGCGCGATCAACTCCTATGTCGGTCGTCAGACGAGCGATAGCTTGAACAGGATCTTCTACTTCGAAATTAATGCATTCGGCACCGAGTTCTTGAGCGCGATCCAGCCTGTCTGATAAACCATCAATCGCAAAAACCCTACCAGCGCCCATCAACTTTGCACTTACAATTGAAAAAAGACCTACTGGCCCGCATCCAAACACGGCGACAGTATCACCATCCTTGATTTCCGCCATCTCAGCTCCAAACCAAGCGGTAGGAAAGATGTCCGACATCGCAATCGCTTGGTCGTCCGTAATTTCATCCGGAAGTTTGATCAATCCGATGTTCGCGAAGGGGATGCGAGCTTTTTCAGCTTGGAGTCCATCGAAGGGGCCGGTGGTTTTTGGGCCTCCAAAGAAAGAAGTCCCCGCCGTTTTTCCGTTAGGATTAGCAACGTCACACTGGGAGAAATATCCGCCTCGACAATACGAGCAGTTCCCGCAAGCGATGGTTGACGAGATCAGTACACGGTCACCTACCTTCAGATTACGAACGTCGCCTCCGAGCGTCTCGATAATCCCAACACCTTCGTGGCCAAGAATCGTACCGGCTAGCATGTCTGGAGCACTACCTCGGATAAAGTGCAGATCCGTTCCGCATATGGCAGAGGGGGTAATTCTGACAATGGCGTCTGTTGGGGCTTGGATAATTGGTTCGAGAACGTCGTCCAACCTGATGTCGCCTACGCCATGAAACACGACAGCTTTCATATCTCACCTCGTGATTTTTTCAAGGGACACAGAAGGTGGAGGAATATCTGGAGATTAGGGTTCACTCATAAAAAGGAGCAGCTGACAAACGGCGCATGCACCGCCGTCGTCTATTGTCACAATTATCCCTGTTGCACTGCGACATGCTGCCGGCCAATCACTTCGGTATAAACCCCTACCAAGCTGGGCAGCATCAAACTGACTAAAAGGTGGTGCCAGATTTGGAATTGCAAAACAGATGCGATAGAGGGAGATAAAATCTTAAGATTTTTCAATCGGCATAGAGGATATGCGTAACAATACATTTACCTTTGCACCCCCAAATTCTTTTCGCCATCAACGGGCGTCATCGCAACAAATGGCCCGCCGCCCGTGCCCGCAACGCCATCACAAGATTCGCTGGTAATTTTTTAATTTCATCAGGCCAAAGCGCCAAATGTCCTCGATACTCTTTCGATTCATCATCAGATTTTGATACATCAGCCAGCGAGAAATTATGTCGACTCAGGTAGGCCGCAGAAAAGTCATCTGCCAATGACCTGGCAGACTCTCCGCTTGACGCTAGGCACCAACGCGCTATTACGATTACCCGCTCTTTAGGTGTGAGCGGTGCTACAGCATCTATAAAATTCAGGATATATTTGTTATAGAGCAGCGCGCCTTGCTCGGGTTCATCCGTAGGATTTCCCGGACAGTGTCGTCGTTCCCAAGGGAGCATGTAAACCATTTTGTCCATCATTGGCTTGAGGACATAATCAGATGGCTTAACCAATCGCTGCATAATTTTATCCTGAAAAAATTTGGTTAGTTCCGGGTTTTTCCCTTGTGGAGGCCAAAGCCCCGCAGTACTTATGTTACACCGAGTTACTTGAGACATAAGCTATGTTTGCCACGTCCACACCAAGTACGGCTAGATCGCTCATTGCAACACTGTCACTGTACGCCACCGAAGCTTAAGTTAAACATTTTTAGTGCAGAAAAAACGCATGTACTTATTGTAAAACTTAAGACATAACCGAGATGGGCAATGAAGTGGATTCTGATTCTGAAATGAACTGATCGAGACGCTGGATATTGAGACGCCGGCACTCGGTCTCGGCTTCTTTACGGCATTGATAAGCATTTTGCAGGCGCAGCTTTTCCTCGTTGTCATAAATATTGAAACCTATGGGTGAAGTTTGACAGTAGAAACGCGATCCATTGCGCATTGACCCCGTTTCCGTGGGGATTGCAGGAACAACCACAAATCTCGAATTCATCTTCACGCTCCTCTCCAAGCCTCCTTTACTCTTAGCGGCTGTAAGCAAACTCAGCAAGTAATGAGCAGGGAATCCGATGAGCAGCATGAACCTTAGCTACCTATTCAATTGGCGGTGGGGCATTGCTCGCCAGGAAAATGAACAACATCGACCAATAGCAACTCCACGGTTTTGAATCCGGCTGCGCGGGAGGCGAAAAGATGACGCCTGCATGCGACTTCCTCAGGGCACCCGGCTTGTGCAAGGGGGTGTGCCATGCTGCGTTGAATTCTGAAGCAGCGCTCGATCCAGTCGCAATCCCACCCGGTGCTACCGAATTCACGGTGCCGCATCGCGCTGTCCCATGTGCCAAGCTCCTGCTCATAACAGCCATTCCAGCTTTGGCGGCAGCATAAGCGGCTTCTCCCGAACTACGGCGTGAGCACCCGTTGTAGCACTGATATTCACGAATCGGCCACAACCTGCGTCACGCATCCCTTGCAGCACTCCTCGTGGTAGAAGAAAGTGAGTTGTCAGGTTTCGAGCAATAGAAAGACACGAGGTGTCGTAGCTTATAGCTGCCAAATCTACACATGGCTCAGGATGTCCTTGAAGCGGCCATGGCTGCATTATTGAAGAAGAATCGATGCGACCCCATACCGATTAAGCCTAAGCCGTAAGCGCGAAAACTTGCGACTCATCGGTCAAGTCTGCGGCTTCGACCTCAAACGATATTGGACTACACTGAGCGCTCCCGTTGCAATATTTCGCCAGCTATCGCTGACTGAGGAGACCATGCGTGAACGTGAATTGGGATGGGATATTGCCGGTTCAAGGGGAGATAATCGTCGTGGAAGACGATCCGACCTTACGCTCGCTGATGATAGATATCGTTGCGGAGTTGGGCGCAAAGTCAGTCGCATTTGAAACGGCTGACGACGCGTTAACCTATCTCCTGCAAGCGCATGACCAATGCCGGCTTGTGATTGCCGACCACAGAGTGCCCGGGCAGGTCAAAGGTATTGAGTTCATTGAAATGGTCAGAGGGAAATGGCCGTCAATCGAAGCAATTTTGACCTCTAGATATCAAATAGAACCAGAAAAAATACCGGCCGGCACTTCCTACCTTCACAAACCCTGGTCGTTAGACGATCTGGTCATCGCAGTAGCCTCGCTTCTTCAGCCAGAGGCACCTATCAGTAAATCCTGAAATCATCACGGTAGAGATTCAATTTGCTAGGGAAGCGCAGTGAGACAAATCGAACGAAGTAACGTGCCTTGTGAAGCTCAGCCTAGGACGTTGAGAGTTCACACCCATTAGTGGCCACCAATGGGGAGCTTGTCCCGATAGGCTAGTCTGAGCACTGGGCCAATCCAGAGGAGTGATCATTGTGAACGAGCAAAAAATCAAAGAAGCAGCCTATGTGCTATGGGAGAAAGACGGCAAACCTGATGGACGTGACCTAGAGCATTAGTTCAAAGCAAGCAATATGTCTGGCGAGGAATCCGATACGGGTGTAGATCGCTCTACACTCTCGGATAATCAAGCAGGCCCTAGTGGTGACACTTCTGTTGCGCAACAGAGGACTGCAGTGACTGATAACCGCAAACGGAAGAAAACCAAAACCTAGGACGGATAGCGTATCGATAACTCATATCATCCTGGGGGTCTTGGCACCCCGCGAAGCCCCCAAGGGCTGGGTCTGGAGACTCGGGGCTAAACGCCCTCCAGCCTTGCATCGGAGCTGGAAGATTGTTTCCCAATAGGAATACAGCACAGCCGGGCGAGGAAGACTGGTCTTTAGGCGGCATTATCGCGTTATGCCCCCCCGTTGAGGGCAACTGACGAGCGGCGTGGGTATGGAATTTTTGACGTGGCGAGCTGTAACCTTGGCACCGGAATGCCGGTACTACCGAAATACACCGACCTATGTGTTGTCTGCAAATAGACTGGTTGAGCTCACCATCGACTATCCTGAAGCGCAAATCAAATAATCCGACACGATCGGAATGATGAGTCAATACGACCCATCACGCATTGCACTAGTTTTATCGTATCTCATGGCAACGCTGTGCGAAGAAATAATCCTTGAGCGAAGATTAAAAAAACCCGCACGGCGTGCGGGCAACAGGAGTATTTTTTTCTGAGCAGCCTGCATAACGTGGCAGACCTAGTATTAAGATTCACCGGTATCGCCAGCCGTTTCAATTATTTCAGCAAGCAGTTGAGCTAACTGACGAATGGCTCGTTCATACAGGAATCGCAGTTGCCCTGAGAACCTAGCCTACAGGGCTCTTATTTCCCCCCTCCTCGCTTACCCTTTGCTGTGCTCGGGTGAGGTAGGCCCATGCTTAATCCCCCGAGGGCCTGCTACGCCCCAGACGATCAGTCCAAGCACCGGAAAAATGATGAGGCCAATGGCCCAAGCTGCTTTCACACCCACTGTTTTGTCGCTACGGAACACACTGATAATTGCCCATAAATCTACAAGCAAGATGACGACCGCCATGGCAATCGCAAAGTAGCTGGTTGCTTCAGACATGATTTGATCCTCCAGAGGCTAGTACGACTTAGGCCTCGGGATTTCGTCGTTGTTCAGACCAATTCACTGAAGAGGATAAGGAGCGCATGGATCAGGTTTAGCAGGCGACTATCGATCTTTTGCCGTTACGCTCGATGATTGCGAATTTATCTCTAGGGCCACGATGCCTTGGGTAGCCCGCCTGGCAGCTCCTGCTTGAGAGTGGCCAATGGAGATCTGCGCAGGCTGATGTTGATTGTACCAATCGATGTCCGAAGACCCAAAGAGTGCCGCAAAGTCACTCAGAAATCAGTTCGCAGTGGGACTGCACTTCAATTGGCAGTTTTAATGGCATCCCATTTACCAGGCTTCAGACGTACCTACCCCAAAAAATTCCCGCTTTGATTTGGGGCCAAAAAAAAGCCAGCCGGCCTTCGGCCAAATTAACGACTAGCTGCTAAGCCAACCAATCGCCTGAAGGCACTAAGCAATTCTGCGTTTTGCTACAAAGGGTAAACCCAAGAAAAAATCAGCTTGAACGTAGATTCAGAAACGGTTTCGAGCTCCGAGGAAGCTTTTTGAGAAAGCTGTTTTTTGTTCTCAATATATACACTCCGTTTGTCAAAAAAGAATTCAAGGGGGTACTCGAAAATAAATATCCCTTGACAATCCTAATGGTGCGGAAAGACTAGTGTTCTCGGTATCTGCTCGTCTTCGTCGGTAAGGTGTACTCATCGAAAAGCGCTGCACTTCTGTGCGTCGCACTCTGAATTGGTCGCTGTAGCCGCATGCGCCTGGGCAGAAAAGCTCTAGAATTTGTATCGCATTTCCCTTAAGGGATTTCTCGGCAGCCATCGCTGAAATGCCCTATCTCTGCGCCCCGCAAATCTCCGCGCAAGGAGTCATCGCTCACCAGATTCAACCTCGTTCACCCAGTAGAGCACGACGATGGAAATGGGGCAGCCACTCCAACGCGTATTCCGAAGCATCTGCTTGCACCTGACAGCGCGTACCAAAAAACCGCTGCACGCGACTGAAAATACACTGTTCGGGTGATTGAAAAGCCCAAGCAAAACACACCGTGCCTGCTGGTATGCCGTCGATGTCTTCAGGGCCGAGAATGCCTGTGGTGGCTAAGGCGACATTGGCAGTACTGTCACGTAGCGCGCCATTCGCCATCTCGCGGGCGACTTCGACGCTTGTAATATTGAATGTCTCGATAGTGGGGGACTGACGTGCAAAAGCCGTCGTTTAGCCTGTGGTGAGTAGACCACATAACCCGATTCAATGAATTCGCCACTGCCTTCGACCTCGGACAGCAACGTAATTATTTTGCCCGCAGTGCAAGACTCAGCGGTCGATAACACAAGGCAGTTCTCGCGCAAATAGCGGACGGTGCTCGCGGCGATGGACATGGCGACGTTTCCTCCGATTGCTGACTGGTTGACTCCTGAAAAGCGTGTCCATTCAAAATTCTACAAGCCGCGTTGCTGGCAGATATTTAGCGGCGATTGTGACCTCTAGCGCGGTCGATTTTAGCTACAGGTTCGGGGATGATGGATCAACGACTGGGTCAACCTTTCCGCTAAATACCCTGAAGCCGTAAGTGTTGTAAACAAGTGTGACCGGTATCAGGAAGGCGAAACCCACCAACATGAATAGCTGAGTGGAGGGACTCGAGGCGGCAGCCTGCAAGGTCAGTTGTGGGGGCACAATCAGCGGAAACAGCGCTGTGATCATCAAGGCAAACGCCAAGACAAAAATTCCCAGTGCAGCGAACAGCGGCAAATATTCACGGCGACTTTTGAACCCTAAAGCAAAGCCAATCAGTAGTGCGATTGAGAGTGTTGAAGCGGGCAACCATACCATCTGATCTGAAAGACGATCCGCGTAGCGGACGTCCAGTGCGGCTGTCCAGCCGACCAACACAAGGAGCAGCACAACCGTGACGAAACCCAGCAATCTGGTTTGTTTTTGGGATCGCAGTTGCAGATCGCCCAACGTACGCCAATACAACCAACAGCCGCCTAGCCACGTGTAGCCCACTATAAGCACTGCGCCACAATATAAGGGGAACATCCCCGTCCACTCCCAGCCGTCGCCGCTGTATTGCCCGTCATGGTTTGGGACACCTTGTACCAGCGTTCCCAGAACTATCCCTTGGCATCCACCTACGACAGCCGAGCCGGACGACAACAGAACGTCAACCGCGCGCTTGATGCCATCGCTGGGGGCATGGTCACGAAACTCCAACGCGACCGCACGAACAATCAATGCCAGAAACATCAGCACAAACGGCGCATACAGCGCCGGCAGCAAAATGGCGTAGGCCAGCGGAAACAAGGCAAGCAGGCCACCTCCTCCCAACACAAGCCAGGTTTCATTGGCATCCCATATGGGCAAGATGGTAACCGCCATGGCACGACGATGCTTCGAACAGCGAGTAAAGCCCATCAGAATACCAACCCCTAAATCCGTGCCGTCCAGGAGTACATAGTTCAACACCGAGAAGCCCAAAGCGGCTGCGGACAACAAGGTCAACCAGTCAGTGCTAAACATGGGTGCATGCCCTCAGGATTTACCTGTTTCGTCAGCCAAAGTGGGTTGCGGCCCAGCCTCATCCGCGTGAGGCGGTTCTCGCAACAGCCGTAGCAGAATCCATAGCCCAACACCGAAGGTCACCAGATAGAACATAAGGATTGTCCACGTTGCCCCGACCACCTGCTCCCGAGAGACCGAAGAGAGACTGTCAGCCGTGCGCAGTAATCCGTAGACAGTGAACGGCTGGCGACCCACCTCTGTGACGACCCAGCCGCAGAGCATCGCCAGAAATCCAGCCGGTGCCATCACCGCACCCACTCGTAGCATCCAGCGCGTGCCGTATAAACGTCCTCGCCACCGTAGCACCAAGCTAGTAAGCCCCTGCCCCAGCATCAACAGACCCAAACCAACCATGATGCGAAATGCAAAAAATACCGCTGGCACCGGTGGAATATCCTCCGGCGGAAACTCATCCAACGCGGCGATAGTGCCACTGAGATCATGCCGTAAGTACAACGACCCTATGCGCGGAATAGCCAATTCCCAATGATTGCGCCGCTCGGTCATGTCAGGAATTGCAAACAAGCGTAAGGGTTCGCCTGCACCTTCAGCCGGGCGAGTCCAAGAGCCTTCAATAGCTGCCACCTTCTGCGGCTGAACTTCGAGGGTGTGTTGACCATGAAGATCTCCCACG
Organism: Pseudomonas sp. HY13-MNA-CIBAN-0226; assembly: GCF_040310305.1. Lineage (NCBI taxonomy): Bacteria > Pseudomonadati > Pseudomonadota > Gammaproteobacteria > Pseudomonadales > Pseudomonadaceae > Pseudomonas > Pseudomonas sp. HY13-MNA-CIBAN-0226. The sequence goes on from NZ_JBEOPS010000007.1 coordinate 229,934, forward strand.
ACGATTTGCACGGGCGTGATTAACACAATCACCCAAAGCGCCATGGAGTATGTACAACGGGCACGTGGATTCGCGGGTGCCCGTAAAAGCTGCCATGCACTTGCACCCTCCAACAGAGTAGCGGTACCGAGAAATGTGGCCAGCGTCATATGGACGAGCCGATAAGGGAAAGAAGGGTTGAAGATGATTGCCCACCAGTCCTCGGCAATGAAGGCGCCGTCAGGGTTTACGGAGTATCCGGCGGGAGTTTGCATCCAGGAGTTGGCAGACAGTATCCAGAAAGCACTCATGAGCGACCCGAATGCCACTGCGCAGGTGGCGAAAAAGTGGATCCTTGGGCCCACCTTCTTCAATCCGAACAACATGATGCCGAGGAATCCAGCCTCTAAAAAAAACGCTGCTAGGACTTCGTAAAACATCAAGGGGCCGAGAATTCCACCAGCCTGAACCGACAATCGCGACCAATTCAGTCCGAACTGATATTCCAGGATTAAACCGGACGCCGTACCCACCGCCACGGTGAGGGCGAAGACTTTTAGCCAATAACGGTAAATGTCGAAATAAACCTTTAGGCCACGCCAAAGCCAGAGAGCTTCGAGCATCATCAGGAAATTGGCGAGACCGATGGTGAGGGATGCCAGCACGATATGAAAGCTAATGGTGATCGCGAACTGAGCACGCGCTGCCGCGAGAGTGGATTCAGCCGCGTCCATGATACCCACCTATCGATAGCGAACACTTCCAGGAAGCAGCGAAAAGCAGCATCCAGCAACGGCCAGACACACCCAAACTATTGGCGGAATTTGGCATGAAATCTGTCCGAGGTAATTTGTCAGTTGACTCCTACTAGTATCAATGATTCCAATCGCTCCCGCCGAGTGTGCCAGATGCCAGATGCCAGATGCCAGATGCCAGATGCCAGAAGATAGATGCTTCCGCAATCTGCAATTCAAATGTCAAACAATCATGCAAAAAACCCGACTCGCCCGGTCAAGGCATAACACAACTCTTTGAAAAGCAATGATTTCTAGTACGAAAGTCATTGGCACATCCGATGCAAGTAAGAGTTTGAGAGCGTCGGCACCTTGATCGACGCGCGTCCGACCATGATCACTGAAGGAATCCAGCATGAACGCCATTGACCTCTTGAAAGCAGACCATGAGCGCGTCAAAACCATCCTGACTCAACTAAGTGAGTCGACTGAGCGCGGCATCAAAAAACGCAGTGAATTGCTGGCCAAACTGGAAATGGAGATCACCATCCACACCAAACTTGAGGAAGAAATTCTCTACCCTGCCTTCAAAGAAGCAGGTGGGAAGGAGCAGGAGGAGATGTATTACGAAGCGAAGGAGGAGCACCGAACCGTGGACTCCCTCGTATTACCTGATATGAAAGCAACAGACCCGGGTACTCCGGAATTCTCTGGGCGTGTGAAAGTGGTCAAAGAACTTTTGGAGCATCACATTGAAGAAGAAGAAACTGAGATGTTTCCGCAGGCAAACAAGCTTCTTGGTAAGACCAAGCTGAATGAATTGGGTCAGCAGATGGAAGTAATGAAAGCTGAATACAAAAAATCGCTCTCAGATCCCAGCCTGACCGCATGATTGGTATGTTGGGCCCGGCTTAAAGCTGGGCTTTTTTGGCGTAAAGCCATGCCTATATGGGAACTTACGGACTTCTAGCGAGAAGTCGCCTCGAATAATGCCTGGAGGCACACTTTAACACCTTAGGGAAAGCTTTCGCCGGCCAAAGGCAGGCTCTTGTCACGACCGCTAGTCTATCAGTGTTTTTATCTCTGAACTTCACCCACTCATTGCTCCTCTCCCATTTACCATCCAGCTAATGAGAGGGGTAGAAAATCATGAGAGCACTCACCTACCACGGCGCGCATAGCGTAAAAGTTGATACCGTCCCCGACCCGATTATTGAGGACAGCGATGACATTATTCTTCGAGTCACGGCCACCGCGATCTGTGGATCTGATCTTCATTTGTATCGGGGAAAGATCCCAACTGTTGAGCACGGCGATATCTTCGGTCATGAATTTATGGGGATCGTTGAAGAAACCGGTTCGGCAGTCACTGCCGTTCAACCAGGCGACCGTGTAGTCATCCCTTTCGTCATCGCTCGCGGAAGCTGCTTCTTCTGTCAAATGGATTTATTCGCCGCGTGTGAAACCACGAATACCGGGCGAGGCGCAATTCTGAATAAAAAGGCCATTCCATCCGGTGCAGCTCTCTTTGGCTTCAGCCATATGTACGGGGGCATACCTGGTGGACAAGCAGAATATGTGAGAGTACCCAAGGCAAATACTGGGCCTTTCAAAGTACCAGGGACACTTTCAGACGAAAAGGTTCTGTTCCTGTCCGACATCCTGCCTACCGCATTTCAAGCCGTGACGAACGCAGGGATTGGCAAAGGCTCAAGCCTCGCCATCTATGGCGCAGGCCCTGTTGGTTTGTTGAGTGCCGCGTGCGCAAGAATGCTCGGTGCGGATCAGATCTTTATGGTTGATCACCACCCCTATCGTCTGGCTTACGCGCAAGAAACCTATGGCGTGATCCCGATCAATTTCGATGACGATGATGATCCTGCAGACACGATCATTCGACAAACCAAGGGCATGCATGGTGTTGATGGCGTGGTGGATGCTGTGGGGTTTGAAGCAAAAGGCAGCACCACAGAAACCGTCCTCGCCACACTCAAGCTTGAAGGCAGTAGCGGCAAAGCCTTACGACAGTGCATTGCTGCCGTTAGACGCGGAGGCGTCGTCAGTATGCCAGGGGTTTACTCAGGCTTTATCCATGGCTTCCTGTTTGGAGACGCGTTCGACAAAGGCCTGACCTTCAAAATGGGGCAGACACATGTTCAGCGTTATCTCCCAGAGCTCCTTGAACATATCGAGACCGGTCGCCTAGCACCCGAGGTGATCATCAGCCATAGAATGTCGTTGGAACAGGCTGCAGAGGGCTACAAGATGTTTGACAAGAAAGAAGATGATTGCAGGAAGGTGATCTTGACGCCGGGCGGTAGTCAAACTCCTCGACCTGGTGTGGCAACGGCAACTTAGACGCGAACACCCAAGTCTAGCTGTGGGCTGATGGAAAGTGAGATATCTTGAGCTTGCGCGCATGATATCTCGCCAGTCACCGCTTGGGAGCTGACATTGAAGAAGCCGATCCAGCATTTTTTGCCCGACATACGCTTGTCGATCTGCGGCAGCGGCCAGATTATGACTTGGAGGTTTGTTCAGCTACACGCACTCAACCTGTCGCAAGCACTGCGGGCGCTGTAGCTATTTCCAATCTAGGTCTTCAACAGAAAATTTCATTGCCTGATTCCCTGCTTGGTAAAAGCTTGCCTCAATCACCACCTCACCAGCTTTGCGAAGCTGATTCACGAATTTGCCATAGTCGGAAACAAAAATGTACGTAGTGCTATTGTCGCTTGCTTGGTTTGCCCAAAAGCGTTGTGGCTTCCCATTTCCAAAACGAACATTGACGCTACAGCCATCATAGCTATTGCAGAGAAATTGACCGCGTTCAACCTGGAGGATGACGTCCGATCCCCAGCGAGGATGCTTGCGTAACTCTAGCGTGGCACGCTGCAAGCCTGAATAAGGAAAGTCAAAAGAAAGGGTATTGGTCGAGTCGACTTGCGCCGTCAGTATTTCCATCTGAGTCATCTCGTCTTTGTGGGTACCATACCGCCAAACCAACCCCATTTCACGCTGGTGAGCTTTGAGCGCTGCCGCATCGTCCGCAGCCTTTTTCTTGGCGGCGGTTTGTGCGATCTTCTCCTTCAGCTCGATTGCCTGTTTTTTGTAATCAGCGTTCTCCGGAGCTAAAACTGTGAGCTGCTCATAAATTCTGGCCCGCTCAGAAATGTTATCTGCTTTGAGAGCGGCGAGGCTCTCCAAGAGACTGGCTTGTTTAGCACCGTCGGCAATAGACTTACGCTTCACCTCTGCCTTGAAAAAAACTGCATCAATTTGAGGGTCTCCAAGGCCTTGATACTTGCGTACTACGCCCAATGCACCCTCAATCTTGCCTTGATCAATTAGTGCATTCGCCTCAGCCTGGATTGCAGCCTTGTTTGACCTAAGATATTGCGTGGTCTGTTCACGCTCGGCCTGGCGCTTTTCCTCAGCCTGTTTCCCTGCCAACTTGTTCCGCTCAGCAGCGGCGTTTGAGGCGAAGTAGGAATACATCATCATGTAGCAAATGAAGAGTACGACCGATCCCATCACTTTCCACCGCACCCCGACATCAATCTTGAAAAATATCCTTGCACGACGATAGACAGGAGGTAGAAGCAAAGCGGCACCTGCCAATGCGGGCAGCGATGCCAATGGGAAGCTCCAGATGCTGATGAAGAAAAACACGACGAACAGCAGACCAAAGAACCAGGCCAAGACAGTACTGGCTACAACAACCGCTCTTGATCCAAGACCTCCCCCTACGCGCCCACCACCCACCTGTATCTCACTAGTATCCTGAGATTTGATCTCGACAAATACATCGTCATGTAAGGGGATATCACTATGAGCCGGAACGGTCACAGGCTTGCGGCAATGAGGGCACAATCCAGAACTACCCGCCTTGGCGTAGCTCAGGCGGATACTTTTTTCACAGTTTTTGCAAGCGAACTCGATCATGGCCTTCCCTGGTCTTTGAAGCACAAGTCTCAGCGTACGGCGGTGGCTGATTGGCAGTCAATATCCTGCTACAGATGGCTGTCTCTATTGGGTGACAGTGTTTATCTGACGACTTCACATCTGATCAGTTACTGCGGTCGAGTTTATGGCCAAGCGTGAACCCTAAAGATTTCTTGCCGCAAACCGATAGGTATTGCGTACCTGCAAGCTTGCGGAGCAATCACGGCCATTAGACCGAGTCATAAACCTAATTTCCTCTGCTGAAGCACAGACAGTCAGGCCGGGCTCGCCCGTAGCGTCAATGTTCGTGGTGGAGCGACCAACTTCCACGCTTTTTTCGACCGTCGCAACCTCAGGGAAGATCCTTATGATCAAACATTCAGCCGCCCTTCTTCTGGCAGCAGCCATGATCTCTACTGCTGTACACAGCAGCCCAAAATTCGGAATTGATGAGTTGATCAGCTCACTTGGCCAACCTTCGACATGGAGGGCTTTAGGCAACGTAAAGCCGGGTATAGAGAACGGCGTGGCCCACGATATTTATCGCAACAGTGCGGTAATCGCAGAAGTGGTGCACAGCGCTGGGGTAGACGTACCATTTGTTAAGTTGACCGATGACCCGTCTGCAGCCACAAAAGCATTTGTGAATTACATAATCCGGGCCGAGCAGGACAAAAATTTCAGCGCTACTGATGAGTCCTGTGGCATAGGCGTCAGTTATCTCTATGGGATGATCTTCAGTCAGCTTTTACAGATTAAGGGGCCACAGTGGGTGACGCCAGGTATCACCGGCGAAGAAGCTCAAGCGATCAGCAAAACGACCCGCGATGGTGCTTTAGTTCCTCAAGAAACACTGGCAAAGCTCTGCAATGGTTGGAAGTACCGCAAACTCAACGCAACGTTCGCCGGAGTACTTAAGCGCGTAGGCGGAGAAATGCCCTACCTGCTGGGCGGGCCGCTGCGAATCAATCAGCTGGCTGATGACAAGAGAAATGAAGCAGCCGGTGCTGTAGCAGAACAGACTAAGGAGATCAGCGAATCGCGTCGTCGAGGCACTGAAATGGTCGACGCCTTGAAAGGAGTGTCCCCTCCAGTCATTGCAGACCCATTCGCCCATTGCATTGGCATTGCCAACGACTCTGTGCTGGCAGTGCTGAAAGATCAGTGCATAGACCACATCATGGAATCTGCCATGCAAGATCATAATCGACTGTTGAGGGCGTCTATGCAGGGCATCTCGACTGGGCGAATCAATGCTCTTAAGGGACAAGATGAAGCTCTTGGCATTGCAGATTACACAGAGTGCAAGAAACCTGAGCAAGAGCGGCTAGCAAATGACGACGGCAGCGGGCCAAGAAAAAATGAAGCTGCACCCGAGATTTTTTCTCGCTGTCACTATGTTCGCCTGAAGCACCGTGATTCCGCTCTGCGTGCATCCCCTCCTTTAACCGATGTCCAGCTAGCTACTAACCTGCTCAATCACGCCAACGACATTGGGCGTAACTACCGCCAATTGGACGCGATGCCGCCGGATACCAAACGCGAATACCTTGCAGCACTGGATGAGTCATCGACTCTAGGAAATATGAGGGCAAAAACGCTAATGGCGCAGATTAAGTCTCAGAACCTTGAAGACATTAAATCTCTGGTCGAAGCGGAGCACCTTCTAAATCAGATCGACAAGGCGCAGGCCTCTACGGCAGACAGTATCGCGATTCGCGAAAATATTTCTTTCCCGCTGCATGCCTGGCGACTGGCTAACAGTCCTGAGCAAAAGCGTATAGATTTACGCACCACAATCGGCGAAGGTTCCGACGATGCTGGACGCGCCGCAATCGCCATGGATGATATGTCTCGTAAGGGTGGCATGTGCGATACGCTGGTGGTGCAAGCTTACAACTATGCGATGAATAATAATTTGCCTGAGAACGTGCGAATTAAGGTTATCTTGGGGGATCTCCTGGAAAGCGCAAGCCGCATGTCCTGCATTCGTTGAGCCGGAAGTTAATCAGGCAGGAGTGGCATTGAACTGGCCAGATGAGTTGAACACCTCAATCGGGCGCTAAGATGGCGCCCAAATTGGTGAGGTTTGGGATAGGCGCGTTGAATGCCTCATACCTACCTACCTATCTACCTACGACGGCAATCGCAAGGACGCGAAGCTCACGGGTGTGACGTACACCATCAGTGAGCGGTTTTTAGAAAATTACCCCAATCGGAAAAAGCGCTGTGGCACAGCCACGCTGATGAAGTTGATTCTGGACAATTGGTGCCCCGATACTCCTGAAATCGCAGAACATGCGCTCATGGAGGGCTAGTCCATACCTATGGAAAGACACGGTAAAGTGGGACACCGACCTAGATAAAATTCTACCGCTAGGTACTCGTCGACCCATGATGAGCTTCACCGTCGCTGGCGAGGTCAACCGTGGAATGATTAAAGATCGCGTCACTCGGTTCGAAATCGAAAGCTCTGAAAAAATTGAGGAGCAAGCCTACATCTCCACGTCGTGATCAGGTACAGGCGCCTTGCGCCGGGAACTCGTTCAAATAGAAGATCCGAAAGACAGCGCCTCAACACTACCATCACCTCGTCACGTCCTCCCTAAAGCTTCGGTATATCACCGGTGGCCTCGGCAACCGACGCGAGGGCTTCTTCTATGCTCGCGATGTCTTCTTGTAGCTTCAGAAACAAGAGGTGAATTGACCCGTCTACATCGACAGTTTGGTGTCCACGAAGAGATCTCACCCTTTGTTCCTCCATTTCTTGAAGATCACCGACGCTTTCCCTCAGAGCCAAGAGCTGATCAAAGATTGCTGAGATTTGGGTTTTGCTGTCGATGCTCATTACTGTCCTCCAAGCTTGCTGGGGATTTTGCAGTTCACCGATCTGGCGAAGTCACTTAGCGGACAGTCGCCAGAACGCATCAGCATTAACCCTTAGATTTACGCGGATCTGCAGCACGAGGGAAAGTCCGCTCCTCTTGGATCGTCCCATCCTCCTTGTGAATTTTAAGCGACGCCGTCTTGTCTTTAAGAAATTCGCTCGCTATAGCGGTGATTTCAGTCTTAGTAGGTGCCGTCTTCGACGCTCGCTGCGCACCTTTCTTTACCAGTGTCCAGAGCTCCTCAGATTTAGTGATGTGGTAGTTGTCCATATGTCTTCCTCACGAGTTGAGTGTGGTAATCGATTGACCCCAAAATGATTGACGAGTTTGAAAAACTCCGAAAAGCAAATGCAGGATCGCCGGGGACTGATCGCCCGTAGAACCGGCATTGCAATGCTTCACACAACACGTTGCCGACAACATCACCCAAATGGATGCTTCAAAACATTCCCTAGCATTTTCACAGGGCTATGAGGTAGACCGATACCCAGAGAAACGTTGAGCCAACCACTCATCGTAGAGGTTTTGCTGAGTCTGCTGGTCATGTCGAATACAAATGGTTAGGCAGTTCGGGGGCAAATGACAGGCTAGGGGGCAACGCTGACTCAGCGGGCAAGCGGTGCCGACCAGCCGCTCACGCATTAGTGAATGCCGCAGAGCCACGCAGGGTGTCCTCGGTCGGTGTTTATTTTTCAACTCACAGTTTTCAGCGCCGGGGTTGATGCCAGGATGTTTGCGCTTTAGCTGCTTCGGATGTAGCTGAATCCGAATCCTGGTACTCAAGGGTCGCTTCGAGCGTGACCAGCAAGCCGCCACTGCAGCTCATGACCGCATCTAACTCCGTCACCACGTTGGTGATGCAGTGGAGCGCAAAGCGATCAACGCCGGATTTGCGTAACTCATCGATCAAGTCCGACAACTGTTCTCTTGAACCTCATTACCTCTTAAAACTCGAATTCTTTGAATTTTTTCAACTTTAAAGACTCAGTTAGCTATGAGCGATAGAAGGAAATCATTCACTTCGTCATCGGCTATATTTGCCCATCTTAATGAGGTCAACTCACTTCGAATAAAATTCTAGCATCAGAACCAACCGGCTTTGTTGCACGGGGTAGTTCCAGGCGCAGCGTATTTCGTCGCAAACAGCCTGAATTGTCCAACCGATCGTTTTCGAATATAAAAATAGAGGTAATAATGTCCCCTTTCGATTTGCAAAGGATGCTGATAGACGAGTTCCCACTTTCATTTTTGCTAGAGGTCGGCTTCAGAGCAACGTTTGCCTTTCTTGCTGTTTTTTTGTTCTTAAAATCAAGTGGTCGGCGAGGGATAAGGCAACTCTCGCTCTTTGAGCTGGTAGTAATCTTGACGCTGGGTTCCGCTGCCGGAGACGTGTCTTTCTACCATGATGTCCCACTGTTGCCAGTCGCTGTAGTATTTCTCACGCTCTTGCTCCTATACCGCATCACGGTATTTATCATGACTAAGAGCAAGAGATTTGAAGCGTGGATTGATGGTCTACCTGTGACCGTTATTAGCGATGGACTATATGAGATCAAGGCTTTTGAGAAGCTGAATATGTCTGCTAGCGAATTACTGATGGAGCTCCGGCAGCGAGGCGTTGAACACTTAGGCCAGGTTAAGTTAGGGCTGGTCGAAACTGATGGGGATATCAGCCTTTACTTCTATGACGAGGAAGACCTGCGTCCGGGACTATCGGTTCTGCCTGTAGACCATCGGGCGGAATATACAAAAATGCCCTCTTCAGCACTTTATTGCTGCGTGAAATGTGGTTTTCCACAATCTATCCAGAAAGGCCAAGGGGCATTGTGCTCACGGTGTGAGCACAACATTTGGTCAACAGCCTTAAGCACTCGCCGCAGTAGGTGATGGTAGTCCTTTCCCTCAAGATACAGGTTGCGTGGGCAAGGATGACGACGTTGTTTTGCTTGGTCGAAAATCGACAGAAACGCTTGTTGATGATTAGGCGTTTTTTGAGCGCGATGCTGATGCGGCAGCCAGACCTCGCCGAGCCGAACGAGATTTATCGAACCGTCGGCAATATAGTTTCGGAGTTTGCAGCTTGGGGCTACTAGGTGATGGCCGTTGCGCTCGGCGCAATATACTGATCACCGGCCCTACCAAGCTCCAGACATGAAACCTACGCCACATGCCTTTCAGTAGGCTTGAGACCAACCGCAATTCGCCTTGCGCAGCCCACCCCCCACGCTAAAACGCGGGTCATAGATTCACCTGGCCGGGAATCAAATGCTTCTTCATGCAGAGCCATCCCGCTTGCCGCATACACTCCAATGAACATCTGCGTGTTTCCCGTGGCCGACAGCCTGACTTGGACATCGATATATGTACCGTCGTCCAACGTCTCGTCGTGCGACCGGTGGTGAAGCGTCGGATCAGCCCATTGCCAGAATACATCCCCGCGAATTCGCATGCCGTGCTCTCCCTACGACTTTAGTCTTATATGCCAGAGACCTCACCATAGCCCAGAGATGCTACAAGGCAACGGGTTGCTTCAAGATTGAGTGCCAAATCGGATGACTGGCCGCAATCCTGTGTCCGCTCGTCCACTGGATTTGATGACCAGAATGGGACGGGCGCACATATCCAGAACAGACGCCGCAAGGTGCTCGTCCACTTAACGTGGAGTCAAGTGGATGACAGGTGGAGATGTGTTGTTCGAGGTGGTCAACTGCCGGCGACGGGAAGCCCGCTGAAACTTTGAAGGAATAGAAAGGGAGCTGGACTCCCCCTTCTGCTAACGGGCCGAGGGTGTGACGCTCATGATGGGGCCTTACGCATAACTGGATAGGCATACAGTTAACGATGAAGGCGGCTTGCGGTCAATGTCGAGCTATGAAAATTGCGACCGATGGGTTCGCTGGAAGCTGGGCCACAAAGACTGTGGCATGAGCATTTTTCGTTGTGCCATGGGTACTAATGCAGTCGCCTCTTTGCGTAAGCGGCTAGCCATGCGAGTTGAATTTCTGGCTAATACGGTACGTAGCATTTAGGCACAGACAAATATCGGGGGTTTCATCTCTCACCCAGTGACGCGGGCCGGATCGGCTAGCTGAAGCGGATAAAAGCGGTTTCATCTCATGGCCCCGCTGGCCGTTCCGTCAAGCAAACATGGGCCTTCAAAGAATATCGTGGGCTTCATCTCCCGCCCCTGGCAAGGGAAAGATCGGCTCGCGGCAGCGAATATAAGCGGATTCATCTCCTAGCCCCGCTGGCCGTTCCACCCAGCAAACATGGGCCTTTAACGAATATCGCGGGTTTCATCTCCCGGCCCCGCTGACCGTTCCGCCCAGCAAAAAACGGGACTTTGACAAATATCGGGAGTTTCATCTCCCGCCCTATATCAAGGGCCGGATTGGCTGGCTGAAGCGAATATCGGCGGTTTCATCTCTCACTTGGTGGCGGGGCCGAATCAGCCTGAAACGAATATCGAGGATTTTGTCTCTCAAATCCAGGGTTGCTGCGACCCGCAACACCGAGCTTCAGAGGAATATCGGGGGGGGTATCTCTTCCTGCTGGCGCGGGCCGAATCTGGCTGGCTAAAACGAATATTGCGGATTCCATGACCGTCAGTCGGCAGCAAGGGCGGAGGCCCAAGAGGCCAAGGCCGCGCTTGTGGCCGAGGCCAGGTGTATCGGGATTACGGAAGGTACGCTCTCGATAAGTATCAGGTCGCGTAAACTCCTCTTGCGTACTCCTGATTAATCTGCGATTTAGGCTTTGTCGCTAAAAACACTGCAGTCCATAGCTGTTCCGCTAGCCACTGAACTTCACTTCGGCTGAGACTCGGCGAACTGATCGATCCATTCTCGATAGGCTTCATACATCCGTCGTTGCGCTGTTGCTCCATCGGAAATACCTTCCTCTTGCAGCCGATCAAGCGTGCCCCCTATCCATGTCAATAACTGCTCTGGTGGAGCAGGACATGTTTCATATGCGATGAGGCTATCCGCGATCTGCGAGAGCTTAGTGAATATCATTGACTGGTGCGCCAACTCGACTTGACTATCCATCACTTTCCCTTCTCGGTTGACCTAGAACTCGGCATAGAAAAATTGAATCTTCATTGCCTAGAGGGCCATGGCTGGCTTTAGAGAAACCGCATGGCTGCAGCCGGGGGGCCATCGACAAATGTATATGTCCTCAGACGCGCTCGCCGGTTTGCAAAAAGCGCAAAAAACTACTCCGTCCAAAATCCCGCATAAAGCTGCCAATGACGTAGTTTCCGTCTCGTGTTTCAAGCAGCCAGAAACGCCCTTCTTTCCGCGCACAGTGTATTTTTTCGGTTCGAAGGATAGCCCCATCTGCTTTGCCGTACCCCACGTTTCGTTCGGCGTGCTGAAAAGAAATACCTACGCACGAATCTTCAGTGATGAAAGCATTACTGATGAAAGCTGTAATCGGCACGGTGTATTTTCGATGGCTCGCTCGAACCAAGCGAATCAGTTGAAAGTCACTCACATCCTTACCGTAAAGCTCTACTTCGATTGCATCAGGCATCCGGCCAAATCTCCAAAAAGACTCATGTATTTACGGTGTTCAGCGCTCACGCGGGCGACATCGAAAAAGCAGCCCCCACAGTCGCTTCTTTTCGCTGGCCTGGGCCCCAGAGGAGATAGACGGTGTTCTTGGTTTCAAACATAGAGCCGTAAATGAATGACACTCCGAAATTGCTGCGCACCCACATGCCGGGTTGGAAACGATTTCTGCTGTCAATGACTACCTCATGAGCGAAAAGTGTCGCAGGAAGCAGACCGAGCCTCGTCAGCTTTTCCCTTTCATCAGGGGTCACGGTGAGGTCGATCAGAATCCACTGTCGAACGACGCAGAATGCTTTGCCGGGGAACACCTTTCCCGCTAAGTAAATTAAATCCTCTTGGGAACCAGTCCAACCCGAAGTTTCCCGGTCTGTACCGTAGAGGAGCTGAGCGATTTCATCCAACGTGACCATATCAATCTTCTCATTGGTTTTCAGGCACAAAGCACGCGGGCAGCGTCGTCCCCCGCCGCACTTTACTCATGAGCATTGCGCTGCGACGAGGCCTCATCGTTAGATTGGAATCCTCATATCTCGATCAAAAAATTCGGATCAAAACCTGTTTTTTGACTTGGATACCCGCGTGGATTGGAAACCACGCGGCACCCATTTTTGATGAAGTCCGCTGCGACGTGCGTATGCCCGTAGACCCAAAGATCGGCCTTACCCAACAGTTCTGACCAATCATTGGCATAGGCGGCAATCAGGTCTTCAGGAAGCTCGTCACCCACGTGATCCAAGGCCGGCGCATGGTGTGTGACTACAACTGTTTGGCCGTTGAAAGGTTTTTCCAATTCTTGAGTCAGCCAAGCATGCGCGGCCTTTGATTTAGCTATCAGGTCATCTGGGCGTAAGCGTCGAAAACTTTCATCGGTTCTAATCACGGTGAAGTCGTTCATCGACTCCCAAGCGACGCGCTTTGCCGCAACAACATCGCCGGTCGACGAGTAATCTGTCCACGCCGTTGTGACCAAAAACCGGGTCTGATCCAAGATCAGGACTTCGTTTTCAAGTACGTGGACATGAGGCGCTGCTGCCTCCTTCATCTTGCGCAGCGTGTGTTCGATGTGCCCACCGTAGTACTCGTGATTGCCGCACACATAGATGACAGGGCATTGGAATGTCTCGTTTGCCCAATTCACGCCACGTGATTTGATATCAATGTCGCCGGCAAGAATCACTACGTCCGCTTCGCTCGGGGTGGGCTCGAACAACGCGAACTCGTTGTGCAGGTCTGAATAGATTCTTAACTTCATTGAAGTGGCCGTGTTGGTCATGTTGAGCACATTCCCGCATTGCTAAGTGAGGAATTTTCGTAAATGCAGCCAGTCTTGGGGCGTTTGAAGAAGGGGGTCGCCTCCGGAATCATGCCCCCTCATGAAAAGGTCAGAACTGAAAGAAGTCAGGGGACGAACCTGTTCCCTACCTGGGAACCTTCTTGGAAGAGCATTCCAAGGAAAGCCTGCTTATCCACGCGAATGAGCTCTGATTTGCATAATTATCAGCTCCGTTTCTTTAGTGATGCGGAAAGACATCATCTATCAAGATAGAGCTGTGTACCCTGCCAGCCATCACCCTCTGGCGCTTGAGTAGATCTGCCCATTTTTGGTAACAAACTCGTAAACTGGACTGGCTTCACTACCTTGCTTGATCCGGATCTCCGACAAGGGCTGCATCGAAAATCCCGACTGCTTCGTCATTGCGGGTGGCGCCATCAGCTGAATCTTGTTCACGCTCAACGTATCGACCTGTTCTCCCTTGCACAGGGAGTCGACTTCATCGACGCTCGACACTATGCGTACCCAAGGCCCAAAAGAACCATCAACCAGCCCGCAACCTTCAACCACGAAATAGTAACTGTCCGGATTGAGGCTTGCTGATTTCCACAGCAAGCGAAGGTTGTCCTGAGCTAAAAACTGTCCCTGAAGTTTTGCGCGATTAGTGACCAACACGACTTACATCCCGCCTATCTCTTAGGGGCTCTATCGGTACTGACGAGCCCTGACAACAATGCATGTAAATTGACAATTCGGCGTCTTCCAGTGATTGTCCTCCTACACCTCCTTCCACCTGCCTGGAACGGGTAGAGACACCATATCACCAATTCACATTCACATACTATATTTCATAGATGTGAATTTTACGATATGGCCTTATCCTTCCCTTTGCGGGAAGCCCTCATGCCATCGCGATACACCCTGGCAGCAGTACTCCGCACCATTCGTGCTGCGCGCGGCCTCTCTCAAGAGCAGCTCGGAAGCACATTGGAAGCTCGCCATCTACATAACGTAGAGCATGGTACGTCCAACGTGACCTTGAAGATGCTGGAAGGCATCAGTGAACGCTTGGATGTTGATGTTGTAGCTTTGTTAGCTGTGGCCTCCAGCTACGACCGCCAAGAGACGCTTGAGGACTACATGTCCTATCTTCAGTCAGAAATTGAAAAGCTGCGTGATTTGCGAGTTTTGGAAACCGTTCCAACGCAATTTGTTAGCGGAGAATTAGTCACTGCGAAAGCGGGCAAACCACCAATTGCTTCAGACAAAATTAAAGCCGTACTTGGCTACAAAGCTGATGGACTGACTCAAAAAGAGATTTCAGTGAAATTGGGTATGCCGGTGTCCACAGTGAATAAGATTTGGCACAGTGGGAATAGTTGAAGGCTACTTCAGGTTGGGCTTTTTAGAACCAGCCCCATTGCTGGGACTGGCTTTTTTTTATTGCATTTTTAATCGCCGATGCGCCATCCCGAGGTAATAGGGTAACGACGATCTCTTCCGAAGCCTCGCTCAGTTACTCGCGGGCCAACTGCAGCTTGGCGGCGTTTGTACTCATTGATATCAACAAGCCTAATTACCTTGTGCACCACCTCTTTGTCGAAACCGGCACCAACAATGGCATCTGCTGAGTAGTCATGTTCAACGTACAAGCGCAAAATTTCGTCGAGGACAGAATATGGGGGAAGTGAATCTTCGTCCTTCTGATCCGGTGCAAGCTCTGCTGACGGTGGTCGATCAATAACACGCTGAGGAATAACATACCCAAGGGTATTTCGGTACTCGCACAAGCGGAACACCAGAGTCTTAGGAACATCTTTCAATACATCAAAGCCGCCCGCCATGTCGCCATAGAGAGTTGCATAGCCGACTGCCATTTCGCTCTTGTTACCAGTGGTCAGCACCAAGTAGCGCTTTTTATTGGAAATCGCCATGAGAATTACACCACGGCAACGGGCTTGCAGGTTTTCCTCGGTGGTGTCTTTGGGTAGTCCTTCGAACTCAGGTGCAAGGGTATTCAGGAAAGCCTCAACCATCGGCTGAATCGGCATCACGCTATACTTAACGCCGAGCAGGTCGGCCTCTTCCTTCGCGTCGTCCTGGCTCATCTGAGCGGTATAGTGGTAGGGCATCATCACCGCTTCCACATTCTCTGCTCCCAGAGCATCAACCGCTACGACAAGGCTTAAGGCAGAGTCGATACCGCCAGACAGACCCAGCACTACACCCTTGAAGCCGTTGCGCTGAACGTAATCACGCACACCAGTTACCAGTGCTTGGTAAACGCTCGCCTCTATGCTTAGAAGTTCTGATTTCGCGGCCTCAACAGGTAGGAGGACATTTTCCTTTATGGAGAAATCAACGTGAAAGAGACCTTCTTCAAAGGCCGGAGCTCTCTGGATAATTTTCCCGTTGCCGTCAACAACGAAGCTGTTGCCATCAAAGACTAGTTCGTCCTGGCCTCCAACTTGGTTTACATAAATCATCGGGATCGAGCATTCATTTGCTCGCCGAGAAAGAAGCTCTTCGCGCTCGGCTTGTTTACCTCGATGGAAAGGTGAGGCATTCAGAGTGAGCATGATTTGTGCGCCAGCATCACATGCTTCATTCAAAGGCTCTGGGAACCAGATATCTTCGCAAATACCAAGAGCAATCTTCACCCCAAACAGTTCAACAACGCACGGCCCACTGCCGGGCACAAAGTATCGTTTTTCGTCGAACACCCGATAATTTGGAAGTTTCTGTTTGTGGTAACGCCCGACTTCCGTCCCATCAACAAAGATGGCGCAACTGTTGTAGCGGTTACTTTGTAGTTCCTCGTGACCAGAACCACTTTCTACCCAAGGAAAACCAACCACCACAGCTATACCCCGTGCGGCTTCGCGAACTTTATTTATAGCCTTTTCAATTCGGCGCTGCATGCTAGTGCGCAGCAGCAAATCTTCTGGCGGATAACCGCACAAAGTAAGCTCAGGGAAAACGATGATCTGGGCATGGAGTTCGTCACGAGCTTTCTTCGCCGCCTCGATGATCTTCTCAACATTGCCTTGAATATCCCCCACACGAATATTCAACTGGGCCATTACCACCCTCAAACTGTGCGCCATGGTTCCTCCTATGCCTTTGAGCGGAACTGCAAAATGAAGCTCTCTAGCCGCCTCGTCATCAGGTCGTTTGCCTTGCCAGGATCCAACGAGAACCTATAACAGGTAGAGCCGCATTTCGCGATTGTCGTTCATTATGCCTCATCCATTCCTCGAGCCTATGGCTTGAGTGGTGGGCTGGTGAAGAGGATTTGAAAAACTCTTACACTTTTTAATGCTGTGCAGTTTTTCTTTTTGCACAACGCACCAACCAGGTTAACCATCAGCATTTACTGTGATATAGGCACTTTTTAGGGGGGTAGAAGGTGATGGGATTCTTCACCAAGTTTGGTGACGGCGCCTGCGACCTGGCGCCACTGAGCGGGCTGGTGAAAAACCAGGTGCGCAGCATCGCCCGCAGCTTTGGCGCACCGGAATCGCTGGTGGAGAAGATCCCCACTGCCGATCTCGAGGACCTGTCCCCGGGCAAGCCGGATGAGGCGTCCCATGGGGTGACCTATGCCGAAATTGATGCTTTTCTGCATGGCGAGCCGGTACGTGAGGAAGCGTTCAGGATTATTTGTGACACGTACAACAAGACCCATCACAAGCGAGTGATGCCGTTCGCGCCTTGACCTTAGCACAACGCCAGGAGCCACCTTCGGAGTTAATAATTAGCACGGTGTGTTTTCAAACCGCGCTGATTATTAACAGCTAACGTGTACCGGGGACGAGATCTAAAATGTCATTTAATGCCAAACAGTGCTTCTCCACTTTAGAGGTACATCCATTTTTCAATATCTCGGTTGCTACATGACGCATAGCAGGATAAGCGGCACGAAGTAGATGATTGGCATAAATGACAATATTAAAACCATTATCTATCAAAGCTTCATAATGGACCCCATTAAAAGTCGTAGGCACGCAAACTAAAGGAATGTTTTTATGATGAGCCCTGAAAACCCGAGCAAACTCTAAAACACTGAATCCCGACTCATCTCGACTATGGATCATTATTCCGTCTGCGCCGGCCTCTACATAGGCCAAGGCACGGTGAATAGCATCGCCCATCCCAGCATCCAACACCAAACTCTCAATTCGCGCAATCAACAAAAAACTCGAAGTGAACTGACTACTCTTTGCCATTGATATTTTTTTTGAGAAATCAATAACGCTAGCTTGCACCTGGAGAGCACCAGTACCAAGCAACGAGTTTTTCTTCAGTCCTGTTTTATCTTCAACAATAAACGCCGAAATGCCTAATTTTTCAGCCGTCCGAACATGGTGACAGAGATGCTCTGGAGCGCCACCCGTATCAGCATCAAAAATCAGTGGTTTCGTAGTGACTTGAAAAATTTCTGCAATTTTTGAAAAACGCTCGGAAAAACTCACCAATTCAATGTCTGGTTTTCCCAGCAGGGTAGAGTCAGTTAGCGAGCTAGACCAAAAAGCATCAAATTCAGTTCGGACTCCATTTTTAATATTAAATATTTTTTCAACTAGCATTGCAGACAGGGGACTATGTACCTCCATAACTCGCAATCCATCCTGACACGTTAGCAACTTACCTAATGAAGCGCCTCGCACTTCTGCAGTTGCATTCCCTAACTCTCTTTTCATAGTCAACACACCTCGATGTTGGAAACAGCCCAATCAAATGCTCACTTTGCGGAAATCCAGCAAAAACACATGTAAACAGGTCAGTGAAATTGCAATAACAACGGACAATAGCAAAAAGACCGAGCGAATAGAAAAACCTACGAAAACTGAGACAGCTAACAACACGAAAACTACAAGAATATAAACCCCAGATTGGATACCAAACAGCAATAGCTTATTGAAAGCGTGATGACCCAACAACGTAAACAACGTAGGCTGGACCAACATATTCGAAATAAACGCCATGAAAAAAATAAGATAAAATACGGAGTACCTTCCGACGAACAATACCCAGAGACAACTACCCAGCATTATCAGCTGAACAAAAAAGCCAACCTTCAATCGCGACATCGATGAAAGACTTTGAAAATATCGAAAAACAATCCAACCGACAACCAGCCAAACACACAAAACTACACCGTATATATGTAATATCTCAAGACCAGGATCGATCAGAGCTTTCACCATCGGCACAAGTATCAAAATTAGAAAAAATACAACATTTGAAATAATTAGAGTAAAACAATTTAAAGCTCCAGATTTCAATCCAGGGTTATCCCCCGCCGGACACGGATCTTCAATCGCGAGGCCCGTACCACCCACCAAATACACAACTAACGTAAGGGCATACACTGTCGCTGCAAAAATTGCGGCTACGGGTCTCTGGTGGAGGAAAAAAATCGCAAAAACAACCGGCACAATCAAAGGCATGCTAGCTAAAGCAAAACTTAAAGCTGAAAAGTTTTTATATGCCTCACTACTCCTGCGTGGAGAGGCCAGCATTGCCCGCCCCAAAATAACGGTGCATCCACTTGCCCCACCCCAGAGAAATCTCAAGAAAAGCTCGAATCCTTCACTAAAAATACCGTCACCAACAGCCAACGCTGTACAAACAGACAAAGCCACAACTAATAAAATTAGAAAAAAACTTCCCGATACAATGCGTTTATATACCGGGCTAACCAGCCCTAAAATACAACACCCGAGCGACAACCCCAACAAGTAGGACAGTAGCGGGTAATATGCTGTTAAATCTGCAGACTCGAAATGCAACGCATGGTCAATCCAAACCATGAGGCCGGAAGAACCTAAAATATTAGCGGTACTCAACAAAAGGCTAACATGAATCGCGACATCCCGCTTAATTCTCATACCATTACTACTCTATTCACGAGAGAGCCGAATATAGATTCTGAGCACGTTGCTCGACCATCGCCTAGCTGGTAGAAATCGACCTGTACTATGTCTTTGTCCTGTAAAAAATTCTGAGTGGATATACTGCTTTCAGGTGGCGCACACATTATCCTTTCTGCTATACAACCATCACTTAAAGAGCCATTTTTAAACGTTGAAACAGCCCCAGAGGTGATGACGGTTCCAGTAGGCAAATCGCGAGTTCTAGCGCAATAGGCTATAAGCTCAGAAAAACTGTACAACATATCAACAGTGGAAAATTCACAAAAAATTTTTCCGTTCAGTAAGACGCTCACATCTAAAACTGGCAACCCATTATTCCATACAGCTTTATTATCAAGCGGTAAAATACCACAACTACAAAAACTAGTTAATGGTTTAGACTGGATAAAACCAAATCCCGACGCCTTATCAATGCTTGCAAGACTTCTGTATGTAAAGTCATTACACGCAGTTAATACTTGTATGTACTTATCTGCGTCTACGACAGGAACCCCCATTGGCACTGCGTCGACGATAATTGCCAACTCTACTTCGAAGTCGAGATCCATACCTCTTAAACATTTCAAATCCTCTCCGGAGCCCAAAAAAAAATCACTTGCACCCTGATACACTTTTATTGAGTTTTTTTTCGTTTCGAACAGACCAGCCAACCGACCTTTTTTATCTGGAAAGACGCTACCATACAATATTTGTGGCGCATTTCTTATTATCGGCTTATCTACACTAATCTTGCATTTCTTATTGATATTCGACATCTCGAAAATCTCCGCCATACAAAACGCACATTGTAAAAGCGCTTCTCAATTCGTTTGTGACTCAAATAATAACCTCTCGCTCAGCCTTCCCCGAGCGATCACACAGATAAGTAAAGCATTCAGTCTGATCCAGGGATAACGCACTAGAGTCTAACGTACCTAGATAAATCTCACGTGCTCCTTCATAGAAAATACTTTTTATATTTAGATCGCAAAAGACGTCGCTCGCGAGCTCTAAGTCTTTGATTCGAATTTCTAATGGAACCGAAACATGCTTTTCCGATTTCATGTACCTTCCAAGCAACAATTCAAGATAGGCTGACCGTCCCCTGCCTAACCCTAACGACCTCCCTATGACTTCTTTTGACATTCCCAAATTTTGCGCCAATAACAACGCTTCAGAAGCGACGATTAGATTTATGGCCTCACAGTAGTTGTTCACGACTTTCATAGCTTGAGCATCTTGATTAGAACTCATCATCGAATATTTATTCAGCAATAATTTTATAAGCGAATCAAACTCTGACACCAAGTACTTCGGCTTCTTGCCAACGTAGCCTATTAACTCACCAGAAAGCACGCCCTCCGCTCCCCCAGAAACAGGTAGTTCAACATAGTCCACGCCTAGCTTCGTAAAAAAAGCTTCCAGTCTAGCGGACGCCCTAGGACCTATTGTGCTCATATTAACCACCAATATTTTCTGGAGCTTTAGTGCACTCATCACTTTTAAATGTGAGAAGACCTCAAGAATACTAAACTCGTCGCACAAGCACAAAAACCATATTTTTTGTTCAATAATAATTTCGTTGGCCAAATCATCGATCGGCTTGGCTCCTAGCGCTACCAGAGGAACCAGTTTTGACTTAGTACGATTGTGGGCAGCTACGTTAACCCCGCACTCTATAAATCGACTAATTAAGGCCGCGCCTAAAACACCTGTTCCTACCACCGAGACGTTGATCATAGTTTTTTACCTTGCTATTCACCACCAAGATATCAAGGCAGTTTGTAGTTGAAAGCGAGTATTTCAGAGCCGTCTTCGAGCGCTATAAAACTATGCGGCACATTTGGACTTATATAGATAGAATCCCCTGCGACTAGCACTTCAATGAAGCTGCTTACACTACGACTGCGACGCCAGTCGACTCTAACAGTACCCTTTAGTACGAAGACCACCTCTTTTGACGCATGCCCCCCATTCAGAACGATATTTTCTGCACTATTACAATGGAGGCTAACTTTCAAAGCCATCAGCTCTGGAGCTGTATTCGAAGTTGCCAAATGTTGATACGTATAATATTCCTTTGCACCCCTGCTACTCGTCTTACAAAAACCTTCGGTAAATCTCGAAATTTTTACGTCGTTCAATAAATCGCAATCAACACCCTGAAGAAGCTCACACATGGGTGTAATCAACACACTGGAAAGCTCTTTCAGTTGCTCAGTAGAATTAATCTCAATATATTCAGCAGACTCAATATTTACAGCACTCAAAATCTCTTCAGCCGACATTTTTCTGGAATCAGCCAATTCTCGTATTTTCTTAAGCTGGATTCTTATACTCATACATCTGTCTCTCCACTAGGCATCCAGTTTTTTTGGGCAGTGTGAAATTTTGCTATCGCTACCATCGCATCAGCGTTCGCATTTAAACGTGCAATTGTTTCGTTTTTGACCAGATAATGCTTTAAGCTTGAAATACTTAACGAGCTTTCAGAACTGCTACCCACAACACCACATTCCACAAAAGTTAACCCTGCACCTAGCTGTACCCAATTGTGCGCATCGCTACCACACAATTTCCCCTTGGAATATTTATCCGCAAGCACGAGATATTCATCCGAGCACCTGGAATGTTTGCCAGGCACTTCTATTGCATCCAACCGATCTACAACCTGGTCAAAATCCTTCCACCATTTACCCTCTACCAGAACATGATGAGCTACAGCTACATAGTCGTTACAACTTGCCTCTAGAACATCCAGAAGACCTTCAGCAGAATATATGCCCTTTTGCGAATCTAGGCTCATTATTGTGTTTAAACCAGCATGAACTCCCATATCACCACCTCCGGCCAATGATACCTCTGCCCCAGGACTAATAATAACTCCAGATGTTAATCGTAGCATCCCGCTTGATTCAAAATTACCTCCAAGTTTGTTTTCAATAAAAACCTCTCGATATAATTCTTCAAATCCTTCCGCATCTCTGTGCTCTGTAATGCACAACAAATCAATTCCCTTTTTTTTGCCACTTTAAGCGTATAACTTATCTCACTCCAGTCTGGCCTGGCCTTCTTAGAAGCTAATAAGTGAACATGAGTATCTAACAACATGCTTTCTTCCTCCCGCCAGCATGGCGAACTATCCATCAAGATAAAAACTCATTAACCGACAATGCGACTTCCAACAACTCATCTTGATTTAAAGCTTTCTCATCTTTCATGGATTTGGCACGCACTAACCGCAAGCAGTCGACCAACTCTAACTCTGTAAGCTTAATTCCCAGCGCGTTAAGAGCATGATTAACACTAGCGCGCCCTGAGTGTTTGCCGATTACGATACGGCGAGTACCGCCTATCAACTCAGGGAGGAATGGCTCAAAGCTTTTTACATTTTTCAGAATGCCAGCGGCATGAATACCGGATTCGTGGGCAAAAATGTTGTCCCCGACAATTGGTTGCCACGGGTAACACTCCACATGTGTAGCTCGCGCAACAATCCGGCTCAGCTCTATTAATTTCGTCGCGTCAACACCGAGGTTTATATTATATAAAATCTTCAATGCCATTACGCATTGCGCTAGATCCGGCATGCCCGCTCGCTCACCGATCCCATTTACTGTCGCGTGAAAAAAAGTAGCTCCAGCCTGAATACCCGCCAAGGTGTTTGCGGTAGCGAGACCAAAATCGTTATGAGCGTGGCATTGCACTGCTATACCGGAAGCGCGTTTAATTCGACTAACAATGTTTCCATAACGGTCCGGTGTTAATATCCCTACTGTATCGGAGAGACGTATTCTATCCGCCCCAGCTTCTGCTACATGGGCGGCGTACTCCTCTACAAAGCCCAACTCTGATCGCCCTACATCTTCGGCACTGATCGACACGAAAACGCCATGATCTTTAGCTAGTTTTATTAGATCTGAGGATGTTTTTAGTAGCCAGCCTCTATCCTTTTTTAGGCTTTCACCCAGATGAAGATTTGATGTTGGCAGGCCTATATGGACGGCCTTAAAGCCTAGTTGCAACGACTGTTTTACATCTTCAGCCACCCCTCGATTCCATGCAACTAATACCGCTTCATCCTTACGTTCGAGCAATACTTCTAAGGCACCTAATTCGTCACCTCCCATTGCGGGAATTCCGACCTCTACCCATTTTATTCCTGCTTCAATTAAAGCAGATAACATGGCGATCTTTCGTTTCTTTGAAAATGCCACCCCGGGCGATTGTTCTCCATCACGGAGTGTTGTGTCTTCCAGAATGATGTTTTCCATTACTCAACCTCTTGATTATCGCCAAAAATGCACTCTATAGAATACCGACAACCTCTAAGTAGGCATTGATGGCTAACACAGGCAGCGACTTGGTTTCATCGAAGACTAACAGCGCGTGACAAAAAAACAACTTTTGAACTGCTCAAAACATTAAAAAAACATGTAGGAAAAGTCTATTTATACAAACGAATTTTCCTACATCAAACTAACCTATTGATTCTGTACAAATTACTAAAGCAGACGATTCTTTGCGGGGATCGGTGCTCGCCGCCAAATTGCTCGTATTACTGTAGACCTGTGCTGAAACGCACAGCGCGTTGAACCGAACATACATCGCCATGCGCGACCTACGAAGACTGATGCCTTCCTGCATGGCGAGCCGGTGCGTGAGCACCGTTCAGGATTATTTGTAATACCTACAGGAAGACCCATGACAAGCGCGAGATGCCGTTCGCGCCTTGAATGCGGCGGCGCCTGTACCGGCGCCATCGCGGGCAAGGCTTGCTCCCACAGGTTCAGCGCCATGCCATCAGCTGAGCCTGACACAAACCCTGTGGGAGCAAGGCTGAACTGGTCAAGCAATCCCGGACACCGTTTACGGTGCTTATGCCGCTTTTTGCTCCATAGCTATTGGCGACAGGTA